>NZ_JBEXYK010000012.1:0-190892 GCF_040630865.1 Nonomuraea sp. NPDC005730
CCCGAGACCCGGCAACTCGCCCTGATGGCGCGCATCCGGGCGTTCGTCGAGCACAACCTCGCCGACGCCGACCTGACACCCCGCACCATCGCCCACCGGCACCACATCTCCGTGCGCTACCTGCAACTGCTGTTCCAGCGTCAGGGCACCACCCTGACGGCCTGGATCCGCCGCCGCCGCCTGGAACGCTGCCGCGCCGACCTGGCCGATCCGAGCCTGGCCGGGCAGCCCATCCATGTCATCGCCGCCCGCTGGGGATTCATCCGCGCCGCCGACCTCAGCAGATACTTTCGAACGGAGTACGGCCTGCCGCCCAAGGACTACCGGCACGAGGCCCTGACCCGCGCCACGTCAGAGGCGGACGACAGCCACGCGCGACGATGACGCCGGAGGCGTCCCCGGCTGCCGAGCGCCGGTCGGGATCGGCTTCTTCCTGCGCGAACTGGTCGCTGAGGCCGGCGAGAGCTCGCCGGTCCCGCGCCCCCTGCGCCGATCGTTCTACCCGGTGGTTTCTGGGCCATGGATGGTGGAGCGTCCGACGCGGTAGGTGGTGGCCACATCGGCCAGGGGCACCTCGTCCCCGGCACATCGGCTACGGAGCCGGGCCGGCGGCTCGGCCCGGGTGACGTCTACGGCATCAGCCGAGCGACCACCGCTGCCCTCAGCGGACACGAGCCTCCCCGGCCAGGTCCAGGTAGGTGTCCCTGACGACCAGCAGGCGTTCGCGGCGGAAGCGAGGAGGCTCGGCGGCGCGTACCTCCCGGCCGCGTACGGACCAGAACGCCTCGTCAGGAACGTCGTCCTGCCCTTCGGGGATGAACTTGAGCACTTCCTCCACCGCCGAGCGCGCCATGGACAGCGCCCGGCGAGCGTCCTCCGGGTCGTCGGGGACGTTGCCGGCCGTGAGGTCGGCCAGCCACATCCACTCTCCGGCGTCGAGCAGCTCGGACGGTTCCGGCCCCCCGAACGTCGGCCAGCCGGCGGGCAGAACCTCGCGCCTGGGCAGCGTGAACACATACTCCCGCGCGGCGCCGCACGTCGTGCAGTCGCCCGCGTAGCACTTGACCAGCGCGCCTTCGACACTGACCACGCCGCTGTCCCACTCGGTCTCCACTGAGCCGCACGCGCACGGATTGAGGTCGAGGTACACGAGAGCCTCGTCGCGGGTGCGGGCAACCGGCCGATCCGTCACACGCGCAACCTACAGGGAAGGCGGGCGCAGCTACTAGGGTGGCGCCATGCAGGCACCGACCGCGTTCGAGGAGCGGCTCCAGGAGGCGCACGGCCGGCACGACCTGACCACCTGTCTCGCGCTGTTGCGCTTCGCCGACTTCGCCTGCCCGGTCGGTGACGCCGCCGCCAGGGGCGAGGAGCCGATCGCCTGGCCGACGCTCCCCGCGGCGGACCGGGTGTGGTTGGCGGTGTACACCTCGGCGGAGGCGATGCGGGAGGCGACGGGCGGCGCCGTACAGCACTTCCGGGTCCTGTCGCTGGTCGAGCTGGCGGCCGGCTGGCCCGATCCCGGCTGGGGCCTGGCTGTCAACCCGGGGCTGGAGCCGTCGTTCCTGCTCGAACCGGGCACGGTCGCCAGGCTGGCGGTGCCCACGCTGGAGCAGGACCTGACAGCGGAGCCGGACAGCGGCCTCCCGATCGTGCAGAAGCTGCTCCAGGCGGCGCAGGTCCTGGAGCTGCTGCGCGACGACCGGCCGCGGGTCTCCGGCTACTGCCATCACGCCCTCGACGTCGCCCACATCGCGACCCCGTCCGTGCTCGCCGACGCGCTGCTCCAGGAGGACGCGTTGACCGACGAGGGCGCGGTCAACCTGTTGCGCTGGCCGGCGATCGGGCTGGAGCTCTACCGCACCCCATACGGCGGCACAGACGAGCGCGGCCGGACGGCGATGGCGGGCTGGGTGATCGAGGAGCCGCCGTTCGTCGGCATGGGACTGGTGCCGAACCCGGGCGAGACCATCCGGGAGTACAAGATCGACGGTGTCGGCCTGCCGCACGGCGCCGAGATCGTGGAGCTGGCGGACGACGGCAAGGAGCGTGTTCAGGCCAGGTACGACGCCGACCACGGCCACTGGCAGCTGACGGAGGACGCGTGAGCCGGGAGTCCTACCGCGCCCGCTGGGCGGAGACCGAGTACGAGGCGTCGCCGGACCTGGTCGAGGGCCGCGTCTTCATGCGCCTGTACGCCACGACCCCCGCGGACGGCTTCGACGAGGTGGCGCCCGGTCGGTACGTGCGCGCGGTTCCGGCAACCGACTGCTCGGCGGTCTGGCACGTGAGGACCGTCTGCGAGTGGCGCGGCGCCCCGTTCCTGGTGCATGGGGAACGGGAGACGGCGCAGGAGACGGAGCTGCTCATCGAGTACACCGGCGGGAATGCGCCGCAGGCGGCGAGCCTCGGGCTGGAGCGGGTCGAGCGGGGTGTGTACCGCGGCTGGGTGAAGCGGGACGAGGTGTCGGAGCTCAGCGAGGAGGCTGTGGTCATTGTGAGCATCTGATGAACAACATCACTCTTGATCCTTTCAGGCCCTATGAGGTTGTTGTTATATTCGCTCCAGTTAGGGGGTGGGGACCTTGAACGAAGACGCTGACGTGGTGGGGCTCCAGGCCTACGCCGACGAATTACGCGAGACGTTCATGCGCATGCAGCGCGAGGCGGCCGATCTCAACGCCCGCGCCCAGACGATCCGGATCACCGAGAAGTCCGCCGACGGCCTCGTCTCGGCCACGGTCGGCGTCCGTGGCGAGCTGGTCAGGCTCGACCTCGACCCCCGCCTGTACCGCCGCCCGAACGCCAGGGGGCTGGCCGACGCGATCACCGACACCATCCATCGGGCCACCGCCAAAGCTCTGGACGAGCTGGTCGAACTCTTCGAACCGGTCGTGCCGGCCGAGCAGTTACGCGCTCATCTGGAAGGCGATCTGGAGACCGTGCTCGACCAGCTCTCCGGCCAGGCGCCGGACGAGAAACGCCGTCGATGACCGCCGACGACCGCGCGGACGTGCACATCCGCGAACCGATCAGCGCCAGCCTGAACCAGTGGGACGCCATGGCGACCGACCTGGCCGGCGCCTGGCCTGCCATCGCGGCACGGATCCGGGCTTTGAACGCCGCCTGGCCGCAGGGCGGCGGGCCGGACGGCAGCTCCTTCAGCAAGACCTACCTGGCCGGCGGGGGCCCGGAGAGGTTCCTGCGGGACACCGAAGAACTGATCAAGGAGATCTCCGGTTCCGGGCCGCTGCTGCGGGCGACGGTCTCCAACACGCTCACCACTGAGCAGGCGATCGAGCTGGGCCTGACGAATCCCTACCGCCGGGCATGATGGCGGGCAAGGGCGATGCCGAAGTCAACGACGCACGCAAGCCGGCGGGCGGCACGGGCGCGTTCGACGGCGGGATCGCCACCACGGACGTGCAGCCCGTCTGGCGGACCGAGGCGCTGCCCGACTGGGTGGTCCACCATCTGATCCCGTTGCTCACGGCGGGTCAGAGCTGGCCC
This sequence comes from Nonomuraea sp. NPDC005730, assembly GCF_040630865.1. Classification (NCBI taxonomy): domain Bacteria; kingdom Bacillati; phylum Actinomycetota; class Actinomycetes; order Streptosporangiales; family Streptosporangiaceae; genus Nonomuraea; species Nonomuraea sp. NPDC005730. Next base: position 3,511 of record NZ_JBEXYK010000012.1, read on the forward strand.
GAGGGCAGTGAGAGCAGGCTCTGGGAGCTCCGTGTCGAGTACGTCAAGCTGATGAACCTGCTCATCGGCACGCTCGACCCGACCTCCGCCACCGTGCAGACCTTGAACGGCAGCCTCCAGTCTCCCGCCAAACCGGTCATCTTCAAGCGGCTCGCCAAGCTCTACGACGACAAGGCCGGCGTGGTCGCCAAGGCCCAGGAGTCCTTCTCCTACGCCAGGATGGTCGACAATTTCGCCCGCGAGACCCAGTACACCAAGCTGTCGATCAACGTCGCGTTCTGGATCGCGGTGATCGCCGCGTTCACCGCCCTGATCGCCGCGGGCTTCTTCCCGCTGGCGAGCCTGATGCTGCGCAGCGCGGGCGTGGCGGGGGGATCCAGGATCGCCTTGCTCATGCAACGGCTGGCGTTGGCGGCGGCGAGGTCGGGCGCGGTCGCCCGGAGCGGTCAGATCTCCAGACTCGCCGGAGCCGGAGCGGGGCGGTTCCTCAACGGGGCACTGGCGGTGGAACTGTTCGAGGAGATCGGGGAAGAGCTCCTCATCGACGTCACCACCCAGATCCAGCAGATCAAGATGGGCACCCGCGACACAGTGGATTGGCGGAAGGTCAAGGCGGCGGCGATCGGCGCGGGCGCCGGCGCGATCGCGGGCACCAAGCTCGGCGAGCCGATGTCGCGTTTCGCCAACGACCTGCCCGGCATCACGCGGCTGAACAGGATGGCGGGCGACAAGCGCGGCGTCGGCAACGCGTTCCTGCGTTTCCCCGGGCGTGCGCTGAACACCGGTCTGAACAACATGTTCGCCTCGCCCGCCGGCAGCATCGTCGCCAACTACGTCGTCTATGACCAGTTCGCGCTACCGGGCGCGGAAGGCTTCTACGGCGGCTTTCTCAGCGGCGCGGGACGGACGAACACCCTCGCCCCCACGAACCTGCACGTCCTGTCCGCGGTCGCCACCCCGGTGACCTCGCTGAGCAGGGTGTTCGCCGCGGCGGCGGCCCAGCGCGACACGGCCCCCATCACGCCGGGCCCCTTCCTCGGGGACCTCTCGCCCAGGACGGATCCCCCGGCCGGCTCGCCCGATGCCGGGCCGCTGCTCCCGCAGCCGGGCGACCCTTCGGGTGGGACCAGACGTGACCGCACCACCAGCACGATCACCCAACCGGCGCCTCCCGGGCACAAGCCGACCCGGACCACGCCGACGACGGAAGCCACCCCGGACACCAGCCAGGCACCCCGCCCCCGGCCCGCCGACGACGCCGAACCCCGCCTGGACTCCCCCGCTCCCCCGGCACCGGCCCGCCAGTCCCAGGACCAGCAGGACCGGCCCCAAGACCAGCAGGACCCGGGCCGGGACGCGCGACCGGCGTCCCCGCCGGGCGCGCAGGACACCTCCCCCACCGGAGATCAGCAGCCCGCGCCCACGACCGACCAGCCGCCTGCCGGCACGCGTCCCGCCCCCACCGGCTCCGACACCACCGCCCCCGACACGACCGGCCCCGACACCACCGGCCCCCAGAACCCGGCCGGCCCCCAGGACGGGAACAGCGCCCCGGACAGCACCCCCAGCGGCCAGGACACGACCGGCACCCCTGACGCCAAGGGCCCCCAAGACACCACGGGCGCCCGCGACACGGCCGGCACTTCGGAGACGAACAACACCCCCGGCACGCCCGGCAACCCGGATACGGCCGGTGAGCCGGCGAGGACCGGGGAGCCGCGGAGCGTTGGGGAGCCTCATTCCGCCCGGACGCCCGACCCCGCCGGCACCCCCCAGGACGCCGCCACCCCCGGCACCCTCACCACGGCTCAGACATCGGCCATCCTCGGCACCGCACCACGCCCCCAGACAGACCCCGCCCCCGCCGAGCCCGGCCCCCAGACCGACACGCCCGGCCCCGCCCTGGTCGCCAGGCTGATCGGCAGAGCTCGTAACAGGGAGGTGAGCGGCCGGCCCCTCGACGGCACCCGGTTCATGGCCGACCTCCGCGAGCGCGGCGTGCCGGTGCTCACCGTGGCGGAGGCACGGGCGGCGTTCGAGGTCGAGGTCCAGGCCGCCGACCTCGGCAGGGAGGTCACCGGCCTGCGCTGGACCGCCCCGGACACGCTGGTGGTCGAGGTCGACGGCCTGCCCGACCAGACGTTCACCTTCGAGGTGGGCAGAGTCTCGCGCGGGCGGCTCGGCCGTACGGTGGTGCAGCCGGGCAACGTCAACCAGGTGCGGCTGACTCCGGGCGTGGCCCCCGACCAGGTGGCCAGGCTGGTGCTGCACGAGATCGTGGACACCCTGCACGCCAGGAGCGAGCCTCGCCAGAACCTGATGCGCCGCCTGATCACCCGTCGGGACGGGCACGACGAGTGCCTCACCGCCCGTCGTCGCGAGCTGGAGTTCCTGAACCGCCGCATCGGCGAGACGAGCGGCGACGAGCGGGCGGCCCTCGTACAGGAGCGGGCGGCGGTACACACGATCCTGGAAGCCCGCGGCCTGCTGGACGGGCCCAGCGCGGACCCGGCGCCCGTCCAGCGGTCCGCGAACGACCTGGTCGGCCTGCTCCTCGACCACGACCAGGCCGTCGACCGGCTCGTACGGGATCTGGACCAGGCGCTGTCGCGGCAGGTCGACCGGCTCCTGCGCGTCGAGCTGGACCTCCAGCTCCAGGCGATGACGGTGACCGACATGGGCACCGGGCCGCTGCTGACGGCGGTGTCCCAGGCGAGGGCCGCGTACGAGACCGTCCAGTCGCTCGCGCCGGCCGCCAGTGCTCCCGGCCGGGCGGGCGTCGAGTTCGCCAGGGCACTACAAGAGGCCCACCGGCTCCGGGCGCGGTACGAGGAACAGGCCGACCGGGCCGTCCTCGTGCCCACGCTGCCCGAGGCCCCTGGACCGGACGCGCTCAGCGCGCACTCCGCGGCGCTGCGCGCGGCCGCCGCCGAGCTCACCGACCCGGCGCGGCGCTCACCGGGCACGGAGGCGGACCGGCGGGCCGCGGCCGACTCCGCCGTGCGGGCCGCCGACACCTACCAGGTGCTGCTCGATGAGACGCGGCGGGCGCGGCGCATCCTGATCAACCCGCCGCACGCGCTCGCCTCGCAGTTGCTCCGCCTGGGCGCCACCCACGAGGAGTACTACCGTCAGCTGACGTCCCAGGAACATCTGGCGAACGCGCGTGGCGCCCAGGACATCGACGGCCTGCTGGCCGACCTCCTCCAGCACGCGTCGGACCGGCGGGCCGCCGCCCTGGCCCTGCGTACCGCCATCGAGGGGATCGGCCGGGTCGTCACGGCGCAGCGCGCGGCAGTGCGCGCCTACAACGACGCGGCGAGCGGGCCGTCCGTCCTCGCGGCGGACGCGCTGAGGCGCCACGACCTGGAGGGCGCTCGCAGGTGGCGGGCCACCGCGGCGGCCCTCGACCGGATCGCCGCGCAGCACGAGGCGGCCGAGCGGCTGGCGATCGCCGCCCGCGACGCCCACCAGGAGCTCACCGGCCTGCTGAACAAAGTGCTCGCGGGCGAGCCGGTCGACCACGCCACGCTGAGCGCCCGCGCGGACGCGGCCACCACGGCCATGAAGACGTATCAGGACGCCATCGCCGCGTTGCCGCCGGCGACACCGCCCCCCTTCACGGTGCCCGCGCCGCCGCCCACCGCGCTGTCGGAGCTCAGCAGGACGGTCGAGCAGGAGGAGAGGAGGCTGGAGGAGGCCCGGCGGCACGACATCGAGCTCAGGATCCACCACCAGCGCCAGGCCGAGGCGGCCTGGGACCAGGCCGAGAACGCCTGGGCACAGGCGGCCCTGCACCGCGAGCGTGAGGACGACAGCGCGGTCGAGCGGGCACGCCGGGAGATGCTGAACGCCGAGGTGGCGGCGACCACCTACGAGTACCACGCCCGCGCGGCCGAGCGGTACGCCACCGCCGCGGCGGCCGCCGACCCGGCGCTCGACGCCTCCGGCCGGGCGCTGGCCGCCCTGAGCAGCGTGAACAGGCCGGACAGTCCCAGAACGCCCGAGGTCGAAGCCGCGCTGCGCGAGCTGCGGAGCCGCTCGGACGCCTACGACGCGGCCCGCCGGGCGGCCCTTCCGTCGCCGCACGCCCTGCTGGCGGCCTACGCGGCGGGCCCGATCGCCAACCTGGCCCCGCTGACCGCGCTGGTCAACGACATGCTCTCGAAGCGGAACGTACCCGTGCGGTTCGGCGAGGAGGAGCTGCGGTGGGCGATCCGCCAGGCCTTCCACAGCGCGGTCTCGCCGGACGGCCTGCTCCTGCGCCTGAACGCGACCACGGGCGCGGAGCTGCGCATCCGGCTGACGCTGGACGACCTCATGGAGGTGGCGAGACCGGCCGCCACCCACTCCGAGACCATGCTCGGGAACCTCCCGCAGGGCGGCGGCAAGTCCACCGACACCACCGGCCGCTCACGCGGGTTCTCCTTCGACCGGGACATCATCGATTACGTCCGGCGGAACCTGCGCGACTCGTCCTCGCCGGTTCTTCAGTTCATCGCCGCGTTCGGCGTCCTGAGGGTCAAGGTGAAAACGGACGCCGGCGACTCCTTCTCCACCTGGGCCCAGGAGAACTGGCAGGGCGGCAACGTCGAGGACGACCGCGGCATGGCAACCATGTTCACCGCCAGGGCGGCCTGGAACGTGGAGTTGCACACGGCGTCCGGCGCGCCGCTGGCGGAGTCGCTGCCCGCCGGAGAGGCCGAGCGTCAGAGCCTTTGGATCTCGCAGACCTACCTCAGGGACCCTCCGGCGAACCTGCTTGAGGCCGGCCGGCGGAGCCCCCCATTCCCTGAGCACGTCGTCACCGGGCTGACCGGCCTGCGCGCGCTGGCCGAGCTGCTCATGTCGGACGTGCTCAGCCCTGTCGCCCGCGACCAGATCATCACGCTGATGACCGAGGACCTGCCCAGCAATCTCGGCGTGGCCATCAACGATCCGGCCGGACTGCGCCGGACCATCACCGTGAACGGCCGGATCCGCGGCCTGGTGACGGTGCGCACGACCGTGCTTCCCGGGGCCACGCTCGTCGGCGGCCCCAGCAAGAAGCACCACCAGGAGCGGCTGCGCAACGGGTTCTCCCAGGCGGGTCAGAGCCGTTCCGACAACCGCGGCCGTGGGGGCGGCGGCAGCGTGGGCCTCACCACGCGGGAGGCCGACCAGCCCGTGGACGCCAACGAGGGCGAGTTCACCGTCGGCGGCGAGAGGGGCGGAGCGGCGTCGACGTCCGACAGCGTGACGAGCGTGGCCATCCATCCGAGCGTGCAGCGATGGGCGGGGGAAACCCAGGGCTACCTCCTGAACGTGGTGCACACGGTGACGGTCCAGATGGACGGCAACGAACCGGTCACCTTCGACTCCGACCCGAGCACCGGCCTGTTCCGCATCCCCGAGCCGGACGCCTACCACTACGGCCTGCCGGTCGCCGCCGCCGCGCAGGTCGGGCACGACGCGGACGGGAACGTCGTGCTCAGGGGCGAACCCGTCAAGATGCCCCCGCCCGGCAGAGTCGACGCGCTGCCCACCTGGTCAGGAAGGAAGCCGGGACAGCTCCGCGGCGTGGGCCCGGGGCTGGTGCAGCGCATCACCGGCATGGACCAGGTCCGGGCGGAGGTCGAGGCGTACCTGCGCCGCGAAGGCGTGTTGCCGCGGCTGCGGAACGGCGTCCCCCAGTACTCCACCGACGCCTCGGTCAGGGCGAGCCAGATGGCCAACGAGCAACTGGTCGCCGAGCAGTTCTCCGCCGAACGTCTGGAGACCGGCTACGACCAGGCCGCCCAGGCGGGCCTGATCGTCAACCTGGTCCATCACCGGCCAGGCCTCGCGGCCGAGCACTACACCCTGCGGATCAGCCTGCGGCAGGACTTCGACAACGCCGTCTACACGGGGGTGACCAGCGCCGAACCGGTGGTGAACCTGAACATCGGGTCGGACACCGACGCCTCGCCCCGGAACCGGGCCTCGTCGCGGTCCGGGCAGAGCGCGGCCGACGTCGCCCTGAACGACCTCGGCCCCGATCCCGGCGCGTTCAGGACGTCCGCCGGCGTCGGCGAGGTCCTCCAGAGCGAGCAGACGACGGGCAGCACCGTCAATCAGGTGAAGCTCTTGGAGGGCAGCGGGCAGAGCGCGGTCTTCCGCATCCCGCACACCCTCCAGGTCGAGCGGCTGACCGGGGCGAACACAGCGCTGCCCGTGGTGACGGGGCAGGCCGGGGAGGCGCGGATCGTGCTGCCCGCCGACTTGCTGCCGCCGGCGCCGTCGTTCGACGGGTACCCTCGGCCGGCGGGCCCGCGTCATCCGACCTCGCGGTCGGCGCTCCGGCTGGCCACCGTCGCCCACCTCGACGTCGGCGATCTGGCGACGGCCGTCGCCAACATGCTCGCCAAGCCACTCGACCGCTCCTCGCCCGCGTTCCAGCATCTGGCGGCCTTCTTCAACGTACGCAGCCTGATCAGCCACCCCGAGGTGTTCACCTCCGGCCACCGGACCGGGGTGGACACCCAGTCGGCGGCCGGGAGGCGGGAGCACCAGCCGGTCGACCTGCACCTGAGGCCGGGCGAGTCCCGCTTCCTGACCGCGACCGACCTGCTGGTCGGCGACATCAATCTCACGCTCGGCTCCCACAGCAGCTCCACCCGAAGGTCCATCCCGTGGAACGCCGGAGGATCCCGAGGGGAGTCGGTGCCCGGCGGCCTGGACATCGACGGAAGCGGCGGCCTCTCGGGCGAGCGCACCACCACGCACGAGCGCAAGCTCATCGCCGGCCCTGAGCGGCTGACCATCGACACGGGCAAGCAGTACGCCTTCGTGATGGACGTCGCCCCAAAGCTGAGCGCCGGGTCGGGCATCACCATGACGACGGCCGAGCCGCGCGGCGGCACCGTCCTCTACCTGCTCGCCGAACGCGACGCGCTCGACCTGTACGCGAGCGAAGAGGTACAGCTCCCGCTGCACCAGCTCGCCGACGCGGCCGAACGCCTCATGAACGGCGACCTGAAACTCGGCCGCCGGGTAGCGGTCAGATTCATGGACAAGTACCTGCGGGACCTGGCCGAGGCGCGGGCCGCGCACCCGTCGGGCGTCCCGGGCCTGACCACCCTGCCCGGCGTCCCGCTCAGCTGGGGGCACAGCACCGGCAGAGTCCTCGCCGCACTCCTCGCGCTGTTCCCCTCCCACAGGCTGGCCGAGATGATGCCGCCCGGGGTTCCGCCCGGACAGCCTGGCGAGACGGACGCCGAGACCCGTGAGCGCATGCTGAGCCGGCCGGAGTTCTTCGACCACGTCCGGGAGCAGCTGCGCGCGGCGGCCCGACGGCTGGAGAACGGCGAGGTGGCCGCCGCGCTCGCGCCGACGTACCAGGACGCCGTCGGCATGAGCACCGTCAAGGGGGTCACCCTTCACCCGGAGGACCGTCCGGGCGTCGAGGTGGAGCTGCTGGAGGAGATCAGACAGGCGGTCGACGCGGTGGCCCCGGGCGCGTTCGACGCGGACACCTCCCTGTGGCGGGCGCTGACCACCGACTTCTCCGGCACCTCCTGGCTCGGCAAGATCGACACGCTGCTCGACCCGGACTCCCCGCCCGCCGTGTATCCCGTCAGGGGTGAGGGGACCACCGACATCCTGGAGATCACCGTACGGGCCGAGCTCGGCGAGAACGCGCGGTATCGGGGCGAGGTCTTCGACCTGGGACAGATCCTCCAGCTCTACACCATGCGGGAGGAGAACGTCTCCGAGTCGTCGAGGCTGACCGCCACCCCCAGCGCCAAGGGGCCGCTGGCGGAGCTGCCGGAGTCGGGGTCCGCGAACACCAGCCGTGGACGCGGCGCCACGGGCGCCAGCAACCTCCAGGAGACCCGGCTCCAGCGCGCGGCGTCGTTCGCAGGGGCCAGAACGGAGGTGCGCCAGGACATCACGCTCGTCGTCTCCGTACGGCGGGTGAGCTCGACGCCGGCCACGAAGACCGTCTCGCCCCTGAAAACGGCCGTCCGGCGGGCGCACTCCACGATGTCCTGGAAGGCCGCGGCACGGTCGCGGGAGGTCACCCGCCGGATGACCGGCACCATCGACCGGCTCATCCCGCCGGGCATGGTCGCGCCCACGAGCACCGCTCCACGACCCGCCGCGCCCGATCCCCGGCCCTTCCCCCCGCCCGAGAACTTCATCGTCGAGAGCACCCGGGCGAACCGCCTCCCCGCGGCCGTCGAACGGCACCTGCGCAGGACGCTGAACCTGCGCCTGTCCCGTGCCGACTCCGACACCCTCGCCCGGCTCCTGACCGGCAACAACAGGAACGCCGGCCTCGAACTCATGACCGCCGCGGACGGGCTCATGGTGCTCGAGGTGCCGATGCGGCACGGCAGGACGGCCCGCGTCCACGTCGGCGCGGTGCTGTCGGAGCCCGTGACGATCGCCCAAGGCCGCGAGGACTTCGAGATCGGGCAGGCCGACCGCCGGCAGTGGAGCACAGGCGCGAACACCGACCGGACCAGGCTGTTGCCGGCCGGGTTCTCCTTCGGCAGCGGCGACATGCGCAGATGGCTGCCGTTCGCCGGCAAGTTCGGCATGGGCGGCAGTTACCGTAACCAGGGCAGCGACGGCATGTCGATCGGTGGCGGCAACCGCAGGGAGACCAGCGTCTTCGAGAAGGCCGACAGCGGCTCGATCAGGTTCCGGGTCGACTACACCGTGCGTGTCGAGGTCTCGCCGCCGCCGAACAGCGAGCAGACGCCGCCGGCGGCGGCCGTCCGGGTCGCGACGGGCCACGCCGACGTGACCCTCTTCGACCACGTCATGCGGGAGCTCGCCGAACAGGCCGAGAACCCGCGGCCGGTCGCCGGGGAACCCGGCCGGGCCGCCGCCGTCCGGCCGGTCCCGGTCAGCCCGGACGCCCAGCAGGCCACTTCCCCGTACGAACAGCTCAGGCAGGCGCAACTGGTCGCCCGGAACCGGAACGAGAACGTCTCGATCACCGTCCGGCCACCACACGGCCCGCCGCTGACCTACCTCGCCACCCCGGACGGCCGGCTGGTGGCGCAGGAGGACGACGGCGGGTTCGGGCGGCGCTTCGCCGGCCTGCCGTCCCCCCTGATCGCGACGGCCGAGCAGCACGGGATCGACCTCCGGGCCCTGCACGACCGCACCATGCCGAGACCGGACGCGAACCCCGCCGAACCCGCCGGACGTCCCGAACGGCAGGCTGCGGAGACGAAGGTCACCAGCCTCGCCGAGCAGCTCAGGAACGAGCTGAACCGGCGCGGCGTCCTCCTGCCCGAGGCACCGGCCACCTGGCCGGTCAAGGGCACGCCCGACGACACCGGGGAAGGGACGGGCGGCACGCCCCGCTCCACCCACGGCTCACCCATCCCCCACTCCGGGTTCGTCGCCGACGGCCGCCCCGCCGAGGACGACGACCTCACCTACGACGAGGCCCGGGAATCGTTCAACAGGGAGGTGCTGCCGGAGGACTTCGGCGGCGTCGGCGGCGCCTGGCGGGTGGTCTGGCACGGCGGCGACACCCTCACGCTGGAGTCCGACCTGCTCGGACGGTTGCACTTCCGGTTCCAGGTGGGCCCTGTCCAAGGCGGCTACCTCGGCGAGACCACGGCGACGAACACCGGCACCCAGGACGATCCGCACGTGGTGACCCTGGCTCCCCGGGTCGCCCGTGACCAGGTGGCCAGGCTCGTCCTGCACGAGATCAGCGACGTGCTCCAGTACCGGATGGAGGGTGAGCACGGGCACTCGCACCCGCACACGCCGGGGGAGGCCACGCGCGACGAGTGCGTCACCGCCCGCCGCAACGAGCTGGTCTTCCTGGAGCGCAAGCAGCGTGAGGCCCTGGCGGCGGGCGACACCGCGGCCGCGAACCGGCTGGGCAGGGAGATCGTCGCGGTGCAGGACGATCTCGACCGGCGCACCCGTCCACGGCATCGCATCGACGATCTGATCAACGGGACGGACGCCGACGAAGCGGAAACCCAGGACACCCCGAACGAGCCAGCACCGGAGATCCTGGACAGCCCGAGCGACCCGGAGCTGGCTGCTCTGGGCATCCGGGGCGAGCCGGAGCCTCTCGGCGCGAACGTCTTCAAGGTGCGGCTGGCCGACGGTTCCCATGCCCTGCTCCTTGAGGAGTCCACCCGGCAGGGCAGGAACGTGACCCTGCTGATGACCCAGCTGGCCCACCGCCTGGACCTGGTCGGCCCGGCCAGAGCGGCCGGCGACCGGCACATCCTCATCGACTGGACGCCCACCGCCCCCTCCTCCGGCTTCCTCGGCACCCGCGAGGCGGTGCTGGCCGGATACCTCGCCGCCCTGGCCGACGTCAGGGCGCTCGTCACCAGACCGGCACTCCACGTGCTGCCGAGCAGCCGTCCACTGCGGGAGCTGTTCCTGCGTGAGGACGCCTCCGGCCGTCTCGACTGGGGAAGGAACCCGCTGTCCCCGTCGGACGTGCGGGCCCTGGCGGCCATGCTGGAGGCCGCACGCCCGGACTTCGAGCAGATGGGTCTGCTGTCCCAGTTCGAGCTGATCGTGGAGAGGCACTGGAACCTCGCCGGTGGCCCGCTGGCCAGGAACGCGGTCGGTCTGGAGAGCGCGCTGGACACCGCGCCGGGGCACCACCTGCCCCTCTCGGACGTGGGCTCGCTCAGAGCCATGGACACGGGCTCGCCCACCAGGTCCGCGGACACGGATCCGGCCGCCGAGGGTCAGCCCATCGACGCGGCTCTCCGCCTTCACAGCAACATCCGGCAGGGAGTCGTGTCGAGCCGGGAATGGGGTCTGGGCTCGGTGGTCACGTTCGCCGACGGGTCGCAGGCGCTCACCGTCCCCATCTTCGAGGGCGAGGAGATTCTCGTCCGTGCATTGCTGAGGCAGGCGCTCGGCCTCGCCGGCCCGGCCGTCGAGCTCGACGAGGACGGGTACGTGTGGCGGACGTTCGGCAACGACGCGTTGCGGGCGAGCCTGGCGACGGGCGTCACCGACGTGATCGACGTGCCCGGGTCGGGCACACGCACGACCGAGGTGGTCTTCGGTGACGGCCGGCGGGCCCTGCGCCACGAGTTCCCGAACCGCACGGCGGCGGACGAGCACGAGGCCAGGCTTGAGGAGGCGCGCGAGGCCAGGGGCGGCCTGCCCGGCTCCCATCGGGCCACCCCGTACGTCCTCTACGAAGAGATCGTCCGCCAACCGGAACCGACCGCCGAGTCCGAGGCCCGCCTGGCCACCCGCGCGCTGTACACGTTCCTGAGCCTCGGCCGGCCGTTGGACCATGCGACACTGCGACGGCTGCTCGACGCCAACCCCCTCCTCGTCAGGTTCGGCGAGGCCGGCGACTGGGAGTTCCGGACCGGCGCGCCGGTCCTGTCCGCACGGGACGTCGCCCGTCTCGCCGCCGCCTTCGAGGCGCTGCGCGGCTCCTTCGCCAGGTACCACCTCGGCGACCGGCACGAGCGGTTGCTGAGCATGCTGAACGAGTTCGCCGGATCCGACGATGCCAGGCTGATCCCGCTGGCGTTCTCCGAGGCCCCGACGACCGTCGAGTACCGGACGCCCGTGTGGCGGCCCACGCCGGGATCGGGTCCGATCCTGGGCGAGCTCCTGCAGGGAGATCGCCTGGCGCAGGTGAACGCGCGGAACCAGGCCGACGTGATCCTTCGGGCCGACGCCGAACTGGCGGCCCGGCCGGAGGCGGAGGGGCACGTGTTCGCCCGAGTCCCCGCCGACCTGTTCCCCAAGGGCATCCGGCCCGGCGAGGAGTTCACCGTGAACACCCTGCTCGACGGCGTCGACGACGCCGGGCAACTGGCCGAGAGCCCCCATGGCACGCGGGTGACCATCCTGGCCTCCGAATACGTGCCGGTCGGAGACCTGTCGGGCAAGCCGCACCAGGCTCTCTTCAGGCCCGGCGCCCGCTTCGAGGTGACGGCGAAGCTGACCACCGACGAGGGCGAGACGCACTACTTCCTCACCCAGCAGCCCGCCCGGCCGCGAACGGGCCCGGTGGTCACGCCGAGAATCAGGCTCACCGGCGAGCTCGCGCTGGATGTGGCGGGGCATGTCCACGACGCGTTCGACAGGACACCGGCGGGGCTGCGCTTCCGAAGCGGCGTGCAAGGCGAGGCCGCACGGCACACGGTGCGCCCGGTCAAGGACGCCTTCGTGGTTGAGGGCCGCTACTCGGCACGCGACATGGTGATCAACGGACGGCTCTTGGGGGCCGAGGTGGTCGCGGCGATGTTGTTGTGCTCAGGTTACCTGCCGGACAACGACGTGCTGGTCCTGGCCGGCCCCCACGACGGGACGACGACGTTCGCTCAGGACCTCGCCCGCTACACGGGCCGGGTCGTGCTCGCGGCGGACGGCCCCGTGGAGACGACGACGCTGGGCACCCTGCGCGTCACGGACGCCGGCCGGTCATCGGGACAGTTCCGGATCTTCCTGCCCGCCGACACCTCGGCCATGGTCGCGGAACAGCTCAGGGCCTGGCTCGATCCCACGCTGGCACAGATGATGGACGCTCCACGGACCCGCCGCACACTGCTCACGTCGTCCAAGCGAGAAGCGGAACTCCCGAGCCCCATGAGCGTCAGCCCCGGCAGGCTGTCCGGGGCCGTCTCCACGCCGCCGCTGAGCGGCCGGCATCGCGAACTGATCTTCCAGCATCGCTTCGAGGTCAGCGCGGGCATCTGGTACCGCGACCAGAACTCCGCGGTCATGCCCACGGCCGATCCGCGCCTGCTGCGGCGCTCCAACAACGTCATCGACGTCGGGATCGCCGGCGATGGCACCGATTTCCTCATCGGCGCCGAACGACTCAGCGCGGCCGACCTGGCCACCATGCTCGCCCACGACCCGCGCGTGCTGGCCCAGCCCAACGCCTGGATCCGCATCCTGGGCTGTGAAACGGCACGCAATCAGGCTGTGCTCCAGGAGCTGGCCGACATCACCGGCCGGTGGATCCTCGCCAGCAACGAGATCGTCTACATCGGAGCCGACCGGCGTCCGCACACCGCGGCCGTGCAGGGATACGGCTCCGATGGGCGACCGGTCTTCCCACAGGACGACAACGGCGAATGGCTGCGGGCCCAGCCCGCCACGGTGGTGACGCCCCCAGGTCCCCTCTCCGTTCCGGCGCCGCCGGCCGTTCAGCAGCGCGGCCTGTCCCAGAGCCTCTTCGACGCCGCGCTGGCCGCCGATCCGAACGACTGGGAGATATTCGCGGTGAAGAGCGAGGACGGCGTCGCGGCGCACCTCACCGTGGACGGCGTCAAGGTCGTAAAGAAGCGGACGCACTCCGCCCAAGCCAGGGCCGAGTTCCTCTCAGCGCTGCTGGGGCAGCTCATCGGCGCCGACGTTCCCATCGTCGCCCTTCATCCGACGGATCCGGAGGTGGTCTTCATGACGTACGTCGAGGGCGCGCCTCTCGATGGCGTGACGAACATGAACACCAGACGAGGGGCGATCCTCATCGAACTGCTCGACCTGCTGATCGTCAACGACGACCGGCACAAGGAGAACCTCTTCGTCACCAAAACCGGCATCGCGGGCATCGACCACGGACGTGCCTTCGCCCTGCAGGACTCCAATCCCTCCGCGCTCGTGGGCAAGGTCCTCAAGGGCAACTTCGTCGCGCGAAGATTCGACGACAGTCCCGTCTGGGTGGACAACCCGCTGAGCCGGCAGGACATGGACTTCCTCACGGACGTCATGATGTCGCTGCTTCCGCTGTACCAGGAACTGGGCTTCCACGAAGCCTTCGACATGGCGCTGGACCGGCTCTATCACATCGGGATGCACGCCAAGGGCGAGATCTCGCTGCTGACCCCTTCGGCGCCGGCGCCCACCCGGGTGCAGCACCACTTCGGCTGGGACCACGACGCCCACAACCAGGTGGTCGAACACGTCCACGAGCAGTTGAGGGACGGCGTGGACGTCGCTTCCGTCGTGCCGTACATGACGAGCGACGCGATGCACGTGGACGTGCCCTTCGGGGCGGAGCTGGAGTACGCCCACACGGACGACAGCGCGGAGGGCGACTCGGACTTCTGGCGGACCAACGTGTACGTGATGACCTATGAGCTGCACCGCGCCGGGCTCGTCGCGAGCCCGGTGGTGTTCGCGCAGCACGACGCCTCGATGAGGGGGCTGCCGCACATGGAGTGGGAAGCCGAGAAGGGCGTCTCCGGTGAGTTCGTCTCGGGGATCCTCCGCGACACCGAGCAGACGTGGGCGGACTTGGTCAGAACCACCGAGATCATCCGTTCCTGCGGCGGCACGATCACCATGGCGACCGGCGGGCACGTCACCATCGGCACCCCCAATCTCGCCGCCGACGTGCGGGTCATGCGGCGGCTCGTCACGCTCTACCACGCCTACGAGGACATTCTCTTCCGCCTGGGGCAGGACCCCAGGCGGCCTGACGGCATGCACCGGCCCTACAAATCATGCATGCCGAACGAGCTGGTCAGCGGCGACCGGCCCACAGGGCAGATGCTGCGCAGGGTTCACAAGCGTCCCTCCGCGCTCAACCTGTCCCACGTCAACGGCGACGCCAATGATCGCGTCGAGTTCCGTCACGCCGACGGGCATCTGGACCCCCCGATCATCCAGGTACAGATCAAGCTGGGCGCCGCCATCGTGGACTACGCCTACAACGGCGGCGAGCACCTGCCCGCGCGGGAACCGTTGGGCACCCACTGGAAGAACCGCTGGAGCCCGCGCCAGGACGCGGCCTCCTTCATCGACATGGTGAACCTCCTGTTCCCCCGTCGAGAGGACAAGGAACAACTGACCGCCCTGTACGCGATCACCTCGTGGCAGCCGTCCTGGGAGGACAGAGGATGGTGAGCCGGATGAGCGTACGCGTCAGGAGACCCGCAGTGCGACCGCAGGCCGCGCCGGCGGCCGGCGAGCGTCTCGACGACTGCGCGGATCCCACGGACGGCCCCTCGCTCCTGTCGGGCCTCGGACGGGCGGGCTTCGTCCAGGTGAGCGCCGGATGAGCACGCTCAAGGTGGTCGTCATCAGCTCCGACGCGGTCATCGGCACTCTGACGCGGGACGGGGACCGGCTGGAGTACAGCTCGGCCGACGTCCGGTCGATGATCGAGACGATGGCCATCAAGCGGGGCTGGACCCCGGCCGAGGCCTTCGACGGGCTGTGCGGCTGGAGCAACGGCTACGTGGAGATCGTCCCGACGATCTCGGTGGCCAGGGTGTTCGACGGGGTCAGGGACGGCGTCCCGTACTTCCTGCCCGATCATCCACGGGAACAGGACCTGCGGCTGGCCGACTACCTGAACGCCGGCGCCGCCATCCTCTCGACGCCGAGCCTCGACCTCGACCGGCTCGACCCGGCGCGCGGCGCGGTCGTGCCGCTCAGCTTCCGCACCGACGGCACCTGGGTCTGGACGGACACCGTCACCTATTACCTGGAGGAACACGGCGTCCGGCCGGACGAGGAGCTCTGCGCGCACATCGTGGCACAGGGATTCCGCTGTCCGGCGGTGGACCAGGCCACCGCCGAACGCACACTGCGGGAGCTGCGCCGCTCCTCCGCGCGCTAGCCGATCTTGCCGGAGACGGCGTCGCCCGGGTCGTTGCCCCAGACGTCGTCGTCCTCGTGGAGCCAGGTGCTGTTCTCCTTCTCCTCCGACTCGCCGGCCGCCGCCCCGCCCATCGGCAGGAACGGCATGCCGGTGCCCGTCGCGGAGGCGGACCTGGCGTTGAGGGGAAGAGCTCCCGGGCCGGTCGCCAGGGCGCCACCACCGCCGACGCCACCGCCACCGATGCCGTCGCCGTTGCCCGTGGCGGGGAGGCCGCCGTTCGGGAGGGAGGTGGAGGTGTCGGGGGCCCAGCCGGCCGGGCGCCGGAAGTCCTCCAAGGTGGTGGCCGAGCCGCGGGTGTTCGGCAGGCCGCCGCCCGGCAGCCCGGCGCCGGTGTCCGGGCCGGTGCCGCCGGGGTAGGGGGCGCTCCCGTCGGCGCCGTTCGGCCCGCTGACGCCGGGGGTGTCGGGGTAGGTCCCGCCCGCGCCGCCGCCGGGAACGCCGCCGGGGTCGCCATCCCTGCCGAGACCGTCCGGGGTGGTGCCGTTCGGGTAGCCGTCCGCGCCCAGGGCGTCGCCGGGCAGGCCGGCGGCGGCCGGGTCGCCGGGCAGGATGCCGTCCACGCCGTCGAGGCCCGCGCCCGTGAGGTCGCCGCCGGGGTCGGCGAACGAGCCGGGGCCGACATGGTGGTCGCCGGGGCCGTCAAGCGTCTCCACCGGGGGGATCGGAGCCGTGGGAGCCTTGAGGTCGGGCACGACCTTGCGGATGCTGAACGGCCACTGCTCGTAGACCTTGCGCAGGTCGTTGTTGAGCAGCCGGAGATGCTGGCCGGCCAGCTCGTCCGAGGAGCCCCACTCGTACCCGGCGTTCATCGTCTGGTAGTAGCCGGGGATGCTGTCGTCCCAGGTTTCGTCGTTGTCGCTCCACGCCTCTGACTTGTTCTCCACGAAGTCCTTGTGGGCCAGCAGCCGGGCGCAGAGCGTCTCCAGCGGCCCGGCCACCGACCTGAACTTCTCCGCCAGCTCCCGGATGGTGGCGTGCAGGGTGCGCAGCGACTGCTGCGACTCCACCGATGAGGGCCCCTCCCAGATCTTGGCCATCGCGGCCGCCCCCGAGACCAGGGTCTCGTTCATCGAGGTGAGCCGATCGGCGGCCGCCCTGTAGGACGCCGCCACCCGCTGGAGGGACGGCACGTCGAACCCCATGACCAGGCTCTTGATCCCCGCCACGTTCCGGTGGTCGTCGTCGACGGAGAAGGAGACACCGTCCCTGGGGCGGAGCGAGTGATCCGCGGCGACGTCTCCGGCCATCGTCAGCCCCCGTTCGCGGCGCTCGCGCGCTTGTAGTTGCCCGCGCCGGCGTCGATGAGCGCGAACGCGATCCCGAGCTTGTCGTTGACCTCCTGGTAGACCGCGGTCAACTCCTTGTGGCTCTGCATCAGGGCCGCCGCGAAGCTCTTGCCGCCGTCCCAGCGCTGCACATGATTGAGCTGGGCGGCGAACGTCCCCAGCGCGTGGCCCTGCGCCACCACGTCCGGGCACGAGCCCTGACCGGGTGGCGCGGCGGCGACTTTCGGAGCCTTCGGATCATTTGGGTTCAGTTCAGGATATTTCGCCCAAAGGGCGTTGGCGACCTTTACGAGCTCCTCCGGACTGTACGTAACACCATCTCTGTCGGCCACCAGACCCGGCCAACTCTGCTCCAAATGCCAACCATTGTCGGTTGGTGCCATGACAGCCTCCCGCATGTCGTCGATCAAGGATCTTACTAGGCGGCTATGACGCCAAAAGAGTGATATCCATCCTCATCAGATTTCTTTCGCAACCTGCGTAATATTGTCCATCATGCAGACCCGAAAGGATCTCTACCAAGCGCAGAAACTCATGACCCAGCGCCTGGGGCTGGCCCTCCTGCAAGGCGAGCCCGATCTGCCTGAGTCGCCCATGCGGCGGTACAACGTGGCGACGTTCGCCGGCATCCTCCTGCTGGTGCTGATCACGGCCGGGTTCGGGATCTGGGGCATGCTCAGCCCCGGCGGGGCCACCAAACTCGAGGAGGCGGGCCAGCTGCTCGTCGAGGAGGAGACCGGCGCCTCCTACGTCTACAACCAGAGCGACGGCAAGCTCCAGCCGGTGGAGAACTACGTCTCGGCCAGGCTCCTGCTGGACAGCCAGGAGATCAAGGTCCGCACGGTGTCGGCCGAGTCGCTGGCGGGCTTCGCCAGGGGACAGAAGGTCGGCATCCCGGGCGCGCCCGACTCGCTGCCCAAGCCCCAGAAACTGGTCAGATCCCCGTGGACGGCCTGCGTGGTCGAGCAGCCCGACGCCACAGGGGTCCGCCGCCCGTACGTCACGCTGCTGGGCGGGATCGACGTCGGCGGCACACCCGTGGGCACCGACGCCCTGCTCGTCGATGACGGGCAGCAGAACTGGGTGCTGTGGAACGACTACCGCATGCTCGTCAGGAACCCGCGCCGCCTCACCGACCAGGCGGCGCGCCGGGTGCCGATCTCCTGGGTGAACGCCATCCCCGCCGGCCCGGACTTCGCCCCGCCGGCGATCGCGCATCGCGGCAAGCGTGTGCCCGGCCCCGGCGGCTCGCACGGGCGGGTGGGGCAGATCTTCACGCTGGCCGCCGTTCCGGGCGTGCCGGAACGCTGGTACGCGCTGCTCGCCGACGGCCTCGCGCCCGTCAGTCACACACAGGCGACGCTCCTGCTCCAGGCCCCGGAGACCAAGATCGCCTACGGCGGCGGCCGGGTACGCCCGATCGCCGTGGACGCCGCGACCGTCAACGCCACCAGGGCCTCGGCCCTGCGCATCCTGGGCGGCGGCCTGCCGCTCACCATGCCGCGTTTCCGCACGCCGACGGCGGACGCGCCCCTGTGCGCGGTCTACGCCGACACGGTCAAGGGCTCGGTGCGCGCGAAGCTGACGACCGGCGCGCGGCTCGCCATCCCGAAGCCCCCGAACAGCGGCGGCCCCGACCGCGTGGACCAGGTGCTGCTGCCCCCCGGCAGCGCTGCGCTGGCCGGCCAGCTCCCGGGCGAAGGCCAGAGCGACGCCGTGCACGAGTACTCCCTCATCACCGACGAGGGCAAACGCTTCCGGCTGGCCTCCCCCGACCTCGTCGGCACGCTGGGCTACGACGCCGCCCAGGTGACGCCGATGCCCGCGCATCTGCTGCGGCTCATCCCGGAGGGCCCGCTCCTGGACCCCGCCGCCGCGCGGAAACCCGTCGCGGAGACGTCGCCCGTACGCCTCCAGGGCCGGTCCTGAGCCCAGGCCGCCCTGACCGGGCGCGGTCCTCGGCCGCATTCAGGTGCGGCCGAGGCCGCCCAGGCCGCCCGTCGGGTCCGGCTTGGGGACCAGCGCGTGGTTCGACTCGTCATAGTCGAGCGCGGTGCCGTTGAACTCCGGCATGTTGCCGGACTTCAGTTTGGTGAGCTCGTTCGGGATCGCCTTCATCGTGGGGAACGCCTTCCCGGAGCTCTCGGACATCTGGACGGCCTGGTAGAACAGGGTGCCGAGGACGGTGACCGCGATGCCGTGTCTGATCAGCAACTTCTTCATCGAGGTGGTGGCGGCCTTGCCGAACGTGTCCGTGATCTTCTGGCCGAACGCGCCGGTAAGGGGATGACTGCGGATGTACGCGAGCGCCATGCCGATGAGCACCATGGCGCTGGCGATGGCGACGCAGACCTTCGCCCCCATGTAGTACAACCTCGCGGCCTGGTCGACCGCCTCGCCGGTGGCGTTCCGCGTCGATTTGAGGGTGGCCAGGGATGTGGTGAAGTCGTCGTACGCCTTGTCGAAGCGCTCGCGTGCCGTGCCCTCCCAGGTCGCGCCCGAGCCGGTGAGCGTGGTCCGCAGCTCCTTGAGCTGACCTTCCACCGCGATCAGTTCCGAGGTCATCCCGCCGTTGTCGGTGGTGCGCCAGTTCTTCGACGACTCCGACATCCGCCCCGGGTCGGAGATCAGGACTCCGATCATGAGCTCCACGTAAAAGGCCCATGGCCGCATGATCAGGCCCGCCCCGATGGTTGCCTCCACCAGCGCCACCGAGTAGAGCGTCTTGCCGTCCTCGTAGCTCATCTACGCCTCCCTGCCGATGATCTCGGGAGCGATGTCCTCGTCGTCCTCCCACACCCCTTCGTCCTCCGACAGCAGCGAGCCTTCCTTCCGGTCGCGTTCGTCGGGGCCGCTGCCCGCGCCGGCCCCCGGCATCATGGGCATCATCGGCATGCCGCCGCCCATGCCGCCGGCCGCTCCCGTGCCGGGGGCGCGCAGACCGGCGGTGGAGCCCGCGCCGTTGCCACCCGGGGAACCCCAGCCGGTCCCTGGGCGGGTCGTCAGGTCGGCCGGGTTCGCGTTCGGGGTCCCGCTGAGGGCTCGTGGGTCGTACGACGACAGCCTGGTCGGGTCCTGGGGCGAGTTGAGCACCGAGTCGATGTCGGGGACCTTCATGTTCGGATCGGCGCCGCCGGACAGGTTCGAGTCCGGCCGGTCGATCCCCTGCAGGCCACCACCTGGGAGGTCGGTTCCTGACCGGTCGACGCCCGGCAGGTCACCGTTGGTGCCGCCCGTTCCGGGCAGGTCGCTGCCGGGCCGGTCCGTGCCGGGCAGATCGGTGCCGGGCAGATCGGTGCCCGGCAGGCCGGATCCGGGGAGATCGGCTCCCGGCGGATCGGCGCCGGGCGGGGCGCCGTCCGGCATGGTCACCTCCGGCGTGTCGGGCATCGTCGGGGTCGGCCCACCGCCACCGCCGGCGCCACCGCCGGCGCCCAGTCCACCGAACCCTCTGCCCAGGCCGTACAGTCCGGCGTTCGTGCCCTCGGCCTCGCGATAGTTGGCGTCGGCCTCCTTCAGCGCCGCCTGCCAGCTCTGCAGCGCCTTCTTGCCTCGTTCCAGGGCGGCGGACTGTGCCACGATCGCGCTGTCGTGGGCCTTGGTGAGCCCGATGCCGATCGCGCCGAAGCTGGGAAATGGGACCCCCAGGTGACCGGACTTGCCCCGCAGCGTGTCGAAGAGCGCCGTCTGCCCATTGATCTTGCCGCTCGCCGCATCGAGTGCGCCCTCCTTGAAGGTGATGCCCGACGACGGCTGCGGTATCTGGGTGCTCATCGGGATGCCGTACTCGCTGTAGGGCGACTGCCCGGTCGGCTGCGCTCCTGTGCCGTTCTTCTGCTGGTCGCTCATCCGATCACCGGATCCGTCACCTCATGGCCGCCGTTCCAGGCCGACCTGTCCTCCGACAGGTAGGTGGTGCGCTCCAGGTCGGCGCCCTCCTCCCCCACCGCGCCCGCGCCTGCCGTCATCGGCAGGAACGGCGTGCCGGACAGCCCTGCCGCGCTCCCGCCGCGCATCGCTCCGAGAGGCCCGCCGGGGCCGTACACGCTGTTCGGCGCGCCGATCACCGGCGGAGCCGCCGGGGGCGCGGCGGCCGGCGGCAGACTCGTCGCGGGCCGCGCCACGAGGGACGGACGATCCCCGATCGCGGGCTGATAGGCCGAGGTCTCGGTCCGGGACGGGTCCGCCCCGGGGTCGACGTCGGGATCGGCCTCGGGATCGGCCCCGGGACCGGCGTCGTCGGGCGCGGTCCGGTCCTGGGCGCCGATCACCGGCGGAGCGGTGCCGTCCTCCGTGTCCGTTCCGGCGTTCCCGGCCTGGCCCTCGGATTGTCGCCCGGATCCGTCGCCGGCCTCCGCGGCCGGATCAGCCGGTGGGGTGCCGGGATCGGCGTCGTCCTCGCCACCTGGGAGGACCGCGCCCTGCTCGTCGCCCGGTGTGTCCATGGCGGACGCGCTCCTGCTGCCCGAGCCGCTGACGCCCGTCCCGTCCGGATCGCCGGCCCCCCGGCTCCCGCCCGTGCCGCCCGTGCCGCCCGCGCCGCCGTATGCGACGTTCGTCGTGGCGAGGGGGCCGGCTGAGACCGCCACGACCGGCAGCTCGTAGGTGATGTCGTGCGGGACCGAGCCGAGATGCAGGTCGCGGATCTTCTCGTTGAGCTTCCGCAACGCCTGCTGAGCCCGCATGTTCTCCAGCATGGCCACGACGCCGGCCTCGTCGCCTTCCTGGTCGCGCCCGTACGTCAGCCGGTGGAGCCGGAGGACGTCCTGGACGTCCGGGTCGTTCTGGTCCACTTTGATGCCCTCGACCTCGGCGATGGCCACGGGGATGGATGCGGCGTAGCCCTCCAGGCTGCGGCCCATCTCCGCGAGCTTCGACGCCAGCTCGTTGCCCGTGGCGTACAGGAGTTGGAGCGCGGTGCGGGCCCTGTCGGCGTCCGGCCCCTTCCAGATGGTGAGGATCTTGCTCGCGTGGTCCTCGATACCGACGACCGCGTTGGCGACCGCCTCAGCGGCGCTGATGTAGCTGGATCCGGCGAGTTTGACCAGATCAGGCTGTGACGTGGCCAGCAGGCGCTGGATCTCCGCCTTCGGATGGACCTCCGTCTCACCGGAGGGCATCTGGTCGCCCCAGATGACGAGCGTCTCGCGCTTCGAACCGCCGGCGGCCATGGTCACACCCCCTCGTTCCGGGTGTCGGCCTCGGCGTGGTTGCCGGCGCTCGCCTCGATCGCGGCGATGACGTCCTTGTACGCCTTGACGAACTCGGAGTGGACCCGGCCGAACTTCTGCCCCGCGCCGTCCCTGCCCGCGGTCGAGCCGAACGCCCTGGCGTCCGCCCACTCGCCGAACTGCGCGGCGCCCGGCTGGCCGTCGACCAGGGCGCGCCCGCTGACGCCCGGCTTCTCCAGGGCCTGCAGATTCTGCGACAGAGCCTCGGCGATCGCCCGCATCACGGAGGGTTCGTGCACCCTTCCGTCGCCCTGGAACTTGTCGGCCTTGTACGGCGGGACGCCGAACGGGTCGGTCTGTGGTTCGGGTTCCTGGTTGCCCATCGCTTACCCCTGCGGATACGAGATCCCGGTCACCGCGTCACCGCGGCGACCGGGAAGAGGAGGCGCGTCAG
The DNA here is from genome assembly GCF_040630865.1 of Nonomuraea sp. NPDC005730. Classification (NCBI taxonomy): domain Bacteria; kingdom Bacillati; phylum Actinomycetota; class Actinomycetes; order Streptosporangiales; family Streptosporangiaceae; genus Nonomuraea; species Nonomuraea sp. NPDC005730. The sequence continues at coordinate 26,032 of NZ_JBEXYK010000012.1, forward strand.
TCCGTCCAGATGGCGATGTTGCGCCGCTCGGCGGCCTCGTAGTTGCCCTTGGCGATGTTGACGGCGGTGGCGGCCTCGAAGAGCTGCTTGCCCATCGCCTGCTCGTGGGCGTCCCACTGGTTCTTCTTGGTGTTGAAGAACTGCTCGGCCTCGCCTTCCCAGCTGGTGGCGAGCTCCTTCTTGATGTCGGCGAACAGGTCGTCGGTGACCTTGTCGAGCTCGGTCACGACCTTCTTGAGCTCCTCGTACGCCTGTTCCATGCTGCCGAACTTGACGAATGTGTGGTCATCGGGAACGGTCACTGCGGTCTCCGTTGCGTCGGCCGGCTAGTTGCTGTTGATGACGTTGTCGATCCGGCCCGTGAAGCCGTCCCTGGCCAGAGAGCCCGACAGCTCCATGTTCTGGTCGGCGGCGTTCCGGTAGACCCCGGCGCCGATGTTGAGCCGGTCGTGGATGTCCTCCAGGATCCGGATCACGGCCTTGAACTCGACATCCCATTCGTCGAGGGCGTGGCCGAACTTCTGGGCCGCGCCACCGCGCCACCCCTGGGTGGTCAGGTCGCCCTTGATCGTCTGAACTCGCTGGCGCATGCCTTCGATGTACTGCGCGGTGTCCTGGCAGTACCCGGCAGCGTTGGTCAACTGCGTCGGACTTGCTCCGTACAGTGCCACTGGACCTCCAAGTGGACATTTCCCTGTTTCGCACAGTGGGCGACCGACACGAATAGGGCGGACAACCCCTGCGAAACAACATCGATTCGCATGTTAGTCACCACCCGTCCCAGCGATCACCAAAATATGGGCGGCAATAAGAGGTGTGCGCTCAGCGACAAAACATTTTGCGCTCAGTGCCAAGTCGCCGAAGCCGGGTCACGGGATCGCCCTCGGAACCAAATGCGTCAGGTCCGGCTCACAGGTCCAGCCGCCGCCGGATACGGTCGAGTTCGCCCATGACGTCATCGAACGTACGGTTGTAGGCGGACTCCGCTTCCTTGATCTGCTTCCCGGCGGCGTCCGGATCCTTGAGGTAGGCCATGGGGTCGTCCTCGAGGTCGCCGAACGACTCGCTCATGCCTTCGGTGATCTGCTGCTGCAGATCGGCGGCGGCCTCGCGCAGCGACACCTTGATGAGGTCGGCCAGCTCGCCGGACGACAGCCGCATGGCCTTGGGATGCAGGTGCAGCTCGCGGACGCCCTCCTGGCCGTACTCGACGACGACCAGGCCGTTCTCGTCCTGGGCCCGCCCGACGACGGACTCCATCTTCTTCTCGAACTCCTCGATGAGCGCGACCTGCTGCTCGGCCCCCTTGATCAGCTTCTCGATGTCGATGTTCGCGAAGTCTCCGAACTCCTGCACAGCCCACACTCCTCCGCTTGAATGGGCCAGCAAGGTATCAGCCCGACAATCCGCGCACCCAGCTGTAGAGCTCCAGCACCCCGGCCGCGAGCGGGAAGAGCTCGACGATCAGCAGCAGGTCCAGGATGTCGGCGGCCCGCCCCCAGAACGGCGAGGGCTTGCCCGACGCCAGGCCCCGCCCGATGCCCACCATCAGCAGGGACGCCCACAACACGCAGACCGCCACCGCCAGCGCGCCGACGATCCCGCCCTTGGAGCTGAGCGCGAAGGCCACCATGACGAGCCCCGCCATGCCGGACCCGACCAGCCAGAGCCGCTGGGCGACGCCGGAGAACACGCGGGCCCGCATGATGAGCGTCAGCGAGAGCGCGCCGGTCATGACGTACGCGATCACGCCGTCGTGCAGCACCAGCAGTGCCTGGGCGGCCAGCGCGGCCAGGCCGACGGCGACGATCTGCGCCGTGGCGTACCGCTGGGCGATCGCGGTGCGCTCCTGGATCGCCGCCGAGTCGAGCCGCTGGTTGTCGGCCCGCAGCTCTTCCGCCGTGGTGGGCATGGCGGGTAGCGGCACCCGGGCCAGCCGGAACGAGAGCGTCGGCACCAGCGGGCTCAGCGCCAGCAGCACGGCGATGGCCACGGCCCCCACCCCGGCGGGGGCGGCTCCCGTCACCATGACCACCGCCGCGCAGACCGCGCCGCACACCGCGGCGATGGACGTGCCGAGGAAGCCGGAGATGCCGTGCGCGATCATCGTCCCGGCGACGGTGGCGGCGAGCGCGGTGCAGGCCAAGGCGGCCAGCAGGTGGGGAGCCCCGACATGGGCCATGCCGCCGTTGCCGGCGGGGGAGAACAGCCCGGCCAGGAAGGCGTACGGCAGCGCCGCGTGACCGATCAGCGCGCTGGCCGTGGAGTCGCCCATGGCCCGCGACAGCACGGTTCCGGTGGCGATCAGCAGCAGCGCGAGCGTCGCGAAGACGACCGTGCCGAGCAGCGGGGGCAGGCCCGCCAGGGCCAGGCTGACGGCCCCGAGGACCAGCAGCCCCGTGGCACCGGCCGCCCCGAGTGCCCTGGTGTGCGTCGCCGTCCACTTGCCGCGGCCGTCGCGTACGCCGGTGGCGACGACGTCGGCCACGTCGTCGAAGATCGCGGGCGGCACGATCGACTCGCGTGGGCGGAGGTAGAGGATCTCGGCGTCGAGCACGCCGAGCGCGCCGAGGCTCTGCTCCAGGTCGAGCGGCGCGCCACCGAGCCGCTGCAGGATCCATCCCGGCGACGACGTGGCGTCACCGCCCACTTCGCCGAGCAGGCGCAGCAGCCCCGGCAGCACGTGCGGCAGCGGTATGTCGGCGGGCAGCGTCAGGTCGGCCTTCCTGCTCGGGCCCACGATCGTGAGGTTGCACAACATCGGCAGCGGCAACGGCTGTTGCGCGAGCGCCCCCTGCTGAACCGGCCCCGGCGGGGCCGGCGGCCCGCCGGTGTTCTGCGCAGGAGGCCGAGACTCGGGCGGCGGCGGCTTCTGAACCATCGATCCCACGGTCCACTCCGTCCCAAAAGGATCACGGACAGCACAGAACATAGCGGGTCGCTTCTGGTAAGAACGTCGCGTGAGCAAAGTGGTTGTCCGGCGCCCGGAGCGTCGCCCCGGCCCCAAGCCACCTCGTGGAGAAGTCATGCTGGAGTCTCCACCGGAGATCCCCGAGGTCCAGGGCCAGGGCTTCATGCTGATCCTCAACTACCTGCCCATGGTGGCGGGGGCCGCGGCGATGGCGCTGATGTTCACCGCGGGCGGCAACTCCAACCCCATCATGTACGTGGCCAGCGGCCTGTTCGCGGTCTCCATGGTCGGCATGACCATCAGCCAGATGGGCCGCCAGTCAGGCGATCGCAAGCACCGGCTGAACGGCGCCCGCCGCGACTACTTCCGCTATCTCGGCCAGATCCGCAGGAAGGCCAGGCGCGCCGCCAAGCAGCAGCGCGAGGCCTTGGAGTGGAGCGGGCCCGAGCCGGACTCGCTGTGGTGGATCGCCATGGGCCCTCGCTTGTGGGAACGCCGCCCCCGCGACGAGGACTTCGGCACGATTCGCCTCGGCACCGGCGTGCAGAAGCTGGCCATCCAGCTCTTCCCGCCGGACTCCAAGCCCGTGGAGGACCTGGACGCTCTCTCGTCCGGCGCGCTGCGCAGGTTCATGCGCGCGCACTCCACGCTCTCCCGGCTGCCCGTGGCCGTCGCCCTCCCCTCCTTCGCCCGGATCCGGTTCAGCGGCGACCTCACGGCGACGCGGGACCTCGTACGTGCCGTGATCGGCCAGATCGTCACCTTCCACTCCCCCGACGACCTGCGCATCATGGTCTGCGCCGACCGGGAGCGCATGCCCCACTGGGAGTGGGTCAAGTGGCTGCCGCACGCCCTCCATCCCGACGTGACCGACGCGTCCGGGCCCGTCCGGCTGATGGCCGAGGACCTGGGCGAGCTGGATCGGCTCCTCGGCGGTGAGCTCAAGGAGCGGCCCAGGTTCCAGCCGGGTTCGCCCTCCGACGAGCTGCCGTACCACGTGCTGATCGTGGACGGCGGGCACATGCCGCACGACTCGCAGCTCGCCGGCGACGCCATCATGGGCGTGACCGTCATCGACCTGACCGGCTCCACCGGCGCCGTCGAGGAGACCAACACGCTGCGGATGGACGTCCAGCAGGACGACCTGCGCATGGTGAAGCTCGACCACGCGGGCAAGGAGCGCAAGACGCGCCTGGGCGCGCCGGACAAGCTCTCCTTCGTCGGCATGGAGGGGCTGGCCAGGCAGTTGTCCCCGCTGAGGGCTTCGTCCGCGAGCGGCGGCGACGGTGAGGACATGCTGTCGGTCAACACGACGCTCACCGACCTGCTGGGCATCAGCGACCCGCGCGCCCTGGACCCGGCCGTCACCTGGCGGTCCCGGGCCGGCCGCAACAGGCTGCGGGTGCCGATCGGGCTCGGGGCGGACGGCCGCATGGTGGAGCTCGACATCAAGGAGTCGGCGCAGGGCGGGATGGGACCCCACGGGCTGCTGATCGGAGCCACCGGCTCCGGTAAGTCCGAGCTGCTGCGCACGCTGGTGCTCGGGCTGGCCGTCACCCACTCCTCGGAGATCCTCAACTTCGTCCTGGTCGACTTCAAGGGCGGCGCGACCTTTCTCGGGCTCGACTCGCTCCCCCACGTCTCGGCCGTCATCACCAACCTTGAGGACGAGCTTCCGCTGGTCGACCGCATGCACGACGCGCTGCACGGCGAGATGGTGCGCAGGCAGGAGCTCCTGCGGGCGACGGGCAACCACGCCTCGCTCCGCGACTACGAGCGGGCCCGCGAGCAGGGCGCCAACCTGCTGCCGCTGCCCACGCTCTTCGTCGTGCTCGACGAGTTCAGCGAGCTGCTGTCCACCAAACCGGAGTTCATCGACCTGTTCGTGATGATCGGCCGGCTCGGCCGCTCGCTCGGCGTGCACCTGCTGCTGGCCTCCCAGCGCCTGGACGAGGGCCGGCTGCGGGGGCTGGACACCCATCTGTCGTACCGGATCGGCCTGCGCACGTTCTCGGTCATGGAGAGCCGGGCCGTGCTGGGCGTGGCCGACGCGTACGAGCTGCCGCCGGCGCCGGGCAACGGCTACCTCAAGTTCGAGACCACCGGCATGACCCGGTTCAAGGCCGCCTACGTCTCCGCCGCCTATCAGCCCGACCCCAGGCACGTGGCCGACAACGGGCAGCCGGCGGCGCGCGAGGTCATCGAGTACGGCCATGCCCACGCGCCGCTGCCCCCCGTCGAGACGCCTCCGGCGGAGGCGGAGGCGGAGGAGAGCGGCCCCCGGTCGAGCCTGCTCGACATCGTGGTCGGCCGGCTGGTGGGGCGCGGCCCGGCGGCCCACCGCATCTGGCTGCCGCCGCTGGCCGAGCCGTCGACCCTGGCTCACCTGCTCCCCGCCCTGTCGGTGACTCCGGAGCTCGGGCTGTCCACACCGGGCTGGGACGGCAGAGGGCGCCTGCACGCCGTCATCGGCATCATCGACCGGCCCTTCGACCAGCGGCGTGACCCGTACTGGCTGAACCTGTCCGGCGCGGCCGGGCACGTCGGCATCGCGGGCGGCACGCAGAGCGGCAAGAGCACCGTGCTGCGCTCGCTGATCGCCAGCATGGCGCTCACGCACACGCCTCGGGAGGTGCAGTTCTACTGCCTGGACTTCGGCGGCGGCACCCTGTCGGCCCTGGAGGGCCTGCCGCACGTGGGCGGCGTGGCCAACCGCCGCGACGCCGACCGGGTCCGGCGTACGGTCGCCGAGATCTCGGGCATTCTCCAGCAACGCGAGCGGGACTTCACCGACCACGGCATCGACTCGATCGCCACGTACCGCAGGCGGATGGCCGACGGCAGCATCGAGGGCGACGGCTGGGGCGACGTGTTCCTGGTCGTGGACGGCTGGCTGACGGTCCGGCAGGAGTACGAGAGCCTGGAGCAGGTGATCACCGATCTGGCTGCGCGCGGGCTCGGATACGGCATCCACGTCATGGCGACCACCAACAAGTGGTCGGAGTACCGGCCCGGCATCCGCGACCTGTTCGGCACCAAGATCGAGCTTAAGCTCGGCGACGCCTACGAGTCGGAGGTCAGCCGCAGCGCGTCGCTGGCGGTGCCCGAGGGCACGCCGGGACGCGGGCTCACCAAGGACGGCATGCACTTCCTGTCCGCCCTCCCCCGCATCGACCGGGTACAGCGCGCCGACGACCTCGCCGACGGGCTGCGCTCCCTCGTGGAGGTCGTCAGCGAGGCGTGGCAGGGCCCCGTGGCCAAGCCCGTGCGGCTGCTGCCGTCGCTGCTCCCCGCGGCCTCCATGCCAGGCCCGGCGGAGACCGGTAACAGCCGCATCGCGATCGGCATCGACGAGGCGACCCTGTCTCCGGTCACCGTCGACTTCGAGGCCGACCCGCACTTCGTCGTCTTCGGCGACACCGGGTGCGGCAAGTCGAACGCGCTGAAGCTGATCATGGAAGGTCTCGTGGCCCGCAGGCCGCCCAAGGAAGCCAGGCTGGTCGTGATCGACTACCGCCGCTCGCTCCTGGACACCGCGGTCACCGAGCACCGCATCGGTTACGCCGTGTCCAGCGCGGCGGCCGCCGAACTGGTGGAGGAGGTCCGCTTCGCGCTGCTCAAGCGCCTGCCGCCGGCCGACCTGACGCCCGACCAGCTTCGTGAGCGCAACTGGTGGCGGGGTTCGGACCTCTACGTCGTGGTGGACGACTACGACCTGGTCGCCACCTCGAACAACCCCCTGCAACCACTGGCCGAGCTGCTGCCGCAGGCCCGCGACATCGGACTGCACCTGATTCTCGCCCGCCAGATGGGCGGCGCCTCCCGCGCCATGTACGACCAGGCGGTGCAGCGGCTCAGGGAGATGGCCACCCCGGCGCTGATCATGTCGGGGAACCGGGAGGAGGGGGTGCTGTTCGGCAAGGTGCGGCCGCAGCCACTGCCGCCCGGCCGAGCCTTCCACGTGGACAGAAGGTACGGAGAGCGGCTGATCCAGACAGCCGTCCTGGAAATGGAGGAGAACGGGCCTCAACAACCTCAATGATCCCCACTATGCTTGATCTTCATGAGCCAAGGCTTCGTTGATGTTTCCTACAAGGCGTTCGACGAGTGCAGGACACAGATCAACATCGCGGCCAAGAAGATCGACGTCGACGACATCCTCAAGGTCGGCAAGTCGAAGCCGCCCGCCACGCAGACGGACGGCAGCAAGCTGTTCGGCAAGCTGAACGACGCCGCCGAGCTGGCCGCGCAGATGGACGGCACCTGGAGCGCCATCCGTAACGAGATCGAGAGCGGCCGGCTCAAGCTGGAGAGCGTGGAGCGGGCGCTCGACGCCGTGGAGACCAACCTCCGCAAGGCGGAGACAGCGTCGGGCGCATGAGCGACACCATCGGAGTCACCGCGCCGGACATCACCGAGCTGCCCCGCGGGGCGGAGTTGCAGGCGCTGCTCGACAAGGTGACCGGAAGACCCGGGGACATCAGGGCCATCGCCTCGGCCTGGGAGACGTGCTCGTTCCACGTCGCCGCCCAGACCTCCGCGCTGGTGAGGAACATCAACGAGGTCGACCTGAAGTGGGAGGGCGAGTCCGCGGACGCCTTCGACCGCTACATGCGCCTCTATCCGAAGGCGGGCGAGGGGTTCAACACCGCTGTCCGCGCCTGTTCCGCGGCGCTCGACAACGTCGCGACGGCGATGGAGACGGGCTCCGCCGGCATCCGGGCGACGTGCGACCAAGCGGTCGGAAGGGCGCAGCGGTTCATCAAGGACTACCTGCTCGCGAACCCCAAGAAGGATCAGGCCGACGCGAAACGCGCGCTGGCCGCGAACGCGTCCTTCGCCGCCGAGATGAACAAGGACGTCGAGAAGGCCAAGGGACTCGTCAAGGCGGCCGAGGACGCCCTCACCGCCGCCAGGACCACGCTGAGCAGCCACGTCAAGGCCGTCGCCCCCGGCGAGAAGGCGGCCATGGGCTTCCTGTCCACCATCCCCGACCCCGGAGGCGCGGACTTCGACCCGGGCGACAAGAAGGTCATCTGGCGGACGACCCCGCAGGGCAAGACGCAGACGTCGGGCGGCGGCTCGGGCGGCGGTTCGGGCTCCGGCGGCTCAGGCTCGGACAGCGGATCGGGGCCGGGTGGCGGCTCGGGGCCGGGCGGCGGGGGCTCGTCGGCGACGTCCACGCCGGCGCCCAAGGCCCAGGTCGTCGAGTGGATCAAGCAGGCGCTCGGCGTCATCAGGTCTCCCGAGATGGCCGACACCATGCGCGAACGCGGCATCGACGTCAGCGACCTGGACGCCAACGACCCGCAGGACGTCCAGCGCATCTGGATGATCATCTACCACGAGTCCGGCGGTAACCCCACTTCCATCAACAACTGGGACATCAACGCCAAGAACGGCGTCCCGTCCCAGGGACTGATGCAGACCATCCCGCCGACGTTCAACGCGCACTCCCTGCCCGGCCACGGCAAGATCCTGGACCCCGTCGACAACATCATCGCGGGCGTCCTGTACACCTACAGCCGCTACGGCAACCTCAGCGGCCACCCCGGCATCTCGTCCCTTGAGCGAGGCGGCGGCTACAAGCCCTACTGACCGGTGCCACCGCGGGCAGGGTCCTGGCCCCGCGCCGCCGCCCTCCCCCGAGGGCCGTCGAGCCGCTGTGGCACCGCTCGGCCGGCCCTGGGGTTCGCCGCCGGATCAGCTGCAGTTCGCCCAGTCCGCGGCCGTGCTTCCCGCACCGACGCTGCCGGAGAACTTCACGCACTTGCCCGGCGCGGACAATTTGACGGGCCCGGCGTAGTACTTGTAGTTGCCGCTGTCGGTCGCGCTGTCCCCGTTCTGGACGTCGAGCGTCGCGCTGACCGGGCTCTCCTTGCCCACGTCCATGTGCTTCATCGTCACCACACAGTTCTGCTTGGTGCCGCTGTTGTAGAGCTGGAAGGTCTCACCGCCGTTGAACGGCTGCGAACGCTGCACGTAGAAGCCGGACCCGCAGACCTGCGTCGGCGTGTAGGGGTTCTTCGCCTCCGGCTGCGGTTGCGCGGCCGGCGGGTCCGCGCTCCTGGTCGGCTCCGGCGCGGGAGCCTGGGTCGTCGGCTCCCGCGGGGGCGCCTGCGTGCTCCTGGTGGGAGCCGGGCTCGGAGGCTCGGTGCTCTTCTTCGGGGTCGGGGTCGGGGGCTCGGTGCTCTTCTTCGGCGTGGGGGTCGGGGTCGGTTCCTCGGACCGCTCCGGCGTCCTGGTGCTCTTGGACGTCGGCGTCGCCGTGACCGTCCTGGTCGTCTGCGGGCTCCTCGGCTGCGCGGTCGTCGGTGCCGCAGTCGTCGGCTGTGGGCTGGTCGGCTGAGGAGCGGTGACCGGCTGGGTCGCCGGGGGCGAGGGCTTGGGCACCGTGCTGTACAGGGGCGCGCTCGGGACCCCAGACGGCTCCTCGGTGGGCAGGATGAGTGGTCCGACCCCGTACGAGTCGGCGTCGGACGGGGTCGCCCACGGCACGGACACGTCGGGGTGCTGCTGGTCGGCGCCCGGGTCACCCTGCTGCGGCACCTTTGCGTCACCGGGGTCGGCCGAACCGTTCCCGGTTGCACCGGCCCATCCGGCGCTCCCGAGGGTGGCCTTGCCGTCGGCCGCGACGCCGACCGAGCTGATCTGCCGAGTGTCGGTGTAGCGACTGGCTCCCCAGAGGCCCACGCCGGTCAGCACCAGGAGCGCGGCGACCGACGCGGCCAGGCCGACCGGGAACCTGCGGCGCGTGGAAGCCGGGTTCATGACCGACGCCTGCCATACCGGAGGCCGCTGCTGGGACTCCCGCACGGGCTGCTGTAACCTGGGCGGCTCCCACATCTGCCGCGGCTGCGCCTGCTGTGGCTGAGGCTGCGGCGGCATCGGCGGCTGAACCGGCACGCCTTCGAGCGGCGCGTCGCCCATCGGCGGGGCGCCCATCTGCGGGGCGCCCATCTGCGGGACTCTGGGAGAACCGAACGCCGGCGGCTGGGCATGCGGCCCTGGTGGCGGCAGCTTCGCCGTGACCTCCGCCTCCTCCGCCGGGCCACCGAGCAGGCGCAAGAGCGCCGCGTACGTGGTCGGCCGCCGGCGGGCGTCCTTCGACAGTGCCGCCGACACCACACCCAGAAGCGGCTCCGCCAGCGTGCCCAGTGCGGGCGCACCGGTGAGCACCGCTTCGGCGTCCTGACCGAACGGCGCCTTCCCGGTGACCGCGAAGACCACCGTGGCCGCCCAGGCGAACAGGTCCGCCGCGGAGCCGTACGGCTCGCCTCTCAGTTGCTCGGGCGAGCGGTAGCCGATCTCACCGGCCGCCTCGCCGAGGTCCGGGTCGGTCACCCGCGGGCCGTCGGCGGCGATGATGACGTTGCGGGGGGTGAGCCCTCCGTGCGTGACGCCCGCCAGATGCGCGGCGGTCAGCGCGGTCAGCGTGCCGACGGCGACCCGATCCACCGCGTTGGGGGCGAGCGGCCCGTCGGCCGCGACGATCTCGGCGAGGCTGCGCCCCTCGACGTGCTCCCGTACGACGTAGAGACGGTTTTCGTGCAGACCGGCGTCCACCGTGCGAGCGATGGAGGAGTTGGACAGGCGCCGGACCGCGGCGAAGCGGGCGACGCCCTCCGCGTCCTCGTCCGGCTTCGCGCTCAGCAGTTTGATCACCCGGAGCGGGGCGTTCTCCGACTCCCTGCCCAGGTAGGCCGGCCCGCGCGGCCCCTTCGGCAGGCGTCCTGACAGGTCGTAGTCACCCAGCCTCGTGGGGTCGTCCGGCTGTAACGGGTGCATCGTGGTTCCCTTCGTGTGAAAAGTCTCAGCAGTCGACGGACGTCGTCAGGTCGGTGTGCGTGCTCGCCAGCCACGGCTTCTGCCGAGCGGGAGCACCAGCGCCAGCGCGCCGGCCGCGGCGGCCAGGATCAGCGCCCCCGCCGTCACGGCCAGCGAGACGTTGCGGGCCATGACGTCCTCCGGCGGTGCCTTGGCGATCGCGTCCGCCGGGATGGGGAGGGGCGCAGGCGCGGCCACCAGTGGCCGGCCCGCGGGCTCGAAGGGCAGCACGGCGCTGACCGCCTGCACGGGATTCACCATGCCCGCCCCCGTCCCCTTGCCGACGGAGCCGTCGGCCGTGGCGATGATGCGCCGGCGTACCTGCTCCTGGTCGAGGTGCGGGAACCGGGCCCGCACCAGTGCGGCGGTGCCGGACACGTAGGCGGCGCCGAAGCTGGAACCCTCAAGATCCAGCTTGTACGACCTCCCCGGCCACGGCGCGATGATGCCGACGCCCGGCCCCAGGACGGCGACCGGCGTGGCCGTGTTGGAGGAGTCGGCGCGTCGCCCGTCGGGAGTGGCCGAGCCCACGGCCAGCACCCCCTCGTAGGAGCCGGGATAGGCAGGCACGTCCTCGTCCTTGTCGGTGACGTTGCCCGCGGCGGCGACGATCACGACGTCCGCAGCCAGGGCGTTCCGGACGGCCGCCCTGAGCAACGGATTGTCGGCCGTCTTGATGGAGATGTTGATGACGTCGGCCTTGAGCTGCACCGCCTTGTCGACGGCCGCGGCCAGGGTGGCGACCTGGCCCTCGGCCTGGCTGCTCTGTTTGAGCTCGATGACGGTCGCCCGCGGCGCCACCCCGTGAAAGGCGACACCCGGATAGACGCGAGCGGCGATGATCCCGGTGACCGCCGTGCCGTGCCCGACGCAGTCGGTGTAGCCGGTTCCGGTGAAGTCGACGAACTGGGCGAGCCACGGCAGTTGCGGATGTTTGACGTCGAGGCCGCTGTCGATGACCGCCACCCGGACGCCGGCGCCGGTGCTCAGCCGCCACGCCGTCTTGATGTCGAGCCGTTTCTGCGCCCACGGCTCGCCGCCGGGCAGCTTCACCACCCCCGCCTCGGGGGCGCACTCCCCCGGCGCCGCCGCGGCACTCGCCGGGGTCACGGCCGCCGGTACGGCGGCGGCGCCGAGGCCCAGCACGGCTGCCAGCAGCAACCGGCCGCCGAACGCGGCCGAGTGGCTCGCGCTCCCGCTCCACCGCTCCACCAGGGTCATCTCAGCCGTCCGGGTCGTACGCGGCTAACCGGCGAGCTCGGCGATCGACAGGACCGAGAGAGCGACGGACGGCACGGGCGTCCTGGCCCCGGCATTCGCGCCCACACACACCTGCCCTGATCGAGTCGTATTCGTTCGAAGGCAGTCTTGCGACGCCTGATGACCCTTGTCGTTAGCGCAGAGTGCACGAAACCTTGTCGAAGAGCGCAGGCTGCTGCGGCTCATCGGCCCGAACTGCCTGGGCATCGTCAACACCGCGATCCACCTGAACGCCAGTTAGACGTGGCCGCCCTGTATCAAGGACGCCGGCCACCCGGGCGCGCGGGAGCAACCCGGTGAGCGGCGGCGCGACCTGCCTGGCGAACGGGTAGCCGTTCGTGATGCCTCGCTGGATGTCGCCGATGATGAGAGCGGTGGTCAAAACAGACTCCCGTCCAGAAGAACAACGATGGGGGATCACGGTAAGAGCGAGTTGAGATATCACCAACCCGCCGACGGCGCTTCGAGCGCTACGGCGGGTGGTCTCACCAGCCGAGCTGGTCGCCGAGCCGCAACCGCAGCCACAGCACCAGGCGTTCGTCGGGGGGCGGCGAGGTCGAAGCCGAAGATGTTCCCCGCGCGGGCGAGCCGGTACCGGATCGTGGCGGGCGCGGTCGGCGCCGGCAAGGGAGAGAGCGAGGGAACGCGCCGTGTTCTGGACATCATGCGGACGGCTGCGGCCATGCCGGTCGCGACCGTCCGCGAATGTCGATGTTGCTGTCAGTTGATGGACGTGCCGGTGACCACCGGCAGCGAGATCGAGGTGCCGGCCAGGTCGACGGTGACCTTGGCCCCGGTGCCGGGTTCGGCCTTGTCGCCGCCGCCGTTGCCGGTCACGTCGAGGTTGAAGTCGTCGTTGGTTCCGGTCAGGACCAGACCCAGCCGGTGCCCGGCCTTGAACTCGTAGTCCAGCGGCAGCGTCTTCCAGGTGATCTGGTACGACCTGCCCGGCGTCAGCGGCGTCTGGCGGCTGAGCGACTTGTGGTTCTGCGCGTCCATGATTCCGCGGGTGACCACATGGAAGCCGGAGGTCGCCGTGTTGTCGCCGGTCTTGAAGTAGCAGCCGTCGTCATCAGCCGTGCTCTCGCCGACGCAATCTTCGCCGCCGATGAACTTGAGACCTTCCGCGGACGTCGCGGTGCGTTCGCGGTAGTTGATGCGGGTGTCGGTGCCGTAGTCGACGAGCAGGACGCCCAGGTTGGCGGTCGGCTTGTCGAGCTTGACCTTCAGGCTCACCGACGGCGTTCCGGACAGCCGCGTCGCGTTCTTCAGCGGCGGGGTCAGGAAGGCCAGCCGGTCGGGGTTGGCGGTGGCGGGCTGGTCGGCCATCGCGATCTCGGTCTGGGCGGTGTCGAGGTAGCTGCCGGTTCCGGCCGAGGGCCTGCGGCTCAGGGAGCCGTCCTGCTGCGGCCTGAGGGTGGCCGTCCGGGTCGGTGCCGGCCAGTCGGCCTGGGTGATCCACCGATCCGGGCCGAGCTGCACGTCGGCGCGCGGCTGACGCATGATGTCGTTGGCCACACCCATCAGTTCGTGGTCGAACCACTTGTTGAGGGTGGTGAGCCACACGCCGCGGCGAGCCCAGAACGGGTCGAGGTGCCCGTACTGCGTCACCCACTCCTTGCGCTGCACGGTGCGGGGCATCTTGGCCCACCATTCGGAGAACTGGCTGCCGATCACGTTGCGGTCCTGCATGCCCATCACCGAGAAGACGCTGGCGCGGATGTTGCTCGCCTTGGAGATCGGCCCGGTCCGGTAGTTGCGTTCGTCCCAGTAGGCGTTGTAGTTGCCGGTGGCGTCGTCCGCGCCCTCGAGCAGGCGCTTGTGCACCGCCGCGCATTTCTCGTCCGGATCGAGGTCGATGCGCTTGGCCAGCTCTTCCTGCACGCCCTTCCACCAGGTGAGGGCGCCGTTGTTGCGCGCCGTCTCGTATCCGCTGGTGTAGCCCGAGAGGTTCACGATCGTCTCCAGCCCCCGGACGCCGGTGCCGGCAACGCCGGCACCGAGCGCTCCCTCGTAGGAGTGGCCGATCATCCCGGTGCGGCCGGTGGTCCAGGTGGCCTTGACCACATCGCCCTTGTCGTCATAGGCGGTCGCCCGGCCGTTCAGCCAGTCGACCACCGCCTTGCCGCCCAGCACGTCGGTGGCGCCGTACGTGGTCGGGCAGCCCTCCGACAGCCTGGTGCCGAGCATGTCGACGGACACGAACGCGTACCCGCGCGGCACGAAGTAGTTGTCCCAATACATCGGGAACTTCGTCACGTTCCCGTTCGCGTCGTATTTCTTGTGTTCGTTCTCGAAGCCGATGCCCGGTACGTCGTAATACGGGCTCTCGTGCATGATCACTGGGACCTTGAGCCCCGAACCGGACTCCTTCGGCCGGATGATGTCCACCCGGACCAGGTCCTTCTTGCCGTCGCCGTCACTGTCGACCGGCGACTGCACCCGGACGTGCTCGCGGATGGCGTCCTTGTAGGAGAAGACCGGCTGCGTCAGTCCGCCGGAGACTTTGATCTCCGGCTCCGCCGTCGCGGATGCGGCGGGAGTGCCGGCGACCGCGAGGGGGATCGCGAGCGCTACTGCGGCGAGGACCCCTCGCCGTTGTGAGTTGGACATGTGCATTCCTTCTGGGGTTGGTTGCTGCCATCGATGGCAGAAGGGGGCGTCTTGGCTTGTCAACGCGGGTGCACCGGCCCAATCAGCGGGGGCATGCGGAGGTGGCGGCGAGTGCACCGAGGGCAGCGGCATGGTCACCGCAGTGCGAGTGAAGGGGGAACGTGTGACCCGGCGTCGGCCCAGCTGGACAGGTCACGGTGCTGTCAGCGGCGTCGAGGGGGCGAGCCCGCCGGGCACGGCGGTGCGGGTTTGATCACGGCGCGTCGGCCAGGGTGAGCGAGCCGGTATGCCCCGTTGGTATCTGGGGTTCTGGGTTGCTCAGGAGAACACGGTCAAGACGGTTCGATGTCAGCCTTCGATTGTCTGGTAAAGCGTGCTCCAGAAGTCGAGGATGGCTCGTGTCGAGTCCGCTGGCCGCGGGAGGGGGCGACGACCTCGCGGACCACGCCGGCGAGGGCGCGGCAGTCCAGCTTCAGGATCGAATCGTGGGTGCTGGGTACCTTCGCGCTGATCTTGATGTTCGGGTTGCGCTTGACCACCTTGGTGAGGCTGGCGCGGATGGGTTCCTGCTCATCATCCTTGCCTTCGAGGTGCTCCCCCGACGTGACCACATACCGCGCCAGGAGGTGATCATATCCAGCTCGGGCCCAGGACGCGCTCGCGGGCGATGCGACTGGTCTCGATGTTGCCTTCCGCGATCCGTGCTGCGCTCACCCGCGGGGTCAGGCCCGCGGTCGGAGTTTCGGCTGGCCCTGTACGCCGCAGCGAACGCTCGGTAGGACCAGCGCACCACTACCGCCCGGTCCACATCCCTGGCCGCCGGAACGGCATCGACATCCCGGACGTTCGACTCGAACGAATGGTCCGACTTGCCGCGACCTCGCATGTCGTAGGTGATGCGCCGCCACCCGGTTCCCAGTTCGGCGATGACGTGCCGCCAGTACCCTTGGGCGGCGGTGTAGCCGTTGAAATGGCGCACAGGGATGCCGGTGCCGCCGGTTCCGGTGATCGCCAGGGCCGTGTCGTCAACCGATAACGCGCCGGACCACCCCGTCGAAGCGGCGTTCTTCGTCATGTTTCCCACCTGATCGTGTTAGGAGTTTTTTGTACGCCGCTGGATCGCCTGGCTTGCTGTGTCGCCATCAAGGGTCCTGCCGTCCGTTCCGGTGTCTTCGCCGCCGGCGCGAGCGATGGCGCTGACCAATCGGTTCCGCTCCCGGCCGATCCACTGCCCCAGCGGCTGGTTCTCCACGAACGCCTCAACGAACTCCACGGGGTCCTGCCCGAAGAGCTCGCGGATCAGCGTTCCGCTCACCGTGTCTGCTCGAACAGAACGGCAAGATCCTCGTACCTCGAAATCGCGCCGCCCCCGGCCCGAAGTGCACCAGATGCCGCTCCGGCGCTTCGACCGCCGTGCGATGGTTCTCGGGGGCCCTGATTCGCGCCTTGTACCGACATCAGCGCCTTGTCCTCGATCGACCCGGTGAGCTTCTCCAGGTACTGCCGCGGTTCTGTGACCATGTCCAGCCGGGTCCTTCTCGAAGCTGCGGGAGCCGTTCGGTGAGAAAGTTCCAAGCCCTCCGGCACTCCTCGAGGTAGTCCCATCCTTGAGCGTTGAGGAAGCACACCTTGCGCGGCGGCCCCTCTGGCGGGACCTTCCGAACGTCGACGAAGCTGCGCTGCTCACCCCTGATCAGCAGCGCGTAGATCGTGCCTTCGGCGATGTCGGAGAAGCCCTGCTCGCGCAGCCACGCCGTGATCTCGTAGCCGTAGGCGGCCCCTCGGACAAGCTCGCCAGGACGATGCCCTCCAGCGCCCCCTTGAGCATCTCCGCCACCTGCTTGCCCATGGATTACCCCCCCTTCCGCTACTCGGTGATGCTGAGTACCGGTAGACAGTAACACTGACTACCGGTACTTAGCAATGCCGAATAGCTGAAGGAGGGAAAGCGGGGTCACATGTACGGTGCCAGAGCGTAGAGACTGCAGCTGAGCTGGGCGTTTGCAGAGCGCATGCCGGCCCACCACGTTCGGCCGGATCGCCGGGTGGCGCGACGGAAGAGGAGCTGGTCGAGCCGGCGGCCAGGACGGGACTGCCGAGGATGTGCGCATGTACACCTCGACCTGCTGCTGTCCGACAACGGCAGGCGCACCGCGGCCGAGCTGACCGGCAGGCTGAAGATCAGCCCGGCCACCGTCTCCGTCGCCGTCAAGTTCCTGCTCCAACTGGGATTCATCCGGCGCGACCGCGCCCCGCGGCGGCGGCGTTCCTGGAGCAGATCAGCCTCGACATGATCGAGTCCGCCGGCCGCCGGCGCAACCTCCTGACGTAGACGGTGGGCCGACCAGCCCCGGCTGATCACGTCTGACGCTGCGTTGTGGCAATGACCACGCCCGTAGGCCCGACGCGGCGCGGGTGACGGCCACCTGATCGCCTGCTCAAGGCCGGTTGGGGAGGAGTTCGCCCCCTCGACGACCCTGTCTCCTCGCCTCTACCGCGTCTGCCGGAAGGGCATGCCATCGAAGCTCTTCAACAATCCTGCGAAGGGAAACTGCCGGGTGAAGGCAAGGCCGTTCAGCAGGCGACTCGAACCTCTCGGCCCGTTCCCCCCTCCTCATCGGCGCAGTTCTGCTTGGCGCCGCCTGGCGAAGATGTCGCGTATCCCGGCGGGTGGTCTCCCGGGCCGTCATCGTGGCCACCGGCGTCACTCGTCGGCGTACGTTCAGGTCGACGATTCCGGCTGGATCGATGATCGAATCGGGGGCGGCAACAGACCACGCAGGATCGGCCCGCCTCTCTGCTTGCTGGTATTTATCCATTCAGCCGAGGACAGCCACTCCACGACTCGGATTTCAAGGCAAGTGACAAGATCCTCGTCACCTCGCCGCAAGATGTCCTCGACCGTCCCATAGCAGGTTGCCAGGAGCCGCTCGTTTCCATCTCGAAGTGCGGGCTCGAAAATCCCCCACCAGAATATCTCGGACATGATTTCGTATGCTCCGGCGGGCATGGCGTCGCGCTGATTGCACATCTCGCCGGCATGTTCCGCTTCTTCTTCTGCCATCTCCGCGAACAACGGCCGCGTTTCAGGAATACACTCCTGCAGAAAGCTTCGGAAATCGCCGAACCTTAATATTTCCATCTCGCTCGAACCTCCGATCGTCTGGGAAACGCCGATGCCACCACGACGCTTCTTCGCACTACATCAATAGCCGCTCCGAACTGTCCTCGTCGCCCCATGCCACTTCCCCTCGTCAAGTGACACAAGAGTCCGTCAATCCACCTCCCCCAAACCGGGCCACACCAGACTCCAACGAACTGGGACGATTCAATCACGCGGAAGAGACAATCGATCCCACCCTTTCGAGTGACACCCTTACCGACCATGAAAACCTGGTCGGGACGACAGGATTCGAACCTGCGACCCCTTGACCCCCAGAACATGGGAGTACGCGTTTCCGCACGTCAAACACACTCTTGCACTGAGCAGGCCATTCGTCGGCCTGCATGTCGCGCGTCCGCGAGCAGGGCACGTGTGGTCCCCAACAGGTCCCCGGCCTCCATCCTCCGGCGCTCTGGAGGCGATGAGCCGAGACCCGCGATCACAGACCAGTGGACGGGCGCGGAGGCGAGCGCGCCCAGAGCGACGATCCACCACGGCTGCGGACCCCCGCACCAATAGTGCTCGGGCGGTCCCGACGTCGAGTCGCGCGTGGCCTCGTGCCCTCTCCGCTTGGGCCAGGTGGACGCGGACGTGGTCTGGAGAACGGGCCATCTCCTGCTCGGACAGGGTGGCGGCTTGATCGACGGTTCGGTGCTCGTCATGGTTCAAAGGCGGCACCGCGCCTGACTGCGCAGCATCAACGAGCTGCTCAACCCGGCGAGAATCGCGAGGTCCGAGGCAGGATGTCGGACAGATCCGGGGGATCGGGCATCACTCGTCATGGTCTCGGCCGTGCAACATGAATGCCAGGTCTGCGAGTGGCACCGTCGAGAGGAAGTCTTGCGGAGAGACGCCCACGAAACCCTCCGCCGCCAAGTCGCGCACAATCGCGACCGCGTAACGCGAACTTCCACCCGCTTCGCAGTACGTCGCGTACATATTCACAGAGAAGTCGGGGTTCCCATCGACGTCCACTGGCAGGAAGGCGTGCCGGGCGTAACAGCCGACCGAGTTGCGCACGTTGGAGCCGGAACGATTCGCGGAGTCCACTGTCAACACGACCTGAGGGTTCCGCGACACGCCACTGAGGATGAGGCTGATGGCGGTCATGTAGACGGCGGGTATCGACACGTTGTGAGCGCCGGCTATCGACTCCGCGGATGATCCCATGCCACGGCTGTCCATCACCGCCCGATGATGGCCCCGCTCCAGCGAGCCCTCCTGGACGGTCGCGTCCAGGTCAACCTGCGGAAACAGTCGACTGGCACACCCGGCGGGTCCGCGCCGACGATGAGGTCGTCGCCTCCGCTGTGGCCTTCCGGGCGCTGGCCGGCGCGCAGGTGACGATCCTGACTGGCGATCTGGCCATGTCGACGCGAGCTCGCCTGGCCGGCCTGGGGCCCGTCTGGCTGGACCTGCCGAACGCCACGCAGCGACCGCCCAAGCCGCCGCGCGGTTCCAAGCACCCGGCCCTGGCCGTGGACACCGAGTCCAGCTGAGCTGGAGCCCGTCCTCCTGCCAACAGCGCCCCCGGCTCGGGCCCAGCGGGCAGCAGCCTGGCGACGAGAGGGAGCCGTCGGAAGGCGCCGCGGTTCACCGCCGACAACCCGGCCATCTGGATGGGCCACCGCCACAACTTCGAGCACGGCTCACAAAGCATGATCATGTACTTGGGCTACACCGGAGTCGGAACCCCGTACAGCGAGGACGGCATCCCCGAGTGAGGCGAACCGGCCACTGCCGCTCAACGCGCACCGTGTTCGATGCGTACGGCGTTGCTGACGAAGCCTCGGCCCGTCGGGTCGCCGGTCTCCGCCTCCACGTACCAGGCCAGGTTGTCGTCCTCCGGCAGGGCGATGAGGCCCTCGTGGCGCCCTGGGCCGACGGCGGCCAGCGTCGTCGTCGACCATGGGACGGACCGCCAGTCATCACCCCGGTTCGTCGCGGTCACGAGCCGCGCCGCGGTGACGGGCCCGCACGCGCGGAGCCTCACCGCGAGGTGGCCCGCCTCGCGTTCGGCCGTGACCTCAAGGCCGGGTACGGCACGGCCGGCGGCGAGATGCGCCAGCCACATCCGCCACGCCTCAAGGATCTTCTGCGAGACCCAGGTGTGCCCGACGTTGTCGACGGCGAGCACGGTGGTGGGCCCCTGGGCATGCCGCATGGTCTGGGTGACGTCGACGGCGAAGAAGGGGTCGTTGGTGCCGTTGACCACGAACCAGGGCAGGGTGATGGATTCGCGCCAGAAGTAGGGGTCGAAACGTTTGATCGTCTCGAAGCCGAGCGGATTGTTGAACATCCGGAGCTGCGCGTCGGCCGTCTGGAATCCCAGGCCGCCCCGCCGCGCCGAGGGACCGGCGACGTCCGGCCCCAGCTGGGCGTATTTCCTCGTGGTTGCCTCCAGCATGTTCATCCCGTTGGTCCCCGTGGTCATGATGCCTGCCACCAGGTCGGTGTCCAGCCCGGTCAGGATGGCCGCTCCGAGGCCGCGTTTGGAATGGCCGAGGATGACCGACCGGTGTGCGCCGAGGCCCGGCAGGCTGCGCAGCAGGGCGGCCGCCCGCAGGTGGGAGACGGCGATCGGGTAATAGCCGTACCAGGTGAAGTCGCCTGTCTCGAAGAGCTTGCGGTTGGCGTAGCCGTTGAGGTCGGACTCGTTCATGCCCAGGTCGGGCGGGGTGGCGTAGATCATGACGGGAATGCCGAGGCTGACGGCCGTGGCGCGGGCGTACTCGGCTTCCGTGGGGCGGCCGGTCTCCGGGACGCGCGCGCGTTCGTGGTCGGGGTTCGTCCACAGATCCGCCTCCGTGGACACGATGCCGGCGCAACCGTGGCCTGTGCGGTGCTCCGGCACGTAGACACGGGCGGGGTGCCGCCAGGTCGTCCCGTGCCATTCCTGGCTGGTGAAGGACAGGGAGATCGTCCGCACCCCTTCGTGGATCACGTCGGACGTGACGATCACGTGGAGGGTGTCGGGGTCCTGGATCGCCGCCAGGTCGAAGAGGTCGGCGGGGCCAACGTGCTGCCAGGAGGTCATCGGGTGGCTCCTTCGACGGTCTCCAGGTTCACGCCCGTGGTCCGCGGGCCGAAGAGAACAGCAAGACAGCCGCCCGCCACGGCCAGGACGGCGAGGAAGCCGAACACCGCCGTGTAACCGAGCCCGGCGTAGACGGAGGTGACGAGCATCGGGCCGGAGAAGTTGACAATACGCGACAGTGCGTTGGCCGTCCCCGCGCCCAGGGCCCGGACGCGAGTGGGGAACACCTCGGCGGTGTAGACCTGCAGGAAGGGGACGGCCATCTGGAAGAGCAGGCTGACCAGGCAGCCGAAGACCAGGATGGCCGCGTACGAGCGGGCCACGCTGAACAGCAGGAGCACGGCTGCCAGCAGCACACCGACGGCGAGCTGGGAGGTGCGCCGCTCCCAGCGGTCGATCAGCGGCACGGCGACGAGCGCACCGACGGGGGCGAACGAGGCCAGGGTCGCCGACAACAGCAGCGTGTCCGACAGCCCGAGGCCGTTCTCCGACAGGAGCGTGGGCGTCCAGGTGTTGAAGGCCGAGTAGGCCAGCAGCCCGGTGACCCACATGAGCGACGCGAGCGCGAACCGGCCGCGATGGGCGCCCGTCAGCAGGTCGGACATCCGCGCACGTCCCTGGCTGGGCGTCGGCGGCGGATCGGCGGCGAGCGCTCCCGGCGTCACGCCGCACTGGCGCTCGATCTCCCGGACGACCTCGTGGGCGCGTGCCGCCTGCCCGTGGGCCACCAGCCAGCGCGGGCTCTCCGGCACCCACCGCCACACCAGCACGGAGAAGACCGCGCCGAGCGTGCCGATGCCGAACAGGAAGCGCCACCCCGAGGGCCAGTGCGGGATCAGGAAGTAGCCGAGCCAGGCGGCGACGGGGATGCCCAGCGATCCGATCACCACCTTGTACGTCTGCAGCCGCCCTCGCGCCGCCGCGGGGACGAATTCCGACAGCGTCACGATGGCCACCACGGCCGTGCCCTGGGCTCCGAAGAAGGCCAGGAAGCGGGTCGCGGTGAGCTGGCCCGGCGACTGCACCAGCGCGCAGAGGACCGCGGCCAGGCAGTAGGTCACGCTGAAGATCAGCATCGTGCGGCGCCGGCCGAGCCGGTCGGCCAGGTAGCCGCCGAGGACGCCCCCGCTGAAGGCCCCCAGCGAGCTCACCGCCGCCACGGTGGCGAAGGCGGACATGGGCGCCCCCCACTGCTCGCGCAGCACGGGCAGGACGTAGGCGAAGGAATGGGTCTCCACCCACTCGAAGAGGATCATCCCGGCGAGCGCGACGACGAGCCTGCGGTGGAAGGACGTGAGCGGGAGCCGGTCGAGCCGGTCTCCCAGCGTTGCGGCGGCGACGGCGCCGGCGTGGGTCTCCATGGACGCCTCAGTTCTGGTCGCCGAGGAACAATTGGTAGGCGATGGCGTTCTTCTGGATCTCGGAGGATCCGGTGAGCACGCGGAACATGCGCAGGCTGCGGAAGAGCCATTCGATCTCCGAGCCGCGGACGAGCCCGGCCTTGCCGTGGATCTGGACGGCCTGGTCGGCGATGCGGAAGGCGGCTTCGGCGACGAAGAGCTTGCACATGAACGCCTCGGCCCGCGGCCTGCCTCCGGCGTCCAGTGCGGCCAGCCCGTCGTAGGTCATGCTGCGGGCCGCGTAGTAGTCGGTGGCCATGTCGGCGACCTTGTGCTGGATCGACTGGAGCGCGGCGAGAGGGCCGCCGAAGACCTCTCTGGTCCTGGCGAACTCCAGCGTGAGGCCGAGGGCGCGGCGTGCCATGCCCAGGACGGTGGGGCAGTGCAGGAGGCGGTTGGCGGTGACCCGGCCGAGGCCGATCCGCAGGCCCTCCCCCACCTCGCCCAGGAGCTGGCCGGGTCCGACGTAGCAGTCCTCCAGGAGGATGTCGCTCTCGATGTGCTGTCCTGACATGGGGGTCGCGGCATCCCGGACGGTGCAGCCCGGCGAGTCGAGATCCACGAGGAACGCCGCGTAGGCATCCTTGCCGGCCGTGCCGGCGACCCTGGCGATCAGGATGGAGAAGTCCGCGAACGGCCCCGCCGTGGAGAACACCTTGTGGCCCGTGATGCGCCAGCCCTCGCCGTCGGGGGTCGCGGTCGTGGTCATGCCGCGCACGTCCGAGCCCGCGCCCGTCTCGGTCAGCGAGAAGCAGCAGGCCCGCTCGCCCCGGACGACAGGCAGGAGGTACTTGTCCAGCTGCTCCTGGGTGGCGTACTTGAGTATCGAGCCCACGCGGAGCGGACCGCCCATGTCCCCCAGAACGCTGAGCTGCAGGATCCTGCCGGACGCCCCGATCTCCTCCTTGAGCGCGCCCAGTTCGGTGAAGGTGAGCCCCTGCCCGCCGTGCTCCGGCGGCAGGTGGATCCCGTAGAAGCCCAGCTCGCGGCTGCGCTTCCAGACCGGTTCCAGGTCCTGCCTGGTGTAGCGGGACTCGTGCGTTAGACCGAGCGAGGCCTCGTAGTCGGCGAGCTCTCCGCCGAGGTAGTCGCGCAGCCCGGCGACGAGCTCCTGAAGGCGGGGGTTGCCGGTGTAGGACGGTGTGAGCGTGAAAGGCATCGGTGGTCTCCCTCTCAGTGAACGTTCCGGGCGCTGCCGCTCCAGTACGGCTCGCGTACGGCACGGCGGTCGATCTTTCCGTTGCGGTTGACGGGCAGGATCGGTGTGAACTCCACCGACCTGGGCCTCTTGACGCGCGACAGCCGCTGACCGCAGAAGTCGATGAGTTCCTCCGCCGTCACCTCGGCGTCCGCCCGCGTCACCACCACCGCCTTGACGGCCTCGCCCCACGTGTCGTCGGGGACGCCGATCACGCAGGCCTCGGCCACGGCCGGGTGCTCGTACAGGACGGTTTCGATCTCGCTGCTGTAGATGTTGTATCCGCCGGAAATGATCATGTCTTTCTTGCGATCGACGATGAACAGGTAGCCGTCCTCGCGCAGGTATCCGATGTCGCCGGTACGCACCCAGCCGTCGCGGAAGGTCTCGGCCGACAGCTCCGGCTCCTTCCAGTACTCCCGCACGCAGTCCTGTCCGCGGACCACCACCTCGCCGTGCTCTCCCGCGGGCAGCGCTTCGCCGCTGTCGCCGACGACGCGCACCTCGCTGTCGAACAGCGCCCGGCCGCACGACAGCAGCAGCTCCGGGTCGGTGGTCACACCGGCCTGGACGTCCTGACGGGTGAGGACGGTGACGGCGCTGGTGGTCTCGGCGAGCCCGTAGCCCTGCGAGACGACCGGCCCGAACGCCGCCACGGCTTGGCGCAGCCGGCTCGGCGACACCGGGGCGCCACCGACGGTCAGCTGGCTCAGGCTGGACAGGTTCGCGGTGCTGATCGCCGGATCCGCCAGAACCATGCTCAGCATGACCGGCACGAGGAAGGTCGCCGTGATGCGCTCGGCCTCGACCGTGCGCAGGAACCGGCCAGGATCCCACTGCGGGAGGACCACGACGGTCGCGCCGCGGGCGAGCAGGGACACCAGGGCCATGCCCGTGGCGTGGGTGATCGGACCGGCGGCGAGGTAGCGGTCGTCGATGGAGGGCGCGCCGCCCGGGTTCATGAGGAACTTGCGCATGCACGCCAGCCGGTTGCCGTGAGTCTGCACCGCGGCCTTCAGCCTGCCCGTGGAGCCGGAGGTGAAGTTCAGCACGGCGGGGTCGTCCTCGTGCACGTCGACGGCGAACGGGTCCTCGGACCCCTCAGCGAGCAGGGCCGGGTAGTCCTCGGCGTAGTTCACCACCAGGCACTCCGTGCCGCCGCGCCGTACCGCCTCGCGGGCGAGCTCCGCGCGCGCCGCATCCGTGAAGAGCACGCGCACGCCGGCGTCGACGAGGATGTGTACGACCTCCTCAGCCGCGAGCCGGGCGTTGATGGGAACTCTCAGGAATCCGCCCTTGTACAGGGCCATCTCGGTCTCGACGACCTCACCGCAGTTCCCGGCGAACACCGCGACGGCCTGTCCGGCGGTCACTCCGCGGTTCGTCAGGGCGGAGGCCAGCCGGTTCGCGGACCGTTCGAGTTGCCGGTAGGTCCATCGCTTGTCGGCGCAGACCAGTGCTTCCCGGTCGCCCCAGTAGGTGCTGCTACGTGTCAGGTAGCTGCCCAGGTTCATGGAAGAGCCTCCACGTTTTTAGTCGTACTGCACAGTAGTAGACAGCATGTTTAGAAACGTGCACGCCGTCAATGGGTGACTAGACTTCGTTCGGGAAGGGATGACATGCCACAGGAAGATCGCCGGAGGCGACGCACCCGCCGGCTGCTGCGTGACGCGCTGATCGCGCTGGTGCTGGAGCGGGGCTACGCCGCCGTCACCGTCGAGGACATCACCGACCGAGCCGATCTGGGGCGGGCGACCTTCTACAGCCACTACACCGACAAGGAGTCGCTGCTCAGTCAGGTCGTCTCCGATCTGCAGGCGGAGCTGGACCAGCGACTCGAACCGCTGGTGCGAAGCCCGGTCACCGGGTTCAGCGGCAAGCCCGTGCTGGAGATGTTCCGCCACGCTGCCGAGGAGCGCGACGCCTACCGCGTCATCCTGCGGGGCGAGGGCGACGGCCGGGCGCTGCGGGAGTTCGTGGACGCGCGCTGCGGCGCGGCGGCCGCGGTGTTCCAGGCGCGGGCCGAAGCCGTGGGAGTGGCCCCGCGCATCGACATCGGGGTGCTTGCGCGGGCGTGGGTCGGAGAGCAGATCTCCGTCCTGCGATGGTGGCTGGAGGCCGATCCGCCACCACTGTCGGCCGAGGCCGTCACCCAGATGCTGCTGGACCTTTCACTGCGTGGTCGGTACTGGGCCAACGGCTTCGACGGCGAACCGCCCGCCACGTACCAGGACCACTGACCAGCCGGGCGACGGATCATGGTAAGCAGTCGCGCTTGCTGGTCGAGCCGTCCACCCGATGTGTCTTGACTCGGACGGAGCCCAGGGCGGTGTGAGTCGTGGTGCTGACCGTGTCGGCCACCGTGCACACCAGTTGCCGTTCGGCGGTACGGTCGATGCCCCAGCCGAAGGACACAGCCAGACGTCCGCCGGACCGCGGGCAGGCGCCCCATCTCCCCCTGGATCGACATCAGCAGGCACCACAGCACCTCGCTGTACGGATCGACACGCTCCACCGCCCGCCGCAGTCGAAGCATCCATAGATCATCACGTCCGGCCAGCATCTCCTGCAGGGCGCCGAGCCGGGCGCGCTCCCCCTCCACGGTGCCCGTTCGTACGAAGGCTTCCTCGAACCGCCAGAAGTCCACATCGAAGTAGGCGGCCGCCAACTGCCGCCGCTGCCTCACCTTCACCAGGAACTTCACGCCGACCCCCAGGCCGGACGCCTGCCGCATCACCTGGTTGAGCTGCCGAACCGCCGACTCCAGCAGGCGACCGCCACGATCATCATCGCCTCGCCACCCGAGGCCCGCCGGCTCTTCACCGGCCAGAACGCCCGAGAACCCCTCAACGCAGCCACCATTCGAGAGCAACTCCGGCTACTCGGCTTCCCCAGCGGCGCCGCCCGGGAAGCCGCCCTGCGCCAACTCGTACTCCAAGCCCCGGCCCCGGTTGTTGCCGGGATGCTCAGCTACCCCCCTCAAGCCACCACACGCTACGCCGCGGCTGCCGGAAGCCCTTGGAGGTCACGCCGGCGGCGGCCACACGAGTGACCACGGATCTTTCCGCACAAACGGTCTCTGTCAGTACCCGGTGTGCCGCTTCCTGGACAGAACTCCTCACCCGTCCTGCCTCGGGAAAACCTCGTAGCCGGGGGTGAGGACGCGGCCGGGGTCATACGCCCGCTTGGCGGCGGCGAGCCGGTCCCACACCGGACCGAAGTGGGCCTGCCAGTCGCGGGCGGACATGGGCAGGGCGCTGGCCGGGTTGAGCGTGCCGCCCGCCGCGACGACCCTCTCATACACCGCGCGGTTATCGGCCACCATGGCGGCGACCATGTCGGCGGGGCCCGGTGTCGGATATCGCATGAGGTTCATCGCGAACGCCACCGGCTCCGCGGGGAGCCGGAACAGCGGGCTGCGTACGGCGCTCGTCCGCAGCGGCAGGACCGAGACGACGCCGTGGTCGCCGAGATCGCCGACGGTGAGCCCGGCGAGCGTCTCGGCCAGGACCGCACCCGCGTGGGACGCCCCGATGAAGGTGAACAGCCATGGGTGCGGGGAATCCCAGCGCCCGGCGTCGCGCAGGGCGTTCTCCAGGGGCGTGAACCGGTCGGTGTAGGTGCGGTAGTCGTGTGTGCCGATGGTCGCCTTCGCGCGGTCGTCGGCGAGTCCCGCGAGCATGGCGTCGTCGTCGGGCACCTCGCCGGAGAACAGCGCCGCCCCGTCGACGAGGTAGGTCCAGCCGCCTTCCCGGCCGGGGACGGCGCGGCCCTGGAGGTAGTCCCATCTGCGCTCGTCGAGGAGCAGGCGCTGGTCGGTGAGCATCGCGTCGAGGTCGGAGTACAGGAGCTGGTACCTGCGGACGGTCTCGGGCGCCGCCGTCAGTCGAAGGGCCGCCCGCGTGATGACGCCCACCTGGCCGAGTCCGGCGCGCACGGCGTCGAACAGGTCCGGGTGCTCGTCGGGTGAGCAGGTGCGGACGTGTCCGTCGCCGGTGACGACCTCGAGCGCGAGCACGGAGTCGCTCATGACGCCGTGCCGCCAGCTGGTGCCGCCGACGCCACCGACGGTGACGGTGCCGCCGATCGTCAGGTCGAGGTACTCGGGGAGGACCGGTGGGGTGCGGCCGTCGCGGAGCGCGGCCGTGAGGACGTCGCGCCAGGTCGCGCCCGCGTCGACGACGATCCGGTCCGCGCCGACATGGTGGATCATGTTGTGTCCGGACATGTCGACGACAACGCCGCGCTCGACCAGGGACCGGCCGTACACCGAGTGCCGCGCGCCCTGGGCAGCGACCTGCCTGCCGGCGCCGGCCGCCCACCGCACGACGGCGGCGACGTCCGCGACCGAGCCGGAGCGGAGCACCGCCTCGGGGACGGTGTGCACGACGTGGCCGAAGTCGGCCGCGGCCCGCTCGCGGGTCGCCGGGTCACCCACGAGCTCGCCGTCGAGCGGGGGCTGGTCGAGGTCCTGGGGGTACCAGCGGAGTTCGACGGTGTTGCCGTCGGGATCACGGACGTAGATCGACTGGCCGTCGCCGCGGGCGCCCGAGCGGACAACCGGGCCCTGGACCACGTCGAGCACTCCGGCGTCGATGACCGCCGGCCAGTCGAGCGGCGCCACGACCAGACAGATGTGGTCCACGTTGGACTCCCCGCGCGGGCGTTCGACGAGGTCGATGATCGTGCCCGCGTCGATACGGACCGAGGGGAAGGAGACCTGGCCGCGGCGCCACTTGTCGACCCGCTCGGCCTTGAGGCCCAGGATGTCGCTGTAGAACCGCAGCGAGCGGTCGACGTCCTCGACGTTCAGGACGATGTGGTCCAGTGCCGTCACGCGGATCGCCCCGTTGTGCGTGCTGGTGTTCACGTGTTCCCCTCTCAGGCGTGCGCGGCGTCGCGGTGCGAGCTGAAGGCGGTCAGTAGTG
The DNA here is from genome assembly GCF_040630865.1 of Nonomuraea sp. NPDC005730. NCBI lineage: Bacteria > Bacillati > Actinomycetota > Actinomycetes > Streptosporangiales > Streptosporangiaceae > Nonomuraea > Nonomuraea sp. NPDC005730. The sequence goes on from NZ_JBEXYK010000012.1 coordinate 54,369, forward strand.
CGGTCGCCGTCAGCGCGACGCCGAACCACACCGCGCCCGTGGTCCCGAAGCCGTCCGCGAACAGTCCGCCCAGCAGCGCGCCGAGCGCGATCGAGATGTTGTAACCCATGGTGTTGAGCGACATGGCGGCCTCGAAGGTGTCCGGGGCCGCGGCGAGCATCATGTTGACCTGGCAGAGGTTGGCGGCGCCGAAGGACAACCCCCATGTCACCACGGCGACCGCCAGACCCGCCGGGCTGTCGCCGATCACCAGGAGTAGCAGCAGCGAGGCGACGAGCCCGGTGCAGGCGACGACGAACGTCGCGCGCATGTTCTTGTTGACCGTGTGCCCGGCGACGAAGTTGCCGACCGCGCCGCCGACCCCGAAGACGATCAGCAGCCCGGTCACCCACGCCGCCGACGCCCCGGCACGCTGCTCCATGAAGGGGCGGATGAACGTGTACGCCCCGAAGTGCCCGAGCACGTACAGCGCGACGGTGATCATCACGGCCCGCAGCCGCCCGTTCCGGATCGGCAGCGCGAACACCTCGCGCACCGGGATGGCGCTCTGGGACGGCAGCGACGGAAGCGTGAGCACGACGGCGAGGAGCACCACCAGGCTCAGGCCGCTCCAGATGAGGAACGTGGTGCGCCAGTCGGTGAGGCTCTCGATGAGCGTGCCCAGCGGCATGCCCACGACGGTGGCGATCGACATGCCGGAGAGCACGACCGCGGCGGCCTTGCTGGCCTTCTCGCCGGGGACGAGCCGCATCGCCATGGCGACGCCGATCGCCCAGAACACGCCGTGTGCGAACCCGGTGACGAGCCGGGCGGCCAGGACGATCGGGAAGTTCGGCGACACGGCCGTGACGAGGTTGCCGAGTGCCATGATCACCAGCAGCATGGCGAGGAGAGCACGGCGGTTCACCGTACGGCTCCACGCGACCAGGAACGGCACCCCCACGCCCGCGGAGATGCCGTACAGCGTCACCATCATGCCCGCGAGGCTGACGGAGACGGACAGTCCCGCGCTGACCGGGGTGAGCAGCCCTACGGGCATCAGCTCGGTGGTGACGAAGACGAACAGGCTCGCGGTGATGGCCGCGACGCCCAGCCACGCCCGCAACTGTGAGCGTGATTCAGTACTGACAGTGGTCATACGTGTCCTTACGAACGTCCCCGCACGAGCAGGGAAGAGTGCGAGGTCAGGAGAAGCTGGGTTCGCGGTCGCGGCCGCGCTTCAGCTCGAAGAACCCGTCCGTCGCGGCGACGGTGACGACCCCGTCCCAGAGCGCGCCCGCGGCCTCGCCGCGCGGCGCCGGGGTGATGACGGGACCGAAGAAGGCGATCCGGTCGCCGGCGGGACCGGGAACGTGGATGACGGGGGTGCCCACCTCGCCGCCGACCGGAGCCATCCCCGCGTGATGGCCGGCGCGCAACGCCGTGTCGTAGCGGGTGTCCTCCGCCGCGTCGGCAAGCGTGTCCGGCAGGGCGACCGCACGCAGCGCGGCGAGCATCATGTCCCGGCCCAGCCCGGCGCCCTCGAGATGAATCCGCGCTCCCATCGCCTCGTACAGCGGGCGCAGCACCGCTTCCCCGTACTGATGCGCCGCGGCGACGCACACCCGCACCGGCCCCCAGCCCTCGATCTGCGCCTGCCGGTACTTCTCCGGCACCTCCCGGTTCTCGTTGAGCACCGAGAGGCTCATGATGTGGAACCGTGTCCGCACAGGCCGGACCCGCTCGACCTCCAGCAGCCACCGCGACGTGATCCACGCCCACGGACAGCGCGGATCGACCCAAACGTCGATCGCGGTCACTTTCTCTGGCGCATTGGCCATGACGATCCGTTCACCTCCGAAGTCCCGATGGTGGCCTTGCCACGACTCGAGTCTTGCGGCGCGCCGGCGATGAGTCCAACGCATTGTTGTCACGTCAGCGATGCCGAACCATCATTGATCCATGGAACTCCAGCAGATGCGTTACGTCCTCGCCGTCGCCGAGACGAACAGCTTCACCCGGGCGGCAGAGCAGTGCCTGGTCGTCCAGTCGGCGCTGAGCCGCCAGATCGCCAGTCTCGAACGGGAACTGGGCGCGCGGCTGTTCGAGCGGACCAGCCGCCACGTGCGCATCACCCCGGCCGGGAAGGCGTTCGTGGCCGCGGCCCGCGAGAGCCTCAACGCCGCGGAGCGGGCGGCCGCCGACGTCGCCGCGGTGACCGGCGAGGTGCGCGGCAGTCTCGCCCTCGGCCTCATCCCCACCGTGGCCGCCGTAGACATCCCGGACGCACTCAGCCGGTTCCGCGACAGATATCCCCAGGTCCAGCTGAACATCCGGGTCGGCGGCAGCGAGGAACTCACCGAGCAGGTCAGACAGGGCAGGATCGAGGTCGCATTCCTCGGGTTGCCCACCAGCGCGCGACCGGTGGGCGTCAACGCCCGTGAACTTGCCCGGGACCGGCTGGTCGCCGTCGTCGCCCCCGACCACCCGCTGGTGGGCGAACCGGCCGTCGACCTCGCCCGGCTCTCTACCGAGACCTTCATCGACCTGCCTCCGCACTCCGCCGCGCGGGCGCAGTCGGACGAGGCGTTCGCCGCCGCGGGTCTGAGCCGTGAGGTCGCGTTCGAGGTCACCACCGCGGACTTCATGATGGCTCGGCTCGTGCGGAAGGGGCTGGCGATCGCGCTGCTGCCCTCGGCCTACGTCCCCCACCTGACCGGTCTGGCCACCATCGAGATCACTAACGCACCCATGCGCGTCGAGTACCTCATCTGGAGCGGCGTCGGACGCACCCCGGCGGCGATCGCGTTCCTCGACCTGCTGGACCTGCCGGACCGCTGACTATCGGGGGCTGCGGCCGAGGATGTCGGCGATCTCCCCGCGCGGGTGGCCGAAGGCGTCGCTCGGTGGCGGTGATCGGCGCGAGCCGGAACGAACGCGCCGTCGGACGCAAGGTGCGGCGCAACCTCATCGACGGCGGTTCTCCCGGTCCCGTCCCCCCGGTCAACCCCAACGCCGCCACTGCCCGAACTGTGAGTATGGGGACGTGCCGCCTCGGCTCGCTGTCTGACCCGTTCCCTAACTGGCCCTGCGGGTGTCTTGTGTTCGATCTGCCGGCTGCGAACAAGAGCACCGTCACCAGCTCGGCTACGAACATCTACGGATCTCTGACGACTACACAGGGCTACCTCCATCCAGACCTCGACGCCATCGCCGAGGCCGGGAATGCGCGCACGCGGCGTTCTCCGACCTGCAGCTCGTTCCACCGCGCGGACAGCGTGTGGTCCCCAGCGGGTTCCCAGATGATCAGCCCATTCACCTGCACAGCAGACGTCCTGTTCGCCCGCGTACACCAGCACCGTCACCGCGCCCAACGCGCCAGAGGCGATGGACCAGTCGGCCGCGGGCGCGCACAGAACCAGCCGCCTCGCCCCCGGGTCCACCGAAACCGCCATCGGTCGCCCGTCCCGGCCCCACGACGTCGCATCGGCGAGGCAGTGCGCCGCTCACCCGCCGATCGAGTGGCCGACCGACCAAGCGCTTCGATCAACCCCGCCAGACGTGTGAGCGACGCCTCCGGCGCCGGATCGCCAGGCGTCAGGCGCTCGAAATAGGGTGCGATCGCCTGACACTCCTGAGCTGCAGGAACGTCAGCAGCGGCAGGTGCCGTTGCCGATCCCCGCCCACGCCAGCCGCGAACAGCACGTCATGCCGATGTCCTGCGGGACCAAGAGTCGAGATCTTCATCTCGCCTCCAGCCACAACGGTACGGAGGAAGGCCCAGGGATGCCCCGATGACACCACGACCGTAGCCATCACCGCCCTGGATACCGTGACCGGAATCGTGCACTACTGCACACACTTCTCCGTGAACGGTGCCGCCGGACCGCGCCCCCGCCCCACGTCTACCTCGCCCCCCCTTCGCGATGCGCAGCGTGAGCTGGATTCCGGCGACGGCACGCGCTCAGCCACGATCCTCGAGTTCCTCACAGCCCAGGAAACCAGGACGGATTTCGTCGAGACAGTCAACAAGAGCTTCGAGGACTTGCACGACCATGACGTGCTCACGAGCGCCAACAAGGGCGTTGGCGAGCACCTGAACGAGCTGACCAAGCCAATTCACGCCCGGGAGGTGGGTGTCACCTTCGAGGGACACGAACTTCGGCGACTGGCAGAAGCCTGCGGATCAAGATGGCCGAGGAGGGTGTGGATCTGGCTGGCCTCGGGGAATCCGGCCTTGGGTACGCGAACCTGCTCTACATCGCGACGGTCATATGGAGCTGCAGAACGCCAAGGACGCCGAACTCGCTCTCTTCCTGGTTGAGGAGCCTGAGGCCCATCTTCATCCCCAACTCCAGGCTGTCTTGCTCGACTGCCTGAGGGAAAACGCCGAGAAGTCGGGGGTGACGACAGCACAGGTCCCGCCGGACGCATCGCGTTTTGGCACCGCACGGGCCGAACTCGGCGAGCTCATCATGACCTCCCCACCGGAAACAAGCAGCTCATGAGCAAGCTGACCCGCGTGCGGTCCGGGGTGAACGCGCTTGAGCCGAGCCCGGTCGGCACGGACTGGCTCCTCACCGGGCCGTCGATGAGCGGGCCCGGCCGGTGTACGTCAGGAGCAGGCGATCAAGAGGGAACACAGGTCACTCGATCCTTGGCCCCTGCCAGTATGGCGTCCGCAGTACGTCGCCATCGACGAGATCATCAAGGACTGGCACATCGAGGACAACGAGACGCTGCTGAGTCAGCTCGGAGTCAACGGCTGACACCTGTCGTGGTCCTTCGGACTCCGTGGTCAGTGCACCTGGTCGGCGAGGTCGGCCAGGTCCTCCTCGGTCAGCTTCAGGGACGCGGCGGCGACGTTCTCCTCCAGGTGGGCGAGCGAGCCGGTGCCGGGGATGAGCAGGATGTTCGGCGACCGGGCCAGCAGCCAGGCCAACGCCACCTGCGGCACCGTCGCGCCGTGGCGGGCGGCGACGGCGTCCAGGCGCTCGGCCGTGAGCGGCCGGAAACCACCGACCGGGAAGAACGGCACGTACGCGATGCCCGCCTCGGCGCAGGCGTCCACCAGCGGGTCGTCCTCGCGCCTGGCCAGGTTGTAGAGGTTCTGGACGCAGACGATCGGCGCGATCTCGTGGGCCTCGGCGAACTCGGCGGGCGTCACGTTCGAGACGCCGAGGTGGCGGATCAGCCCCTCCTCGCGCAGCGCGAGCAACGTCTCCAGCGGACCGGCGAGCGGCGTCCCGGCGCGGTCGAGGTCGCCCATGCGCAGGTTGACGACGTCGAGACGGTCCACGCCGAGCGAGCGCAGGTTCGCCTCGACGCCGCGGCGCAGGCCGTCGGGGGTGAGGCCGCTCTTGCCCTCGGCCGGCAAGGCGAGGTCAGAGCCCTCGACCAGCGCGCCCACCTTCGTCACGATCACCAGGTCGTCCGGGTAGGGATGCAGCGCCTCCCGGATCAGCTCGTTGGCCGCCACGCCGTCGCGAGCGTAGTAGTGCGAGGTGTCGATGTGGTTCACGCCCAGATCGACGGCCCGGCGCAGGACGGCGAGCGCGGTGTCCCTGCCGGGACGGTCGCCTCTCGGCCAGCCGGTCAGCTTCATCGCGCCGTACCCGACCCTGGCGACGCTCAGGTCGCCGCCCAACGCCCATCGTCCAGTCGTCATGATCACCCACTCTAGACGGTGATCAGCGTCCGGGGCCGCGGATGCCGTCGAGCACGAGCGCGACGTACCGGCCTTCGAGGATGCTGAGTACCGAAATCAGCGGTAGCGACCTGGGGCGCGTAAGGTTCGCGTCTCGCCCGTACATCGTGGACGGGACGCGAGACCTTACACGCCGAACTCTGATCCTCAAGGCACCGCGGCGCATCCCTCATCGCTCTGCTGCGGCGCGAGCCGCGGGCATGCGCAGTGGGCGCGGAACGGCTGCTTCGCGCCCACCGTCGATCCATCTGTTTCAGCAGCCGATCGGCGCATCCACCGTGACGGAGGCAGGGCCGTAGAAGCTGGGCCCGCCGGGACCCACGGGCCCCTGGGACAGCTTGACCTCGGCGCGAATCGTCGAACCGCAAGGGGCGGTCGCGGTGGTGCCCTCAACGGTCACGGTGTTGTTCCAGATGCTCACCGACTGCCGCCGGGAGCCGAGGAACAGGCCACCGACGACTTGGCCGGACACCTCCACCTCTGCGCGCTGTGGGGTGATGACTCCGCCGGGGCCAGGCTCCGCGATGCCGGGCGCGCCGACTGTGCCGTAGAACCGCGCCTGAGTGCCCGTGAGATCCACGCAGGCCTTGGTGGAGAGACCCGAGATCAGGACGCTGTCACTGCAGGTGGTCGTAGTCGTGGCGGCGGATGCCGGGCCGCTCAGCGCGAGCGCCCCCGCGGCCGCCGCCCCTGCGGCGAGTACCGCGGCTCCACGCTTGACGATCTGCTTCAACGATTTCCCCTTTGATGATCGGGCGTGCGGCCTCGCGCCACACACGAGCAGTAGCATGTCACACATGACATGATGAAATAGTGAGCGCCAGGAGAACTGCCTGAGAACCCGTGGGAAAAGGTTTGAGCGTTTAAATCGGGCGCTCCAAAACCGCAAAATCGGAAAATGGGATGGGGCTCGAACGCGAAGGCGCGACCCCGGCCGTCAAACTCTCGCCCGAAAAGCGTCCGGGCTGCTTCGCGCCGCGCCTCACCTCCTGTATCTCACCCAAATGCGATCGGTGCAGGGAGTGGCGCTCTCCTCCGGCCGGGAGACGAGCTCTCACCTCGCATTCAATTCATTTCCCATTCATCTGCAAGAGCACTTCGCGACTCTCGGTTCCGCAGGGAAGCGGCGACAGCGGAAGAGGGTCACGTGGACATGCATTCAGAAGACCCGGCCATTCTGCGCGACATCGTGACCGCCGAACTCGGGCGCGCGGGCGCACGGGACTGGTCGATCGCCGAGGACAACCTCTGGTGCAAGGTCACCCCCGACGCCTACCCGATGCCCGACCAGGGATGGAAGCTGCATGTCTCCGCGACGATGCTCTCCGCCCCGCTGGCGCTCGCCCGCGCCTCGCGAGTACTCACCGAGGCCCGTTGCGCCTTCAAGTTCCCCGCCCGGCTGAGCGACTACTGGAAACTCCTTGAACCGCACTGCAGTCGGGCGCAGGCCGGGAAGTTCATCACCGTCTATCCCCTCGACGACGCCGAGTCGGTACGCCTGGCCGCCCTGCTCGATGACGCCACCCGGGGACTTCCCGGCCCGGTGATCCTTTCCGACCGTCCGTACCGGGCAGGCGGGATCGTCCACTACCGCTACGGCGCCTTCAGCGGGCACCGTGTGCTCGGCAACGACGGGTTCTACGAGATTCGGCTGCGTTCACCACAGGGGCGGCTCGTTCCCGACGAACGGCGGCCGAGCTTCTCCCCGCCACCGTTCGCGACCTGCCCGTTCGAGGATCCGGAGGCGAGCCGGCGCCCGCGGGCTGCCGCGGTGATGCTCAATGACCGGTTCATCGTCCGTAAAGCCGTACGGCATGCCAACCGCGGCGGCGTCTACCTCGCCGAGGACACCACCACCGGCCACGTCGTCGTCGTCAAAGAGGGGCGTCCGCACGCGTGCGCCGATCTGAGCGGCCGCGACGCGCGAGATCGGGTCGCGGCCGAACGTTCCTGTCTGGAAGCCCTCGCCACGACCGGGATCACACCGGCCGTGGTGGACTTCTTCGAGCAGGGCGGCCACACCTTCCTCGTCGAGGAGTTCGTGCCGGGGATCACGCTGCAGCGCTGGTCGGACGAGAATGCCGGGCCACTGGGCGAGGACGGCTTCGGCAGCGCGCCGGTGCAGGTCCTGCCCATCATCAGCCGCCTGATCGCGTCGCTGAAGGCGCTGCACGGCCGAGGCTACGTATTCGGCGACCTGTCGCCGAACAACGTGATGCTCTCGCCCGGCGGTGAACTTCGGCTCATCGACCTGGAACACGCGGCCGTGCCGGGCACCACCGTCATGGTGGGCGGGACTCCGGGCTACCTCGCCCCGGAGCTGGCGGGCCACACGGGGGAGTTCCGGCCCGCCCCGCACGCAGGCGCCGACCTCTACAGTCTCGGCGCGATGGCGTACTTCCTGGCGGTCGGCGCCCACCTGGACCCGCCGGGCCCCGGCCAGGCGGCCAGGGTGGCAGCGGTTGCCGCGGCCAACCCAACGCTCGCCCTGCTGCGACCGCTTGTGGAGAGCCTGCTGTCGACAGAACCGGAGCGGCGCTGGTCGCTGGACAGTTGCCTCCGCTTCCTCACCGCGCTCGCCCCGGAGCGGGCCGCCCCCCACCACCGGTCCCGGCCGCCGCAGCGGGTCGGCCGCCTGATCGACGACGGGATCGCGCACCTGGTGGAGACGATGGACACGAGCGAGGACGCCCCCTGGCCGTGGCCCGACGCCGCCGATGGCATCGAAGCCGATCCATGCTCGGTCAACGGTGGCGCGGCGGGAATCCTCGGCGTCCTGACGCGGGCCGAACCGCACGCGAGGGCGGCTGCCGAACTCGCCCGCTGGTTGAGGCGGCGGCTGGCGGCCGAGGACGTCTGGCCGCCCGGCCTGCACTTCGGGCGCTCCGGCGCCGTGTGGGCGCTGTACGACGCGGCGACGGCCATGGGCGACGCCGAGCTGGCATGGTTCGCGGTACGGACAGCGCGGCAGCTGCCGACCGACCACCCCAGCTCCGACGTGACGCACGGACTGGCCGGATGCGGCATGGCGCTCCTGCACATCGCACTGGACTCGGGAGATCTCGCGCTCCGGGACCGGGCCGCCGAGGTCTTCCAGAACCTGCATCAGGCGCGGTCGTACGGCAACGGCCACCCGCAGTGGCCGACGCCGCAGACGTTCGACTCGGGCCTGGCCGGGGCCAACCACTTCGGTTTCGCGCACGGCATCGCCGGCATCGGGACCGCGCTGCTCCACGCGGGCCGGGCCCTCCACCGGCCTGACTGGACGGCGACGGTCCACGAGATCGCCCGCGCCCTCTACGAACACGCCGAAGTGGACGGCGACACCGCCTGGTGGCCGACGCAGCGCGGCGACCTGTCCACGGTGCGCCCGCGCCGGCCGCACTGGTGCAGCGGCTCCTCCGGAATCGGCTCCTTCCTCGTGAGGCACTGGCGTGCCACCGGCGACCCGCCCGCGCTGGACCTGGCGCGCAAGGCCGCAGCGGCCGTGCACCGTACTCGATGGCAGTCAGGGCCGGTGCCGTGCCACGGGCTGCCCGGCGACGGTGAATTCCTGCTCGACATGGCCGATTTCACCGGTGACGACCACTACCGGCGGTGGGCGCGAGATCTGGCCGGCTGCCTGGAGATCCGCGCGGCCGACCGTCGCGGCCGCCTGCTCGTCCCCGGACCCCAGGGAGACTTCCCGCCGACCTTTCTCGCCGGTACGGCGGGGATCGTCGCCTTCCTCCTGCGACTGCGCGACCGGTCCGCCCGGTTGTGGATGCCGGAGGAGGCCCCCAGACTCGCCGCTCCCGCAGCGGGACGGCGATGACAGACGGCCGCACCACAGGCGGCCCCGGCACTCACAAGGAGGTGACGACCATGTCCTTCGACGTCGAGGACCTGCAGGCGCTCCAGGAGCTAGAGCCCGGCGCCAACGAGGCGCTCCGGCTGACCCACTGCATCAAGCACTTCGGCTGCACCGACAACTGACAGCCGAACCCGCCCGCCCGGACACGGGCGGGCGGGGCGCTGTTCGATCAGTAGACGTTCGATCAGTAGACGTTCGATCACCAGACAAGGACAGGCCCGGTCCGTGCCCGCGTCGTAGGCGGGCCCGGTCCGCTTGCCTCCCGGGGAGAGGGACGGCGCGCCGTCCGGGCTGAGGTCGAGGCGAGTCAACAGCGGTGCCGCAAACCACTCCTCCAGGTCCGGCCAGTGCTTCACGAACCGGTCGTGACAGTAGCGGCGCATCCGGCGCCGCGCGAGCCCCCGAGGGCCCCTTGCAGCCAGGCGAAGTACTCCTCTCGGCAGGCGTGCTGCCGCCGCGGCGAAGGCTCGGCGACGAGACGCACCGCGCTCACCGCTTGTTCTCCAGGGCCTGGGTGTACTCGGCCAGCACCGCCTCATCAGAGACCCGGGTGTAGACCTGCACCGACTCCGGCGAGGCGTGGCCGAGACGTTTCTACAGCGACAGCTCCCGCATGCCGCCCTCCCACGTGGCCGTCGCATGTCGTCGTGATGGGGGCGGGCAACTCGGCGGTCCAGGTCGCCTGCGAGCTGGCCGCCGAGCGCCGGGTGACGCTGGTCAGCCGGGCGCCGATCCGGTTCGTGGCGCAGCGCCCGCTGGGACGTGACCTGCACTTCTGGTTCCGCGTGACCGGGTTCGACCGGCTGCCGCCGGCCCTAGCCGAAGCTCCGCCCGCCTCGCCGGTGCTGGATGACGGCCGCTACCGCCGGGCGCTGCGCGAGGGCCGCTACACGCACCGGGCGATGTTCGCCCGCCTGGACGGCGATCACGCGGTCTGGCCCGATGGCGAGCGCGAGCGCGTCGATGCGGTGCTGCTGGCCACCGGCTACCGGCCGAACCTGCACTACCTCGCCGACCTGGGCGCACTGGGCGCGCTGGACGACGGCGGCCATCCGCGTCAGCGCCGCGGCCTGTCATTGACCCATCCCGGCCTGGGCTTTGTGGGCCTGGAGTGGCAGCGCACGCCCTCCTCCAACACCCTGCGCGGCGTCGGCGCGGACGCCGCGCACGTGGTGGGGATGATTGCCCGTCACCTGCGCGGCGCTCCCCAGCGCGCCGGGTAGCGATCCTGAAGCGGCTCGGGTCCGCTGTTCCGCGTCGACCATCAGCTAATTTGACTTCCGTCTAAGTAGTGACGCATGATGACTCCTGCTTAGATGAACTTCTATCCAAAGGGGTGCGTGATGCGCGCTCTGTTCACCCGACGCCGCCGCCCGCCCGCCGAGCGGCCCGGCTTCACCGTCGACAAGGCCACCTCGCGGGTGTGCGACCTCGACTGCCGCGCCGATGCCGCCATCGAGCGCGCCCGCCTCTACGCCACGTTCCCGTCCTTCCGCTAACCCCCTTCTCGCCACTTGGAGAAACAGTCATGAGTGACAGCTGCTGTGGCACCAGCACGATCGAGATCGAGCAGTTCACCACTCCTCAGCAGACCGCCCCGGGGGTGACCGGCTTGCCGGTCGTCGTGATCGGCGCCGGGCCGGTCGGACTGGCCGCCGCCGCCCACCTGGCCGAGCGCGGCATCGACTTCCTCCTCTTGGAAGCCGGTGACCGGGTTGCCACCTCGGTCGCGCAGTGGGGCCACGTGCGGGTGTTCAGCCCGTGGAAGTACAACATCGACGCCGCGGCCCGCCGCCTGCTGGAGGCCGGCGGTTGGAGCGAGCCCGACCCTGACTGGCTGCCGACCGGCGCCGAGCTCATCGGCGACTACCTCGCCCCGCTGGCCAAGCTGTTCGGCGACAAGGTGCGCCTGGGCACGAAGGTGAGTGCGATCAGCCGCCTGGGCTACGACCGCGTGCGCACGACAGGCCGCGAGCAGGCGCCGTTCCTCATCCGCCTGGCCGACGGCACCGACCTGCAGGCGCGAGCGATCGTCGACGCCGCCGGCACCTACACCAGCCCGAACGTGCTGGGCGCCGGCGGCCTGCCCGCCCATGGCGAGCACGAGGTCTTCATCGACCACGCCCTGCCCGACGTGCTCGGCGCCGACCGCGACCGCTACGAGGGCAAGCGCGTACTGGTCGTCGGCGCCGGCCACTCCGCCGCCACCACCCTGCTCGCCCTGGCCGAACTGGACGACACCCCGATCACCTGGGCCATCCGCGGCGGCAACGCCACCCGCACCTACGGCGGAGGCGACGCCGACGCCCTCCCGGCCCGCGGCGCGCTCGGCACCCGGCTGCGCGCCCACGTCACCTCCGGCCGCATCCAGCTGCTGACCGGCTTCTTCACCCACCGCCTCCACACCACCAGCCAGGGCATCGAGGTGATCAGCCGCGACCCCTCCGGCCACGAGCAGAGCGTCACCGTGGACCGCATCGTGTCGGCCACCGGCTACCGACCCGACCACTCCATCGCCTCCGAACTCCGGCTCGACCTCGACCCGGTGCTCGGCTCCACCCGCGCCCTGGCCCCGCTGATCGACCCCAACCAGCACTCCTGCGGCACCGTCCCCGCCCACGGCGTCGACGAACTCGCCCACCCCGAGCCCGGCTACTACGCCGTCGGCGTCAAGAGCTACGGCCGCGCCCCTACGTTCCTCATGGCCACCGGTCACGAGCAGGTCCGCTCGGTCGTGGCCGCGATCGCCGGGGACTGGCAGGCGGCCCGCGACGTTCAGCTCGACCTGCCCGAGACCGGCGTGTGCTCCTCCAACCTGGCCGAGGCCCAGGAGCAGCGCGTCGGCCTGGCCACCGGCATCAGCGTCGGCCTGCTGGCGACCTCGCTCCCGCTCGTCACCGTCGCAGCTCCGGCGGAGCCCGGCGGCAGCTGCTGCGGCTGAAGGGAAGCACCCCGATGTCTGAGGGCTACCCCACCGCCGCCCAGAAGGAAGCGCTGCGCCTCATCTGCGACCACGAGCCGATGCCCGCCCACCGGCTGGCCGACGAACTGGTCGCCGCCCGCAAACCCAGCACCAACCCCGGCTACGGCCCGGCGATCGCCCGGATGGCGGGAACGCTCGCCTGGCGGCTGCAGGCCCAGGGCTTCATCGCCGAGACCCTCGCGGGCGACTGGGCGACCACCGTTGAAGGCCGCGCGCTGATCGCCTGTCCAGCATGAGTTCCCCCGCCGAGACCGCCGCCCTCCAACAGCAGGGCGGCGGTCCGCCGCGTTCCCGGCACGGCCGCCGGATCGTCGCCGCGCTGGCCGTCACCCAGACCACCGGCTACGGCGTGCTCTACTACGCCTTCTCGGTCTTCCTCGTCCCGATGGCCCACGACCTGCACGCCACCAACGCCCAGGTCGCGACCGCGCTGACGGTGTCCGTGCTGATCACCGCTGTCTGTGCCCCGCTCGCCGGGCGGTGGCTGGACGCCCACGGCGGTCGCGCCCTGATGACGTTCGGTTCGCTGCTCGGCGCCGGGGCGGTGCTGGCCTTGTCGCAGGTCACCGCGCTGTGGCAGCTCTACCTCGTCTTCGCCGCCATTGGCGTCGCCAGCTCGATGGTGCTGTACGAGGCCGCGTTCGCCGTGATCATCGCCTGGTACGGCGCCGACGCGCGAGGCCGTCCGCGAGGCATCCTGGCGCTGACCATCGTCGCCGGGTTCGCCTCCTCGATCTTCATCCCGCTCACCGGCCTGCTGGTCGACGCCTACGGCTGGCGCCAGGCCCTGGTGGTCCTCGGTCTCGTCTACGGCCTGGCGGCGATCCCGCTGCACGCGCTGGTGATCCGCCGCCGCCCGGCCCACGCCCGCACACCCGAGGCCGCCGGGGAACGCGCCGACCTCGTCAGGGCCGCCGGGCGCCGTCGTCCGTTCCGGCTGCTGGTGATCGCCTTCACCGCCAGCGGCGGCGCGGTCGCCGTCATCGCCGTCGTGCTGGTCACCTACCTCATCCACCTCGGCCACAGCCCGGTCCTGGCCGCCACGCTCGCCGGACTGCTCGGCGTCCTGTCGGTCACTGGACGGCTGGTCACCACCGGTCTGCAGACCCGCCTGCCCGCCGCTCTCATCGCCGCCGCGATCTATGCGCTGCAAGGCGTCGCGGCGCTGCTCCTGCCGGTCCTCGGAGCGAGCGTCGCGGGCGCGATCGGCTGCGTCCTGCTCTTCGGGCTCGGCTTCGGCATCGGCTCCATCACACTGCCGCACCTGCTCGTGCAGCGGTACGGCACGACTGCCTACGCCAGCCTGTCGGGGCGCATCGCGGTCTTCTCCGTCGCCGACAAGGCGTTGGCTCCCCTGGGCGCGGTCGCGCTCGCGCAAGCTGCTGGGTATGGCTGGGTGATGGGCGCCGTGGCCGTGGCGTGTGTCATCTCCGCGTTCGCGCTGGTCGCATACCACCGTCTATAATTTAGACTGGCATCGAATTAAGGAGTCGCGTCATGGCAGCCCCCGCCACCGCCCAGTGCTGTGCGCCGATCGCCCGCGAGCCGCTCGGTGAGGCCGAGGCCGCCGAGCTGGCCACGCTCCTCAAGGCGGTGGCCGACCCGGTGCGGCTGCGCCTGCTGTCGATGATCGGTTCCCACGCCGGCGGCGAGGCGTGCGTGTGCGACCTGACCGGTGTCTTCGATCTGACCGCTCCCACCATCTCCCACCACCTGAAGGTGTTGCGCACCGCCGGGCTGATCGACGGCGAGCGGCGCGGCACCTGGGTCTACTACCGGATCATCCCCGAGACGGTGAACAAGTTGGGCGCGCTGTTCACGCCGCTCGCCGCCCCCGCCAAGGCGCAGGACGGCCCGGTGGACGTGGAACTCCTCACCGTATGACCGGCGCGGCACGCCTGGCCGATGTCGCGGTCATCGGCGCCGGGCAGGCCGGGCTGGCGGCCGGCTACCACCTGCGGCGGGCAGGCGCCGACTTCGTCATCCTGGACGCGGGGCACGCCCCGGGTGGCGCCTGGCAACATGCGTGGCCGTGCCTGCGGCTGTTCTCGCCCGCGCAGTACAGCTCCCTGCCCGGCCGGATGATGCCGATCCCGGCCGACGGCGGCTGTCCGGACGCCGCCCACGTCGTCGCCTACCTCGCCGACTACGAGCAGCGTTACCGGCTGCCGATCGTCCGCCCCGCCGTCGTACGGGCCGTAAGACGTGCCGGTGACCGTCTCGCCGTGGAGAGCGCCGCCGGCACCTGGCACGCCCGGGTCGTCGTCAGCGCCACGGGCACCTGGTGGCGTCCCTACGTGCCGCACTATCCCGGCATCGGTGACTTTCGCGGTGAGCAGTTGCACACCGCCGGCTACCAGGGTCCCGAGCCCTTCCGCGGCCGCCGGGTGCTGGTCGTGGGCGGCGGCAACTCCGCCGCGCAGATCCTCGCCGAGCTCTCCCAGGTCGCCCAGACCACCTGGGCGACGCTACGCCCGCCCCGGCTGCTGCCCGACGAGATCGACGGCCGCGCCCTGTTCGACCTGGCCACCCGCCGCCACCAGGCCGCCCTGGCCGGACAGAACGCCGACAGCATCGCCGACCTGGGCGACATCGTCGCCGTCCCGCCCGTGCGCGAGGCCCGCGACCGGGGCGTGCTCAAGGCCGAGCCCATGTTCTCCCGCATCACCCCCGACGGCGTGGCGTGGGCCGACGGCAGCACAGCGGCGTGCGACGTGATCGCGTGGTGCACCGGCTTCCGCCCCGCGCTGGCTCACCTGTCCCCGCTACGGCTGCGCGGCCCCGGCGGCGTGATCCCCACCGACGGCACCCGCGCCCTGGCCGAACCGCGCCTGCACCTGCTCGGTTACGGCGACTGGACCGGCCCCGCCTCGGCCACCCTCATCGGCGCCGGCCGTAGCGCCCGGCAACTGGCCGCAGAGGTCATCGCCCAGCTTTAGGCGCGCGCACTTCGGTGTCATTCACATCTGATTCGACCTTCGTCTATCTTGACGAACATCTAAACAGCGTGAGATCGTGACTCCTGATTCGACATATATCTAAGTGTTGAAGGTCTCGACCTCGCACCGGCAGAAGGGCAACCACCGTGACGACGAACCAGACCAGCGGCGGCTTCATCGGCGACCTGGCAGAGGCTTTCGCACCGCCCGCCGCCGGCGGCTGCTGCGGAGCTCCTGCCTCCCCCTCCCTAGCCAGTGACACAGCCCCGCAGGCAGATGCAGCCGCCACCGCCTGCTGCGGCAGCACGCCCGCCGCCCAGCAGGCCGCCCAGGCCGGCTGCTGCGGTCAGGCGCCGGCCCCGGCCGCCGAGGCAGCCTCCACCGGTTGCTGCGGATGACCTCCACCATGCCGGACCTCCCTCAGGCGCCCGGCCTGGCCGCCGTCGTGGAGCGGGTGTCGGCGGCGCGGATGCTGGCCACGGTGCACGAGCTGGCCCGCGACCACTACGCCGGGCGGCGCGTGGGCACGCCCGGAGGCCGCGCCGCCGCCGCGTGGCTCGCCGAGCGGCTGCGCGAGCTGGGCGCCGAGGTCGAACTCGACTCCTTCCCCGTCGCCGACGTGCGGGAGCTGTATGCCACCCCGGTGCTCGAATGGAACGCAGGCGACCAGGCGCTGCGCCTGGAGCACCGCCGGGACTTCGTCGAACACCTGGCCACCGCAGACTTGCCGAACCCGCACACCGCGCCGCTGGCCGCCGCCTCCGAGACCGACCTGCACGGCCGATGGGTGCTGGCCGAGGCCGGAGACTGGGCGCAGGCGTGCGAACGAGCAGAGGTCCACGGCGCGGCCGGAGTACTGACCGCGCGCGGCACCGACCCCGAGGGATGGATGCCCAAGATGATCGCCGGACCGGCGCCCCGCGCCGTCCCGATCATCGCCCTGCGCACCGACCTGCACGCCCGCCTGGCCGACGCCCTGGCCGCCGGCCCGGTGCAGGTGACCGGGTCGATGCCGCTCCGGCAGGTCACTGCGGAAGGCCGCAACGTCCACGCCCGCTTCACCCAGCCTGGAAGGGCGGGGGCCGGGCCGCGGGTGCTGCTGACCGCGCACTACGACGGCGTCGGCGACGACCCCGGCATGCGGCTGCCCGCAGCCGCTGACAACGCCTCCGGCGTGGCCGCAGTCCTGGAGGCCGCCCGCGTCCTGACAGCAGACCCGGCCACCCGGGCCGAGTTGTCGGTGGCCTTCCTGGACGGCGAGGAGAGCGGGGCATGGGGATCGGCCCACCACGCGCCCGCCCTGCCGTCCGACACGCTGGCGATCAACCTCGACGGCGCCGCGCACCTGCACCAGGCCGCCTCCGTCGAGGCCGGCGGCCCCGCCCACGCCCTGCTGGCCACCCTCGACCAGGCCGCCCGCCTGACCGGCGTGCCGCTGCGAGCGGGCGCGATGGCGTCTGACAACCGCCGCTACGCCGCCGCCGGCCTGGCCGCGATCGGCATCGGCATGGGCATGCCCGGCTACCAGACCCCCGCCGAAACCCCCGACCGCGTCCAGCCGGACACCCTCGTGGCAGCGGCGCGGCTGCTGGTCGCCGCGGTCGGACTGCTGGCCGCCCAGACTCCGGTCTGATCAGCTCACGATGGCACCACCAGGTCGGGGGCTGCTGTGCTCAGGTGCCGTCGGCCGATGATGGGGCGGCTTGCTGGGTGAAGTGCTCAGCCAGGGCGGTCATCTTGCCCAGGTAGCGGGCGGCCAGTTGCAGGTGGGTGTAGGCGGTGTCCTCGTCGACGGCCTGCCCTCGACCGCCCTGCGGCCTCGCTCGGACAGTTTCCATCGCCAGTTGTCACTGGCCGGTTGGCGTTCGGGGTCCAGGTAGATCAGGCCGTCGGCGAGCAGCCCCCATGACGCCTCCCACGTCTCGTGTGGCTGGCAGGCCACCACCGTCGTTCTCGTAGCTGCTCAGCTTGGCAGCAACTCGCTGAGCAGCTTCTCCACTCGTAGGCGGATGTCGTCACGGATGACTCGGACGGCGTCGATGCCCTGTCCGGCCGGGTCGTCGAGCTTCCAGTCCTCATACCGCTTGCCGGGGAAGACGGGGCAGGCGTCGCCGCAGCCCATGGTGATCACGGCGTCGGAGGCCTCGACCGCGTCGATGGTGAGCACCTTGGGCTGCTCGCCGGTGATGTCGATGCCGACCTCACGCATGGCCTCGACCGCGACCGGGTTGACCTGGTCGGCGGGCGCGGACCCGGCAGAGCGGACCTCGACCCGGCTGGCGGCCAGGTGGGTGAGCCAGCCGGCGGCCATCTGGGAGCGTCCGGCGTTGCGCACGCACACGAACAGGACTGACGGCTTACCGGTGATGGTCTCGGGGGTGCTTTCAGGCACGGGCGGGCTCCTCGGCGGTGGGGTGGAACAGGCGGCGGCCGACCAGGCTGACGTAGACCAGGGCGACCAGAACGGGGACCTCGATGAGCGGGCCGACCACTCCGGCCAGGGCCTGGCCGGAGGTGACGCCGAAGACGCCGACCGCGACGGCGATGGCCAGCTCGAAGTTGTTTCCGGCGGCGGTGAAGGCCAGTGTGGTGGAACGCTCGTAGCCCAGGCCGATCAGCTTGCCGGCCAGGAACGACCCGCCCCACATGAGCGCGAAGTAGGCCAGTAGCGGCAGCGCGATGCGGGCAACGTCGCCGGGCTGGGCGGTGATCGTGCCGCCCTGCAGGGCGAACAGGATGACGATGGTGAACAGCAGCCCGTACAGGGCCAGCGGGCCGACCCGTGGCAGGAAGCGGCTTTCGTACCAGTCCCGGCCGCAGGCGCGTTCGCCGAGCTGCCGGGACAGGTAACCGGCGGCCAGCGGGATGCCGAGGAAGATGAGCACGTACCGGGCGATGTCCCAGGCCGAGACCTCCAGCGCGGCCTGCGACAGGCCGAGCCAGCCGGGCAGCACCTGCAGGTAGAACCAGCCCAGCGCGCCGAACGCGACCACCTGGAAGACCGAGTTGAGCGCCACCAGGACGGCGGCGGCCTCGCGGTCGCCGCAGGCCAGGTCGTTCCAGATGAGGACCATGGCGATGCAGCGGGCGAGCCCGACGATGATCAGGCCGGTGCGGTACTCGGGCAGGTCGGGCAGGAATGTCCAGGCCAGCGCGAACATGACGGCCGGGCCGAGCACCCAGTTCAGCACCAGCGAGGACAGCAGCAGACGGCGGTCGCCGGTGACGGCGCCGAGCCGGTCGTAGCGGACCTTGGCCAGCACCGGGTACATCATCAGCAACAGCCCGAGGGCGATCGGCAGCGAGATCCCGCCGACCTTCACCGCTTCCAGCGCGGTGTTCAGCCCCGGTACCAGCCGTCCGAGCAGCAGTCCGGCGGCCATGGCCGCGATGATCCAGACTGGCAGGAACCGGTCGAGGGTGGACAGGCCAGCGATGACGCCCTGCGCGGGCGCGGGGGCCGATGGCGCCGACGTCGGGGAAGAGGAAGAGGACATCAGGCTTGTTCCTCAGACGGTGGCGGGCACGTCGAGCAGGGCCGACAGCTCACCCAGCGTCTCGGGGACCAGCCGGTAGTACACCCAGGAGGCGCGCCGCTCCGAGGTCAGCAGCCCGACCTCCTTGAGCACCTTCAGGTGGTGGCTGATGGTCGGCTGGGACAGCTCGAACGCGCCGGTGATGTCGCACACGCACACCTCGCCGCCGGCGCGGCTGGCCACGATCGACAGGATGCGCAGCCGCACCGGATCGCCCAGCGCCTTGAACACCCGCGCCACCCCGGCCGCCTGCTCGGCGTCCAGCGGCTCGCGGGCCAGCGGCGGGCTGCACTCCAGGATTTCCAGCAGTTCCATCCACTGCCCTTCCGTATAGACGTTCATCGAAATAGGTATCTATCTATATTGACATCTGCCGATGCGTGCTCCGCACGCGGGGACGGCGGGCATCAGAGGGTGGGGATCTCCAGCTCGGCCAGCAGGGTGCGGACCCGGCGCTCGATGTCGTCGCGGATGGGGCGGATCTGCTCGACCGTCTTGCCGTCGGGGTCGTCCAGGTCCCAGTCCAGGTAGCGCTTGCCCGGGTAGACCGGGCAGGCGTCGCCACAGCCCATGGTGACCACCACGTCGGCGGCCTGGACGATCTCGCTCGTCCACGGCTTGGGGAACTCACCGGTGATGTCGATGCCGCGCTCGTGCATCACCTCCACGACGGCCGCATTGATCAGCTCGCCGGGCTCGGTGCCGCCGGACCAGCCGAGCGCGCGCTGCCCGGCCAGGCGGGCGAAGAAGCCGAGCGCCATCTGCGAGCGGCCGGCGTTGTGCACGCACAAGAACAGCACGATCGGCACGCCGGCGTCGTCCTTGCCCTCGACGCGGGCCAGCGCGCGCAGCCGCTGGCGGGCGAACCGCTCGGCCAGCAGTGGCAGGTAGTTGGCGATGACGGCCCGGCCGGCGAACTGGTCGTAGCTGGTGTGCAGGAACCGCTCGATGGTCTCGGTGCCGAAGGTGCCGGTGAACTCCTCGGCGAGGGTGCGAGCTGCGGTGAGCAGGGCGTGCTGCTGATCGACGGCCAGATCGGCGTGACGGTAGGTGCTGTCCATGAAGGGCTCCGGCGGCGTCGCTCATATCGACGGCTGTCGATTTCGATTTTTATCGATATTGGCAGCCGTCGATGTCGCGAGGGTGAACGCCGGGCCAACAGCGAGTCCTTGCGAGCCCTTGCGGGCTCTCAGGCGCCGACCACTGCGCTGCGGCGTTCGATCAGCAGCACGTCGCGCCAGACGCCATGGTGGCGGCCGACGCGCTCGCGGCTGCCCACGACGCGGAAACCGAGCGCCTGGTGCAGGCTCAGGCTGGCGGCGTTCTCGGCGAAGACACCTGACTGGATCGTCCAGACGCCGGCGTCCTCGGCGGCGGCGATGAACGCCGCCAGCAGCGCGCGGCCGATGCCGTGGGCCTGGCAGCCGGGGTGGACGTAGACGCTGTGCTCGACCACACCCGCATACACCGGCCGGGACGAGACCGCCGTGGCGGCCACCCAGCCGAGCACCTCGCCGGAATCGCCATCAGTCGCCACGTACCGCAGGTGCGGCAACCGGCTCGCGGTGAACCCCTCCCAACTGGGCGCGGTGATCTCGAAACTGGCCTGGCCGGTGTCCAGCCCGGCCTGGTAGATGGCCAGCACCTCGGCGGCGTCGCTGTCGCGCATCGGCCGGATCTCCAGGCCGGGCCCGATGGCGGGCTTGACGGCCTGGACGATGGCCGAGTGCACCCCGTCGCCGTGATCGGCGGTCAGCGTGATGGCGATCTGGACGAAGCCGGCCGCGACGAGCAGGTCCCGGTACTCCTGCACGGTGAGCGATCCGGCGGCGCAGCCGATGCGCTGCTCGGCCCGCTGCCGCGCCTGCTCGTCCAGGACGTGCGCGGTGACGACGTCGCTGACGCCGAACCTGCCGCCCGGTCGCAGCACCCGGAACGCCTCGGCGAGCACCGCCGCCTTGTCGTCGGACAGATTGATCACACAGTTGGAGACGACCACGTCGACCGCGTGGCCGGGCAGCGGGATCGCCTCGATCGTGCCGTGCAGGAACTGCACGTTGGACGCGCCCGCCTGTTCGGCGTTGCGCTGGGCCAGGTCCACCATGGCAGGACTGGCGTCCAGGCCGAAGACGGTGCCGTGCGGGCCGACCCGGCGGGCTGACAGCAGCACGTCGATGCCGCCTCCGGAGCCGAGGTCGAGCACCGTCTCGCCGGCACGCAGTTCGGCGACGGCGACCGGGTTGCCGCAGCCCAGGCTGGCCCGGAGCGCCCCGTCGGGGAGCGCGGCGGCGTCGTCGCCATAGCCGGCCGGGCCGAAGCCACCGTCGGTGAACGCGCCGGGGTCGCAGTCGGCGATGCGCTGCCCGGTGAGCGCGGCGCGGGCCAGGGCGGAGTAGTGGTCGACGATCTCGTCATGGGCCATGAGATCTCCTCACTCGCAGACCGGCGCGGCCGGCACGGGGTTGCCCATCACCACGTCCGCGGCGGTGGGGAAGCAGCTCACGCAGTTCTCGTTGATCCGGTACAGGCCTGACGTGCCCTGCCGCTCGACCAGAACGAACCGCACCTCGGCCAGGATCTTCAAGTGGTGCGAGACGGTGGACTGGCCCACCCCGGACGCGGCCACGATCTCGCCCACGCTCATCGGCGCGCGCCGCCGCGCCAGCAGCGACACGATCTGGATGCGGGTGGCGTCGGCCAGAGCCTTGAACCAGCTCGCGTACTCCTCGGCCTCCGCGCGCGGCAGGGGCTCCGAATTCTCATTCATCGTCCATCGACGATATTAGATTAATAGCGTTTGCGGAAGCCCCTACTTCTCTTCGGAGGAGATCGCATGTACGTGACAATGGCTTGTTATCGCGTACATGAGCGATCGTGACCGCGCGCCGACCAGGAGATGCCTCCGCCGGGACGGTGCGCGACTCCGGCACGTCATCCGGTACATCGCCTCCGACGAGACCCGCGCCGTCGCCAAGACCACCATCCACCGGCTGCTGTCCCGCCGCGACATCCCCCTGCGGGAGAAGACCCTGTGGCGGATGCTGTATGAGACCGCGGCACGGGCCGCGGAGATCCTGGCGCTCAACATCGAGGACTTGGACCTGGAGCACCGCCGCGCTCCCGTCCGCTCCAAGGGCGGCACCACCGAGTGGGCGTACTGGGACAGCGGCACCGCTCACCTGCTGCCCCGGCTGCTCCGGCTCCCGGACGGCAGCGCGCGTACGCGCGGCCCGCTGTTCCTGTCGGAACGCCGCGCCGTGCCCGCTCGCCGCCCGGCGGACGCCGACATCTGCCCGCACACCGGGCGCGCCCGCCTCGGCTACGACCGCGCCCGCGTCCTGCTGGAGAAGTACGCCGGGCTCGACCTTCACCAGCTGCGCCACTCCGCCGCGACCCACCTCGGCGAGGACGAAGTACCGCTGCAGCTCATCATGGGCAAGACCCGGCACAAGAACCCCCGCACCGCCATGCGCTACGTCAAACCCGGGGCTGAGGCCATCGCCAAGGTCACCGAGGTCCTCGCGCCCCGGCGTCGCACCCACTGATCACCAAATCACGGATCGCCGACAAGCGAAGAAGTCACAGGTCGCTACCGCAGCCCGCCGTGGTGAGGGCGGCCATCTGGCGGTCCAGGAGCTGGCCGGCGGTGGAGATGCGGGCGTAGCCGACCAGCGCGCCAGACAGCACCGCCGGCTCGGCCTGCAGCGGGTCGTCGCCGAGCGATCCGTCGAGCAGCAGACCTTCTGGAAGCGTGACGTTCTTGGCCGCGGTGTTCACCATGCGCCGGGCGCACGGGCTGGGTGGTGGGTTTCCGCTTCTGCGAAGCCCGGAGGGGGCCGCGTGGCCTGATCGCGCCGGTGCTGGATGGGCGGTCAGCTCGCAGAGATGGCCAGGACTCCGATGAGGGATACCGCGATGCCGATCTGCTGGGCGCGTTCGAGACGCTCTTTCAACACGATCCGGGCCAGGGCGATGGTCACGATGGTGTGTAGCGAGCCGAGGACGGCGGCGATGCTCATCAGGCCCAGCGTCGAGGCGGTGGTGTAGAGGAAGTCGGCCACGATGATGAGGGCGCCGATCAGGGCGAGGAGTGGCAGGTCGGCCCGAGGGACGCGCACGCGGTGGCGCTTGAGGGTGATGACGGAGGTCAGGGCGAGCACGGCGGTGAGGCGGGCGATCAGCAGGGCCCAGCCGACGTCGCTCTCGCCGGCGTTGTGCATGGCGAAGAAGAAGATCCCGAAGCCGAGTGCCGCCAGCAAGCCGTACAGGATGCTCGGCATAGTCCGGGGGCCGGGGCCCGTGTCCGCGCCCGATCGGTAGGAGGTGACCACCAGGCCCATCATGGCCAGAGCCAGGCCGGTGAACTGGAGCGGGCCGGGGATCTGTCCGGCCGCCAGCCCGATCAGGAGCGGGAGGGCCGGTGCGGTGGCCGCGACGGGCGCGACGATGGACATCTTGCCGACCGCCAGCCCGCGGTAGAGGGCGGCGATGCCCGCGAGTTCGCCCAGTCCTGCGACGGCGGCGTGTCCGAGGGACGAGGCGTCCGGCGGGCCGGTCCCTCGGGCGGCCGCCATGAGCGCGAGCAGAACGAGCGCGGTGGATTGGGAGATCAGCAACACTGACAGCACTGGAAGGGCTCGGCTCCTGAGCCCGCCGAGGAAGTCGGAGGCTCCCCAGACGAGGCTGGCGCCGAGGGCGAAAACGATCGCGAGCATTCAGGCCCCTCGGTTGCCGGCGGTGTGGTCGAGGATCGCCGGGATGAGCAGGTCCCACAGGTGGGGCGGGAAGACCTCGTGGCCGGTCTGTTCCATGGCGATGAGGTGGGCGCCGGGGATCTCCGCCGCCAGGGCGCGGCCGTGGCCGAAGGGGACGAACGGGTCTTCGGTGCCGTGCAGGACAAGCGTCGGGGCCTCGATCCGGCCGAGCCGGTGCCGCCACGGCTCGCCGGCGTCCAGCAGGAACGGGTTGGTCAGCTGCGCGGCGATGTCGATGGTGCGGTCAGCGACGCGTTCGGCCAGCCGCCTCATGGCCTCCTCATCGAAGGGCCGCGAGTGGGCCGCGAAGGGCCGTTCGGCCTCGACGAGGTAGGCGATGACCGCTTCGCGGTCCGACCAGTCGGGCGCGGCCTGCTCGGTCGCGAACAGCTCCTGCAGCTCGGTCGACATCTGCGGTAGATCGTCGTGCTCGTGCCCGGGGCCGCCAGGCGTGGAGGAGGCCAGCGTGAGCGAGGCCACCCGGCCGGGGTGGTCGAGGGCCAGGAGCTGGGCGACCGCCGCGCCCTGCGACATGCCGACCACGTGGGCGCACTCCAAGCCGAGCGCCTCGATCAGGGAGGCGGCGTCGGAGACCAGGTCGCGCAAGTTGTGGGCGGGAGCCCCGGCTGGTGAGCCGGTCGACCGGCCCGCGTCCCGGCTGTCGTACCGGATGACGTAGCGGCCTGCGGCCGCCAGCCTCGTCACGAACTCCTCATCCCAGTTGAGCAGGGAGTGGCCGCCGCCGTGGATCAGCAGGATCGCGGGATCGGCGGGGGAACCGGAGGTCTCGACGGCCAGCTCGATTTCGTTGACCTTGATGATCTGCATCATCTGCCACCTTCAACAATCTCCGTTACATGTAACGGAGAAGCTAGCAGAAAAGTCCGTTACATGTCACCAATGTTTCGTACACTGCCGTCATGACCGACGCACCGAGGCACCGCCGAGCCGCCCTCGACGCCTGGGCCGCCTACCGTCGACTCCACCTACTTGTGGACGGCGCGATCGCCCGTGATCTGGAGCAGAACTCGGGCCTATCGATGCCCGACTACGAGGTGCTCGCCGCAGTGGCGAGGTTGGCGAGCGAGAAGACCTGCGTGAGGGTGATCGGCCTGGCCGCCTACATGCACTGGGACCACAGCCGCCTGTCGCGTCAGCTCGGCCGCATGCAGCAGCGCGGCCTGATCGCCCGCGAGGCCTGCGAGTTGGACGGCCGCGGCGACGACGTCGTCCTGACCGAGGCCGGGCGGCAGACCTACGATCGGGCCACCCCTGCCCACCTGGCCTCGATCGAGCGTCACTTCACCAGCCTGCTGTCAGCCCAGCAGCTCAACGCCCTGACCGGCATCGCACACGCCGTCGCAGCCCTACGGTGAATGGCCGTCATGCGCGCGCGAGCTCGGCGGGCCGGGGCTGAGTCCTGGCGAGCTGGGACACCTCACCCGGCACCTGACCGGCACCCTGCCGACGCACGAGCCGGCACGAACTCCGCCAGGACGGCGCGGTCTCGAAGGCGGCAAGATCTGGACACGGGATTGCAGGGACCGATCACCCAGCGCTACTCGACAGGTCAGACGTCGAGGACCGCTTTTCCGGCGACGCGGCGAGCGAGCAGGGCATCGGCGGCTTCCATCGCCGTGTTCCATGGTCCGCGCCAGCCGACCTGCGCGACCAGTTCGCCCGTCGCCAGCAGTTCGACCAGGCGAGCAAGGTCGTCGCCGAACGGCGTGCTCACGTTGAAGTTCTCGATCCTCCCTCGCGCCGATCGCGTGCCCGCGAGCTCGAAGTCGATGATCGTGCTCTCGCGGGCCGCCCGTCCGATGGCCATCGCCACGCCGTCGTCCTCCAGCCGGTAGAACGCCTGCGCGAGCTGCCTCCCGCCCACGTTGTCCAGCACGCCGTACACGCGGCCCGCCAGGTTCTCCGGGCCGATCACGACCTCCGCGGCGCCCAGTTCACGCAGGCCCTGAGCGCGGGCGGGGCTGCCGACGGAGGCGACGACACGGGCTCCAGCACGGGCGGCGAGCTGTACGGCGAAGCGGCCGACGCCGCCGGACGCCCCGGTGACCAGGACGCGGCGGCCCGCCACCGGGCCGAGCCGACCGACCGCCTGCAGCGCCGTGACCCCGGCGACCGGCAGTGCGCTCGCCTGCCCCAGGTCGACGGCCTCGGGAACGACGGCCAGCTCGGCGGTGTCCACGGCGCGCAGCTCCGCCCAGGCCCCCGACCAGCCAAAAGTGACCACGCGGGCACCGACGGCAGGACCTGAGCCGTCGGCAGCGACCTGGACGACCACTCCGGCGGCGTCCCAGCCCGGGACGTACCCAGGCCGGATGTCCGCGCTTCTGAAAGCGATCTCGCCGAAGTTGAGCGAGAATGCCGCGACCTGGACCAGCGCCTGTGAGGGCGTGGGCACCGGGTCGGGCACGACCTCGAAGGAGAGGTCCGGGTTGAAGGTCAGGGCTCGCATCGTTACTCCTCCATGAGTGCGTTACGGGTACAACCCTGACGCGACGCGCGCACGATCGGCTGGGGGTCAGCGCATGGTCGCCGTCCCTCCCAGCGCCGCTCGGACGGCGGCGGCGATCCGGTCGACGTCGCCGCGTTCCGCGGCCGGCAGGGGCGCGCCCACCGACTCCCTGAGCGTGGCCGCCTCATCCAGCAGAACCGCCGCCTCCTCGTAGGCGCCCTCAGCCGCCGCGACCCCGGCCAACCCCTCCTGTGCCAGCGCGATGGCGCGAGGATCGCCGACGTCGCGAGCCGTGGCGAGGCCCTCCAGGTGCAACGACCTGGCCGTGGCAGGGGCGCCGCGCTGTTCGGCGATGAAGCCGAGTTCGGCCAGCAGGAGCGTCAGGCCGTAGAAGGGCACGCCGTAGTCGGCTTCCAGGCGGCGGTTCCAGGCCAGCGACTGCTGGAAAAGCCGCTCCGCGGTGTCGAGGTCGCCGGCGCGGCGGGCCACGAGGCCGAGACCGACCCGGGCGAACTCCTCGGCGAAGTCGTTGGACTGCTCGATTGCCAGACGCATCCCCCGCTCGTGCAGCTCCCGGGACCCGTCCAGGTCCCCGGTCAGCAGGGCGAGCCGTCCGAGGCTGGACAGACGGTAGGACGCGTCGGTCCACAGCCTCAGGTCCTCGGCGATGCGCAGGCCCTCGTGGTGCAGGCGGGCCGCCCGCTCATAGTCGCCGGTGACCTCGGCGAGATAGCCGAGCATGTCGGACGCCTGCAGCTGCCCCCAGCCGTCGCCGAGTTCACCGAAGATCGCCAGACTCTGGGTGCCTGACCGCTCGGCGAGGGCGTGGTCACCCTGGAACATCGCTTGCTTGGCGCGGCCCGCCAGCGCCGCCGCCTCGCCCCAGCGGTCGCCCGCGGCGCGAAACCCGGCCAGCGCCTCCGTCAGCAGCCCCTCGGCGGTGGCGGCGTCCCCGAAGCTCAGATGCGCCAGTGCCAGGAACCAGCGTGACCGCGCGTCGCGGGCGTCCAGCGCCTGCGCCGCGGCACGGCTGCGCAGCAGCAGGTCGGTGCCGTCGCCGGTCAGCATCGCGAACCCGGCCTCCCACGCAGCCGTCCTGGGGCACTGCGCGCCGGGCAGCGCCATGGCCGCGGCGATGAAGGCACGGCCCTC
This sequence comes from Nonomuraea sp. NPDC005730, assembly GCF_040630865.1. Taxonomy (NCBI): domain Bacteria; kingdom Bacillati; phylum Actinomycetota; class Actinomycetes; order Streptosporangiales; family Streptosporangiaceae; genus Nonomuraea; species Nonomuraea sp. NPDC005730. The sequence continues at coordinate 81,742 of NZ_JBEXYK010000012.1, forward strand.
GCGGTGTCTGCCGCGCAGGTACCAGTACCACGCCAGGGCGTCGACCATGCGTAGCGCCAGCGCGGGGTCGGTGGTGTGCTCGAGCGTGGCCCGCAGGTTGGGCGCCTCGGCGTCCAGGCGGTCCAGCCATTGGCGCTGAGCGGGACCGTGAAGGTGCGGCCTGGCCCGTTCGGCCAGCTCGGTGTAGTAGAGGTCGCGGCGCTGGAAGACCGGGTCGTCGTCGCTGAGCCGTTCGAGGCAGTAGGCGGCGATCGACTCCAGCAGCCGGTAGCGGATCCCGTCGGAGGACTCGACCATCGACCTGGCCACCAGCTGGTCCACCAGGTCGGCGACGTCCAGTCCAGGGTCCAGTCCGGAGCCCGCGCACACCACCTCAGCCGCCTCCAGCGTGGAACCTGCCGGGTGGACGGCCAGCCGCAGCATGACCAGCCGCTGTTGCTCGGTGAGCTGCTCCCAGCTCCAGTCGATCATCGCGCGCAGGGTCTGCTGGCGGGCGGGCCGTCCCCGGCCCGAGACTGTGAGCAGGTGGAAGCGGTCGTCCAGCCGGTCGGCGACGCCGCGGACGCCCAAGGCCCGTACCCGGGCGGCGGCGAGTTCCAGCGCCAGCGGCAGGCCGTCCAGCCTCCTGCAGATCGCCGCCACCGCGGGTGCGCTGACCTCGTCCAGCACGAACCCGGGCGCCGTGGCCGCGGCACGGGCCACGAACAGCCGCACGGAGGCGGCCCGCGCCGGATCCGCTCCGGGCACCGGAAGTTCGAGCGGCGGTACCACGTACAGCGTCTCCCCGGGGAGCGCCAGCGGCTCCTGGCTCGTGGTCAGCACGCGCAGGTCCGGGGCGGTCCGCAGGAGCAGGTCCACCAGCTCGGCGACCGGTTCGATCACGTGCTCGCAGTTGTCCAGCACCAGCAGCAGCCGTCGGCCACGCAAGGCGTCGGCGAGCCGGCGCGCCAGACCGGTCGGGCGCACCCCGGGACGCGAACCGGTCGCCGTGTCGTCGCGGACGTCCAGTTCGGCGGCCACCACCTCGGCCACGGTCGCCCTCTCGCCCGAGGTGCCCGCCAGCTCGACCAGCCACACCCCGTCGGGAAAGGCGCCGATGGCGAGGTCGGCGACCGCCAGGGCGAGTCTGGTCTTGCCGACACCGCCCGGACCGGTCAGCGTGACCAGGCGCGCCGAACCGAGCAGGGCGCCGACCTCGGCCATGGCCTGCTCGCGGCCGATCAGGCCGGTCAGGGGGGCGGGGAGGTTCGTACGCGGGCGCGCCGGCGCGAGCGAAGGATCCTGGCGCAGCATCGCCTGGTGCAGGGCGGCCACTTCGGGGCCGGGGTCCAAGCCCAGCTCGTCGGCCAGCCGGTGCCGCAGGTCGTCGTACCCGGCCAGCGCCTCTGCCTGCCGTCCCGACCGGTAGAGCGCGAGAAGGTGGGCGGCGCGCAGGCGTTCGCGCAGCGGGTGGGCGGCCACCAGCTCGCCCACCTCGTCGGTCAGCAGGCTGTGCTCGCCCAGCTCCAGCCGTACCTCCGCCCACTCCTCCATCGCGGTCAGGCGCTGCTCCTCCAGCCGGGTGGCAGCGGCACGGACGAACTCCTCGTCACCGAAGTCGGAGAAGGCGGGACCGCGCCACAGGCTCAGCGCATCCCCCAGCAGGGCCGCCTTCGCCCGCAGGTCGGTGGCGGCGCGGGACCGTTCGAGCAGCGCGCCGAAACGAGCGGCGTCCACGTCGACGGCGCGCAGGACGTAGCCCCGCGCCTGGAAGGTCACCAGCTCGCGCCCTCCCGGCTCGCCCAGTTCCAGGGCGCGGCGCAACTGGGACACCTTGGTCTGCAACGTGTTGGCGGGGTTGCCCGGCGGGCTGTCGCCCCACAGGTCCTCGGCCAGGCGGTCGGCCGACACCGGACGTCCCTGGTGAGCCAGCAGGTCGGCGAGCAGGGCCCGGACCTTCACCTCGGGGATACGCACGGGCCGTCCGTCGTCGGTCCATACGCGAAGGGGGCCAAGCACACCGAATCGCACCTGGTCACAGTACCCGCAGCGAACCCCCAGCCGATCGTGCGCGACCCCCTCCAGAGTGGAGCCCGAAGCAGAGAGCACCACGAGTGAGGAGTACCTCCATGACCGTCAACCGTGAGATCCACCTGGCCGCCCGCCCCTTCGGCGAGCCGCGCCCGGAGGACTTCAAGCTGGTCAGCGCCGCGCTGCCGGAGCTGACGGATGGGCAGGTCCTGGTCCGCAACATCCTGATGTCGGTCGATCCCTACATGCGCGAGCGGATGCACGACGCGGAGTCCTACCTGCCGCCGTTCCAACTCGGCGAACCCCTGGACGGCTCGGCGATCGGCGAGGTCGTGGCCTCGCGCTCGGACGACATCCCGGTGGGCGCGACCGTCGTGCACTTCATGGGCTGGCGCGAGTACGCCGCGGTGGACGCCGCGGCCGCGACCGTCGCCGACCTCACCTTGGCCCCCGCCGAGGCATGGCTCGGCGTGATGGGCAGCACCGGGCTGACCGCCTACGCGGCCCTGACCCACGTGGCCCCCGTGCGGGAGGGGGATGTGGTTCTCGTCTCGGCGGCGGCCGGCGCGGTGGGCAGCGTCGCCGGGCAACTCGCCCGCAAGCTCGGGGCCTCCCGCGTGATCGGTTCCGCGGGCGGGACGCTGAAGACGAACAAGCTCGTGCAGGACTTCGGTTACGACGCCGCGATCGACCACCGTGCCGGTTCGGTCGCCGAGCAACTGGCCGAGGTCGCCCCCGACGGCATCGACGTCTACGTCGACCACGTCGGCGGCGACCACCTGGTGGCGGCCATCGACGCACTGCGTCACGGCGGCAGGATCGCGATGGTGGGCGCGATCAGCTCCTACAACGCCACCGAGCCGGTCCCCGGCCCGAGCAACCTGTTCACCCTGGCCGCCAAGGACGCCACCCTGCGCGGCATGCTGATCAACTCCTACTTCCACCTGTTTCCGGAATGGATCGCGAAGGCGGCCGGTTGGCTGGCCGACGGCTCCTTGCACACCGAGGTGACCGTGGCCGAGGGCATCGAGCGGGCGCCCTCCGCCTTTCTGGACATGATGCGCGGCGGCAACGTCGGCAAGATGCTGGTGAGGCTCTGAGACACCTCACGCCAGAAGGTGTCCGTTGTCATCGTCGCCTGCACGGAAGAGAGCGAGTCCGCCACGCCGGGCGGGACTCCGGCCCCGCTCGGCCGGTCACGCAGCCGGCCGAGCGCCTGCCTGGCCAGGCCCACGCTGCCGGGTGACGTCTTGGTCTGGCGCGCGACGTAGGTGACCACCTCGTCAGGGAAGTCGCTGCGGCCACGCTCATCAGGTTCGCTGATGACTTCGAGTTGATGGTGTCGGGCGCACTGGTCCCGCTGGGGCTGCGGCTGGCTCCGGACAAGACCCGCGTGGTCCATATTGAGACTTCCTCGGATATCACATCCGCCGCCAGCGGAAGCGAGGGACGAACAAGTACTTCGTCGACACCAAACCGTCCAGGAAGGCCGTCCAGGCGATCAGGGACAAGGTGTCGGCGAAGACACACAGGTCAACCCGTAATCGGGACCTGGCCAGGCTGAACTTGAGCTTGAACAGGACGCTGCGCGGGTGGGCGAACTACTTCCGCCATGGCGTCTCCAAGGCGACCTTCGCAGCGATCGACGCCCACACCTGGGCCCGGTTGATGCGCTGGATCCGCCGGAAGTATGCGGGCAAAGCCCGCATGGGGATGCCGGAGTTCAGGCGTCGCTTCTGCGACGTCGGCTGGAGAGTCGCTCACCAGGGAATCGCCTTCACCGGCACATCCACTGTCTCGGTGAAGCGCTATCGCTACCGCGGTGGCAACATCGCGACTCCATGGGCTCCGACACCGGCAACCGCTCAGGCGGCTGACCAGCAGGCAAGGCATGTGGAGCGCCCGGTGCGTGGAGACACGCACGCCGGGTGCGGCGGGCGGGCCGGGGAAACCCACCGGGAGTAATCACGGCAGGGCGCCCCGGTCCGACCCAACACGGCACCCCAAGGTCGTTGAGCCTGTGCTCGCCCCCGGGAGCCTCGGGCGCCTGGCCTCCACGGACTGCCTCGGCATGCTGAAGCCACCCTGACCGACCCTGCCCACGGCTGACCAGCAAGTTCGCTTGGCAACCCCCGACAACGACGGATGCCACCGAGCGCAGGTTCTCGCCCCGGAAAAAGCCGCGCAGAGCCATGCATTACGGTTTCAGGGTGTCCTAAAAATATGGGACATTCCGACAGCGTACGTAGGAGCCCATAACCCCCGGAGGCCGCGATGCAGTACGCCCTCTTGATCTACACCAAGCCGGGCTTTCACGAGGCGTTGACCGACGCGGAACGCGAGGAGGCCTACGCGGAGTACTTCGCGCTGGCCGGCGACGCCCGCTACGTCACCGGCGCGCGACTGCAGCCTGCCGAGACGGCGACCACCATGCGGGTGGCCGGCGGCCGGACGTTGACGACCGACGGCCCCTTCGCCGACACCAAGGAGGTGCTCGGCGGCCTCTGCCTCATCGAGGCGGCCGACCTGGAGGAGGCGCTCGACCTGGCGGCTCGCATTCCGGCTGTCCGGTTCGGCGCGGTGGTCGAGGTCAGGCCGCTGGTACAGCCCTGATGCCGCTCGACGCGGTCTTCCGGGATGAATGGGGCCGGGTGCTGGCCTCACTGGTCGGCTCACTCGGGGATTTCGACAGGGCCGAGGAAGCCGCGCAGGAGGCGTTCGCGATCGCGGCGGAACGCTGGCCCGCCTCTGGCATGCCGCCCAATCCGGGGGCGTGGTTGGTGACCACGGCCCGCAACCGGGCGATCGACCGGATCCGCCGTGAGCGGACCCTGGCAGAGAAGATCCCCCTGTTGCCGGTGCCAGCGGCCGTCATGGACGAGCTCGACGAAAGCGTGATCAAGGACGAGCGGCTCGAGCTGATCTACATGTGCTGCCATCCGGCGCTACCGCTGGAAGGGCAGGTGGCGCTCACCCTGCGTGCCCTTGGAGGCCTGCAGACCGCCGAGATCGCCAGGGCATTCATGGTCTCCGAGGAGACCATGAAACGCCGCCTGTCCCGAGCCAAGAGTAAGATCCAGGCGGCCGCGATGCCGTTCGCGGTACCCGATGCCCGTCAGCTTCCCGAGCGCCTCGACGCGGTGCTGACCGTCATCTACCTGATCTACAACGAGGGCTACAGCGGCCGCGTCGACCTGGGCGCCGAGGCCATCCGCCTGGGACGACTGCTCATCGGGCTCCTGCCGAACGAACCCGAGGCACACGGGCTGCTCGCGCTGATGCTGATCCACCACGCCCGACGGCAGGCCCGGTTCTCCGGCGACGACCTCGTCCTGCTCGACGACCAGGACCGCTCGCTCTGGGACATGGGTCAGATCGACGAGGGACGCGCGGTGCTCGACCAGGCGCTCGCTCTCGGCGGGCGGGGCGCTTACGTCGTCCAGGCCGTGATCGCTTCCCTGCAGACACACGAGCGCATCCCTTGGCGCCAGGTCGCGGAGCTGTACGGGCGTCTGATGCAGCTCACCGGTTCGCCCGTGGTCGAGCTGAATCGTGCGGCGGCGCTCGCCCAGGCCGGTGACCCCGTCGCCGCACTGAGCGTCGTCGATGGCCTTGACCTGCACGACTACCTCTACTTCCACTCCACCCGCGCCGAGCTGCTGCGGCGTCTCGGCCGCAGGGAAGAGGCCAGAGCGGCCTACGGCCGGGCGCTGCAGATGGCCACCTCGATGCCCGAGCGCCGATTCCTCACCCGGCGGCTCGAAAATATTTGAACCGGGTTGTCCCCCCGCCGGGTCCTCGTTCGTCGCCTGGATGAAAGTGACGAACTCGAACCCGCAAAGGGGTAGCGATGCCAACGCAGCGCGAGACAGACGAGGCCGAGATCCGCGGACGGATCGACAAGATCATCGATGGGCTCCGCGCCAAGGATCTTGAGGATCTGAAGCAGGCGTACGCCACGGACATCGTGTCCTTCGACATCGAGTCGCCTCTCCAGGACGTGGGGATCGAGGCGAAGCTCAAGAACTGGGCGAAGGTGTTCACGCTCTTCGAGAGGGTGAACTACGAGATCCGCGATCTGAAGCTCACCGTGGGCGATGAGGTGGCCTTCGGGCACGCCTTCGGCCGGCTCAGCGGCACGTTGCAGGGCGGCCCGGCCACCAGCGGCATGTGGGTGCGGGTCTCCTACGGCTTCCAAAAGATCGACGGCACCTGGTGGATCACGCACGACCAGGTCTCGGTGCCGCTCGACGTCCGCAGCGGCAAAGGCATGACCGACCTCGAGCCCTGAGCGCGGCACGACAACGGGAGACAACCCTCGATGAACATCCTCCTCTGGATTCTCCAGGTCCTGCTGGCCGCCATGTTCGCCATGTCCGGCCTGGAGAAGGCCACCCAGCCAAGAGACAAGCTGACCGCAAAATACCCGTGGATGGAAAACGTCCCTCAGGCGGCGGTACGGCTCATCGCGGTGCCGGAACTGCTCGGCGCGCTCGGCCTGATCCTCCCCGCCGCCACCGGGATCGCGCCGATCCTGACGCCGATCGCCGCGACAGGACTGGCGGTCCTGATGGCTCTGGCGGGGGCCATGCACGCCCGCCACAAGGACACCAGGGCCATCGCGGTCACGGCCGTGTTGTTCCTGCTGGCCGCGTTCGTGGCCTGGGCTCGATTCGGCCCCTACGGCTGGTGATCATCGCGCCCGGCCGGCAGTTCGACCATCTTTTCTGTGTGGAAGGAACATCATGAGTTCAGCGCGTGACACTTCGCGTCCCGGTTTCGGCGGGGACATCATCGCGCCGGGCGCGGAAGGCTACGAGGCGGCCAGCCGCTCGATGCTGGTCGCGGGAAGTCCAGCCATGATCCTGCGGCCCGAGAGCGTCGCGGACGTGCAGGCTGCGGTCGAGCTCGCCGCCGGCACGGGGCTCGTCCTGTCCGTACGAGGCGGCGGCCACGCCTTCGCGGGTTTCGCCACCAACGACAGCGGCGTCGTGCTCGACCTCGGCAAGCTCGCGAGCGTGGAGGTCATCGACAAGGAACGCCATCTGGTACGGATCGGCGGCGGCGCCACCTGGGGCCAGGTCGCGGCCGCACTGGCTCCGCACGGCCTGGCGATCTCCTCGGGCGACACCGGGAGCGTGGGCGTCGGCGGGCTGACGTTGACCGGCGGCATCGGGTGGAAGGTGAGGAAGTACGGCCTGGCCCTGGACAACGTGGTCGCCGCGGAGATGGTCACCGCCGGCGGCGAGCTGGTGCGGGCCAGTGCCACGGAGAACCCGGAGCTGTTCTGGGCGCTTCGCGGCGGAGGCGGCAATTTCGGGATCGTGACCGCCTTCGAATTCGCCGCGCACCCCACGACTGACGTCCACTTCGGCAAGATCGCTTTCCCCGGCTCCGAGGCGGCCACCGTACTCCAGGGCTGGGCCGACCACCTGCGCACCGCGCCCGATGAGCTGACCTCCATCGTGGACTTCGCCAACCCCTTCGCCGGCGGGGCGGACGCACCCGTCGAGATCCAGGTCGCCTTCGACGGCGATGACCCCGGGCTCGCCGCCCAGGCCCTCGACCCGATCCGCCGGCTCGGTTCGGTGATCGGCGACGATGTCGAGCTCAAGCCGTACGCGGACGTGCTCGTGGACTTCGCGCCCCCACCGCTCGGCATCCAGTTGTTCACCCGCAGCGCGTTCGTCGACGCCGCGCCGGTGCCAGAGGTCCTCCGGATCCTGGCCGAGGCCGCGGCATCGGGGTCCGCGCCGAAGATCTCCGTCCGCAGCGTGGGAGGCGCGGTGTCCCGTCTTCCCGGCGACGCCACCGCCTACGCCCACCGCCAGGCGGAGCTGATGTTCGTGACCACCACCATCGGCCCGCCGCAGATCATCGAGGCCACCCGCCCCGCGCTGGCGGCGATCTGGGCCGACCTCATGCCTCATGTCAGCGGCGCCTACGCCAACTTCCTCGCCACCGCCACCGAGGAGGACGTCGCCGCGATCTATCCGCCGTACACCTATCAGCGGCTCGCGGCGGTGAAGCGGCACTACGACCCCGGCAACCTGTTCTCCCGCAACCACAACATCCGTCCGCTGTAAGCCCTGACGCACAGCGCGGAACATCACCACCGACTACCGAAGAATGGAAATGACGTCATGAGCAAGGTCTGGTTCGTCACTGGTTCGTCCCGCGGCTGGGGCGGCGCGTTCGGGCGGCCCTGTCGCGCGGCGACCAGGTGGCCGCCACCGCCCGCGACATCCGGCGCCTTGACGAACTGGTCGCCGCCTATGGCGACGCGGGGCTCCCGCTTCCCCTGGACGTGACCGACAAGGCCGCCGTCTTCGCCGGCGTCGAGCGGGCCAAGGAGTACTTCGGCCGGCTCGACGTCATCGTGAACAACGCCGCGTACGGCCTGTTCGGCGTGGTGGAAGAGGTGACCGGGCAGCAACTGCGCGACCAGTTCGAGACAACGTGATCGGCCCGCTCTGGGTCGTCCAGGCCGTCCTGCCTCATCTGCGCGAGCAGGGCAGCGGGCACATCATCCAGATCTCCTCGGTCGGCGGCCTCACCGTGTTCCCGCTCGGCGGCGGGTACGTCGCCTCCAAGTGGGCTCTGGAAGGCCTGAGTGAAACCCTCGCCCAGGAGATCGCCGCGTTCGGCATCAAGGTGACGCTGGTCGAGCCCGGCTCCTACGACACCGAGGGTTACGCCACCGATGATGCCGCCGGCCCCCTGGTCCACGAGGGCGGACAGCGAGGTCACCCTGGCCTCTCCCGCTGCCGCCCGCGATCCGCGAGGCCCGCCGTCTCGCCGTCCTGAGGTCGCCGCGCCCCTCGGACGGGCGAGGCCGTGCTCAGCTCCCGGGAGAGATCATGACTCCGGCAGCAGGCCCTCGGTGTGCATGGACTTCAGGACGTCGCGGGCGGCCTCCAGGGTCAGGTCGATGTCGGCCTCGGTGTGCGCGCCGGAGATGTGGTTGCGCTTGAGCGCCATCGGGAGCATGAGGAATCCCGCCTCGGTCATCCTGCGGTGGAAGACCCGGTAGGCGTCGTCGTCGTTGCGGAGCAGGTCGCGGTAGCCCCGCACCGGTCCGGAGGTGAAGTAGACGGCGAAGACGCCGCCGAACCCGGCGACGGTCGCGGGGGTGGAGAGCTCGCCGAGGATGTCCGACAGGCCGCTGCGCATGCGCTCGCCGAGCCGGTGGGTCCGCTGGTAGAAGTCCGGGTTGTCGCGCAGGTAGCTGATGGTCGCCACGGCCGCCGCCGTGGTGACCGGGTGTCCGTTGAAGGTCCCGGCCAGCAGCACGTCACTCTCGTAGCGGGCCATCAGGTCCCGCCTGCCCGCGAGGCCGGCCACGGGATATCCGTTGCCCATGGCCTTGCCGAAGGCGGTCAGGTCGGGCATGACACCGCAGACCTGCTGGTAGCCGCCGAGCGCGTGGCGGAACCCGGTGATCACCTCGTCGAAGATCAGCAGGGATCCGTGGGCGGTGGTCAGCGCCCTCAGCCCCTCGACGAACTCCTGGGTGGGCAGCAGCGCGCCGACGTTGTGCGGGACGGGTTCCAGGATGACCGCGGCGATCCGCTCAGGGTGCCGGTCGAAGCAGGCGCGGACCGAGTCGAGGTCGTTGAACTCGGCGATGAGTGTGGAGTCCACGGCCTCGTCCAGCAGCCCGGCCGACAGCGGGTCCCTGTCGTAGGCCCGTTCCGGCGGGGAGATCACGTTCCGGGCGACGGAGTCGTGCCAGCCGTGGTAGCAGCCCTGGAACTTGACCAGCAGCGGACGCCCGGTCACCGCGCGGGCCAGGCGTACGGCCTGGGCGGTCGCCTCCGACCCGCTCATCGTGGAGATGGTCGTCTCCGCCGAGGGAATGAGCTCGGTGACGAGTTCCGCCAGCTCGATCTCGGGCCGGGTCACCCCGATGCCCATCAGGTCGACGCCCCCCAGGGCGCGGGCGACGGCCTCGTTCACGACGGGCGCGTTGTGGCCGAGCAGCACGGCGCCGAACGCCGCGTGGTAGTCGAGGTAGTGCGTGCCGTCGGCGTCCGTGACGCGGGCGCCCTCCGCGGCCTCGAAGGCATACGGCGAGCCGACGTAGCGCGTCGCGGAGTTCACGCCTCCAGGGAGTACCGCGCGGGCGGCTTGGTGCAGGGCCAGGCCGGCCGGCTTCATGGAGTCCACCGTGCATCCCTCACATGGAAAGTCGTTTCAGGTTGCTGCGAACGTACGTGGAACGTCGTGCCACGTCAATGCTCCAGCCTCTTGACAGCGAGAAGACGCGCCCTCAAGGATGCACACATGGAAAGAGATTCCATGTCGAGGAGTCCTCTGGGCGTCCTGGTCATCGGCGCGGGCGCGATCGCGGACCTGCACGTCGCGGCGGTGGCGGCCGATCCCAGGTGCGTGCTGGCGGGCTTCGCCGACGTGAGCGCCGATCGAGCGAGGTCGGCCGCGCACCGCAACGGCGGCGTCCCGTGGACCGCCGACGTCGCCGAGGCGCTGGCCCGTCCGGACGTTGACGCCTGCATCGTCTGCACCCCCAACGACACCCACGAAGATCTGGCCCTGCGCGTGGCGGCCGCGGGCAAGCATCTGCTGCTGGAGAAGCCGCTCGCCACCACGGCGGAGGGCGCGGAGGCGATCGTCGCGGCGTTCGCACGGCGCGACCTCGTCCTGGCCGTGGCCCATTCCCATCGCTTCTACGACTACGCCCGGACCGTGCACGACGAGATCGCCGCGGGCGCCGTCGGGCGGCCCACGCTCGTCCGGCTCGCGCTGCTCGGCGGGTGGATCTGGCCCGACTGGCGGACCTGGGTGATCGACCCGGTCAGGTCCGGCGGCCACGCCCTGCACAACGGCGTGCACCTGCTGGACCTGGTCACCTGGTGGATCGGCGGCCGTCCCGTCTCGGTGTACGCCAGAGGACAGCGCAGGACCGCGACCGAGCTCGACGTCCACGACTACCTGGAGATGGTGGTCGAGTACGCCGACGGCGCGGTGGCGATCTGCGAGATGAGCCGCGCCCACCGCCCGGCCACGCTGTCCCATCGGGACGTCGTGGTGCAGGGCACGGGCGGCCTGCTCACGATGGCGTGGGACGGCGACAGCCCGCTGCTGTGGGACGAGAAGGGCACGCACCTCCTCGACCCCGGCGTGGCGGACGGCTTCGCGGCCCAGCTCGGGGCCTGGCTCGACGCCGTCACGGCGGGGGACACGCGGACCCCGGTGTCCGGCGAGGAGGCCGCCCTCGCCGTCGCGCTCGGCGTCGCGGCCGAGCGGTCGATGGTCTCGGGTCTGCCGGTGGAGGTCTCGTGAGAACTCTCGGAGTGCTGCTCGCCGGCTCGGCGGGCGTGGGTCACCAGGACCACCAGTCGCAGATGTACTCCCCCGGGTTCGCCGCCCATCCCGGCTTCGAGATCGTCGGCGCCGCCGAGGACGGCTTCGACCGGCCGGACGTCGACGTCGTGAGCGTCTGCGTGCCGTTCGAGCGCCGGGTCGAGGTCGTCACCGCCGCGCTGCGGGCGGGCAAGCACGTGCTGGTGGACAAGCCGGTCGCGCTGACGTCCGCGGAGTGCGCGGAGATCGCGGCCGTGGCCGCCGGGACCGGCCTGGTCTGCCTGCCCGCCTACCACCAGCGCTTCAACCCGGCCGTCCGCCGCGCGCGGACCGCGGTCGCGGCAGGCCGGGTTGGGTTGCCGTGGAACGTCCAGGCGGACTTCCTCGTCGCGGGCGGTGGCCCCGTCTGGCCGTACGGCGAACTGCTCAACTTCGCCCCGTACGCGACCGACGCCGTCCACGCCATCACCGGCCTGCCGGTGACCACGGTGTACGCCCTGTCCGGGCCCGCCGACGGCCCGGAGAACCTGGTCACCCTCTGCCTCACGCACGAGCGCGGGATGACCAGCACCGTCGTCGCCGGGCGGACCGCACCGATCGCGGGCGTGCGCGGCCCGTCCCTGCACCGGTACCGGATCAGCGGCTCCCACGGCACGCTGCTGGCCGACGCCACCCGCCCGCGGGTCACCGTACGGGACGAGAAGGGCGAGCGTGCGGCGTGGACCGGGCATGGCACCGTGCACCGGATGCTCGGCGAGCTGCACGCCGCGGTCACCGGCGGACGCCCCGCCGAGCTCGGCCCCGCCGACGGCCTCGCCGCGCTGCTGCTGGTGGAGGCGGCCAGGAAGTCCATGGAGAGCGGCCGGCCCGAGCCGGTCGGCGATCAGGAGGCGTCGTGAGACTGCTGACCTATCTGCGTGACGGCGCCGTACGGCACGGCCGCCTGCACGGCGAGGACCGGATCGAGGAGTTCGGCGACGGCGACCTGTCGGTCTGGCTGGCCGGCCCGGCCGCCGCGCCGCGCGGCACTGAGCATCTCCTCCAGGACGTCAAGGTCCTCGCGCCGATCCCGCGTCCGGCCAAGCTGATCGGCGTGGCGGCGAACTACCAGGAGCACGTGGCCGAGGCGGGCGCGCCCGCGCTGGACAAGAACCGGCTCGCGCCACGCCTGTTCCTGATGCCGCCGACCGCCGTCCTCGCGCCCGGCGAGGCGATCCGGCTGCCCTCGGTGAGCGAGCAGGTGGACTGGGAGGCGGAGCTGGGCGTCGTCATCGGCACGACCGCCAAGGGGCTGGCGGTCGCGGACGCGCTCTCGGCCGTGGCCGGGTACACCGTCGCCAACGACGTGTCCGCGCGGTCCATGTCCTACGGCTTCGACCGCGACACCGACGATCCGGCGGTCGGCTTCTTCGACTGGCTCGCCGGCAAGTGGCTCGACGGTTTCGCCCCGTTCGGCCCGTATCTCGTGACCCGCGAGGACGTGCCCGACCCGCAGGCGCTCGACATCCAGCTGCGGGTCAACGGCGTGGTGAAGCAGCACGGCTCGACCAAGGACATGATCTTCAGCGTGGCCGAGCTCGTCGCCTTCGCCTCGACCATCATGACGCTGCACCCGGGGGACGTGCTGATGACCGGCACTCCTGCGGGCGTCGGCGCGAGCTCGGGGGAATTCCTCTCGGCCGGCGACGAGATCCACGTCTCGATCACCGGCCTGGGTTCACTGATCAACTCCGTCTCGGCGAGGGAGACCCCATGACCGTACGACCGCTCGCGCTGATCGCCGCGGGCGCCCTGCTCCTGCCCCTGACGGCCTGCTCCGACCCCACCAGGACGGGCGGCGACCGCGGCGCGGGCACGGCGGGCGCGCTCAACGTCTACCTGTACCAGAAGCCCAAGCGGTTCAGCCCGCTCGATCCGCCGACCGGCCCCGACCAGCAGGTCATGCAGCTCGTCTACGACAACCTGCTGACCGTCAACGACGCCGCCGAGTACGAACCGCGCCTCGCGGAACGCTGGGAGATCTCCAAGGACGCCAAGTCGTTCACCTTCCACCTCCGCACCGGCCTGAAGTGGAGCGACGGCAAGCCGTTCGGCGCCAAGGACGTGCTGTTCACCTACAAGCTGCTCGCCGACGCGCGCAGCGGCAGCGCGATGGCGGGCAAGCTCGCGGGCGCCTCCTTCAGCGCGCCCGACGACTCCACCTTCGTGATCTCGCTGGCCAGGCCCAACGTGGGGTTCCTCTCCCTGATCGCGGGACCGTTCGGCTTCATCCTGCCCGAGCACGTGCTCGGCACGGTCCCGGTGGACGCGGTCGCGGGCGACGCCTTCTTCAACAGGCCGACCGCGGGGCTCGGGCCGTACACGTTCGTGGACTACAAGACCGACCAGTACGTCGAGCTGGCCGCCAACCCGAACTACCGCAAACCCGTCGGCATCCCCAAGATCTTCCTCAAGCCGGTCACGTCCGACGTGGCGACCGCGCAGCTCGGTACCGGCGAGATGGACCTGGCCCAGATCTCCCCGACCGACCTCCAGGCGGTCCAGTCCCTGCCCGGCGTCACGGTGGCGAGCAAGCCGAGCCCCGGCTTCCTCAGGATCGCGGTGAACCAGACGCAGAAGCGCTTCGCCGACCCCCGGGTGCGGCAGGCCATGCTGCACGCCATCGACCGGCAGTCGCTGGTGGACAAGCTGCTCGCGGGCAAGGGCAGCGTCCAGAACTCCTCGTACGTGGCCAAACCGGCACTACCCGCCGGCCTCAACGCCTACCCCTACGACGTCGCGGCGGCCAAGAAGCTGCTCGGCGAGGCCGGATGGGACGCGAGCAAGCCGGTGACGCTGGCCTGGATCCCCGGGCAGCGCGACCGCGACGCCGCGGCCACCGTCATCCAGGGGGCCCTCACCGCCGCGGGCATGGACGTCAAGCTCAAGCAGGTGCAGGCCGCCGAGCTGCTGGAGTCCTACGACAAGCTCACCTACGACCTCGCCCTCTTCGGCGGCGGGACGTACGCAGCCGATCCGTCGAGCAGCAACCCGATCCTCAGGTGCGACGCGTTCTACCCCAAGGGCGGCAACATCCCGCACTTCTGCGACAAGGAGATCGACCGCCTGACCGGCGCCGCGGACGCCGTCACCGACCCGGCCGAACGGTCCGCCCTCTACCAGCAGGCCGCCAAGCGGGAGAACGACCAGGCCGCCTACGTCTGGCTCTACAACCCCGAGGTCATCTGGGCCTACGGCACGAGGCTGCGCGGCTTCAAGCCGAACGGCGACTTCACGGTGGGCTTCTGGAACGCCGACGAGTGGAGCCTGGCGGGGTGAACGGGATCGCAAGCCTGGGGAGACCGCCGTGCTGACGTACGTAGCTCGCCGCCTCGCCGTCAACGTGGCCGTCTTCCTCTTCATCAGCATCGGCGTGTTCCTGCTGGTCAGGGCCGCTCCCGGGGATCCGGTGCGGATGATGGTGAACCCCGAGCAGCTCGCCGCGGGCGGCCCGGAGTTCATCGCCCGCAAGCGGGCCGAGCTCGGGCTCGACGACCCCGTCCTCGTCCGGTACGTCGTCTGGCTGCGCGACGCCCTGACCGGCGACCTCGGCTACTCCTTCGTCAGCCACCGTCCCGTCGGCGCGGTGCTCGGCGAGCGGCTCGGACCGACCGTCCTGCTGATGGGCACCGCGCTGGCGCTCGGCCTGCTCGTCGCGATCCCGGCGGGCACGCTGGCGGCGGTCAGGCGCAACACCGCGGCCGACTACGCCTCGGCCGCCGTCAGCCTCGCGGTGATCTCCGTGCCGAGTTTCTTCCTGGGCATCGTGGCGATCTACGTGTTCTCGCTCACCCTCGGCTGGCTGCCCTCCTCCGGCATGACGAACCCGGACGACGGAAGCGGCGCGGACGTGCTGGCACACCTGGTGCTGCCGGCCACCATCCTCGCCCTGTCCATCGCCGGGCCGTTCATGCGGTACGTGCGCGGCGGGCTGATCTCCGAGCTCGGCGCCGACTACGTCCGAACCGCCGAGGCCAAGGGCGCCGCGCCGCCGCGCGTCCTGCTGCGGCACGCCCTGCGCAACGCGCTGATCCCGCTCATCACGGTCGTCATGATCTACGTGCCGCAGCTCCTCGCCGGAGCCGTGGCCCTGGAGCAGGTCTTCGCCTGGCCGGGGATGGGCCAGCTCGCGATCAGCTCCATCGGGCAGCTCGACTATCCGGTGGTGATCGGCTTCGCGCTGTTCATCGCGGTGCTCGTGCTGCTGTGCAACCTGGCCGCCGACCTGCTGTACGCGGTGGCAGACCCGAGGATCAGCCTGCGATGACCACGACCGCCCTCACCACTCCCGTCGCGCGGCGGTCGCCGGCGCGGCTGGCGCTGCGCCGGTTCCTGCGCAACCGGATGGCCCTGGCCGGCGCGGCCTTCCTCCTCCTCATCGTGCTGGTGGCACTGTGCGCGCCGATGGTCACGGGTCACGACCCGAACGCGGTGGACCTCGCCGCGTTCCGCCGCCCGCCCTCGGGCGAGCACCTGCTCGGCACGGACTCCTCAGGCCGGGACGTGTTCGCCAGGCTGGTGTACGCCGGCCGGGTGTCCCTGCTCGTCGGCCTGGCCGCCTCCCTGGCGGCCGTGCTGATCGGCACGCTGCTCGGCGCGGTCGCGGGCGTGGCCGGCGGAGCCCTCGACGCGCTGGTCATGCGTGCCGCCGACGTGGTGCTCTCCTTCCCCTCGCTGGTCGTGGTCGTCGTGCTCGCCGGGATCCTCGGGCCGAGCGCGCCGATGCTGGTGGTGGTCTTCGCCGCCTGCAACTGGCCGACAGCCTGCCGGGTGGTCCGCGGGCTCGCGCTGAGCCTGCGGGAGCAGGAGTACGTGCAGGCCGCACGGGCGTTCGGCGCGGGCCGCGCCTCGATCATCACCCGGCACGTCGTGCCCGCCGTGCTCGCCCAGGTCGCGGTGGTCGGGACGCTGCTCGTCGCGCAGACCATCCTGCTGGAGGCGGTGCTGTCCTTCCTCGGCCTGGGCGTCCAGGCGCCGCAGGCGAGCTGGGGCAACATGCTGACCGACGCCCAGAACCTGACCCTGATCAGGACCATGCCGTGGCTCTGGGTGCCGCCCGGCCTGGCCATCGCGCTCACGGTGCTCGCCGTCAACTTCGTCGGCGACGGGCTGCGCGACGCCGTCGATCCGAGAGGAGTGCGCTGATGGACGAGCCGCTGCTGTCCATCGAGGACCTGGCCGTCCGGTTCCCCACCGAGGACGGCCTCGTCCAGGCCGTCGACGGGGTCTTCCTCGACGTACGGCCCGGCGAGGTCGTCGGCGTGGTCGGCGAGTCGGGATCGGGCAAGAGCGTCACCGCGATGTCCGTGCTCGGCCTGGTCAGGCGGCCCGGCCGGATCACCCGCGGCAGGATCGTCTTCCGCGGCAGGAACCTGCTCGACCTGTCTCCGCGCGCCATGCGGGCGGTGCGCGGAGGCGAGATCGCGATGGTGTTCCAGGACCCGATGACGGCGCTCAACCCGGTGGTCCCGGTGGGCAGGCAGATCGCCGAGGCGGTCCGGCTGCACGGGCGGGGCCTGTCGCGCGCCGCCGTCCGGGAGCGCGTGCTCGCGCTGCTCGCCTCCGTCGGCGTGCCCAACCCCGAGACGCGCTACCGGCAGTTCCCGCACGAGTACTCCGGCGGCATGCGGCAGCGGGCGATGATCGCGATGGCCCTGGCCAACGAGCCCGCGCTGCTCATCGCCGACGAGCCCACCACCGCCCTCGACGTGACCATCCAGGCCCAGGTCCTCGACCTGCTCAGGAGCGCGCGGGAGCGGACGGGCGCAGCGGCGATCGTCATCACGCACGACCTCGGCGTGATCGCCGAGCTGGCCGACCGGGTGGCCGTGATGTACGCGGGCCGGGTGGTCGAGCAGGGCGACGTCCACACCGTCTTCGACGCTCCCCGGCATCCCTACACCCGGGGCCTGCTGGCGAGCAGGCCGCGGGTGGAGTCCTCGCGGGGCGAGCTGGTCCCGATCCCGGGCAGCCCGCCGAGCCTGCTGGCGCCACCCGACGGATGCCCGTTCCATCCGCGCTGCCCGCTGGCACCGGGACGGGCCGCCTGCCGCACGTCGAGGCCCGAGCTGGTCGGTCTCGGCGCCGGGCACGCCACCGCCTGTCACTTCCACGAGGAGCTCGCATGACGACCACGGAGGTGCTCCGCGTAGAGGGGCTGGTCAAGCACTACCCGATCAGGGCCGGGCTGCTCAGGCGGCAGGTCGGCGCGGTCCACGCCGTGGACGGGATCGACCTGACGCTGTCGGCCGGCGAGACCCTCGGCCTCGTCGGCGAGTCGGGATGCGGCAAGACCACCACGGGCCGCCTGCTCGTACGGCTCGCCGACCCCACGGCCGGCCGCATCCTGTACGGCGGGCACGACCTGTCCGCACTCTCCCCGGCCGAACTGCGCCCGCTGCGACGGGAGATCCAGATCGTCTTCCAGGACCCCTACGCGTCCCTGTCGCCACGGCTCACCGTGCACGAGATCGTGGCCGAACCGCTGCGCGTGCAGGGCCTGTACGACGAGGCCAGGGTCGGGGAACTGCTGGAGCTGGTGGGGCTCGCGCCCGAGCACGCCAACAGGTACCCGCACGAGTTCTCCGGCGGGCAGCGGCAGCGGGTCGGCATCGCCCGCGCCCTCGCCCTCGGGCCCCGGGTGCTGGTGCTCGACGAACCGGTCTCCGCCCTGGACGTCTCCATCCAGGCCCAGGTGGTCAACATGCTGGCGGACCTGCAACGCCGGCTCGGCCTCGCCTACCTGTTCATCTCCCACGACCTGTCGGTGGTCAGGCACATCTGTCACCGGGTCGCCGTCATGTACCTCGGCAAGATCGTGGAGATCGGCGAGGTCGACGACATCTTCCTGCGGCCGGCCCACCCGTACACCAAGGCGCTGATCTCGGCGGTGCCGATCCCGCACCCCTCGCTGCGCGGCGCGGGGGAACGCATCCTGCTGTCGGGCGACGTGCCGAGCCCCGCCGACCCGCCGTCGGGCTGCCGCTTCCGTACGCGCTGCTGGAAGGCGCGGGAGCGGTGCGCCGCCGAGGAGCCGGCGCTCGAAGACCGTTCCGGCGCCGGGCACCCCAGCGCCTGCCACTTCCCAGAGGAGACCATCAGTGCTCGACACGCTTCCCGACACACCTCCGGCTCGTCCTGACCGGCCGCCGGTCGCCGCCGTCCGGCGCGACGGCAGCCTGATCGTCGCCTCCGGCCAGGTGGCGGCCGTCCCCGGCGGCGGGCTGCTCGCGACCGGCACGACGGGCGCGGACGTCGACCTCGCGACCGCGCGCGCCTGCGCCTGGCAGTGCGCCCGCAACGTGCTCGCCGCCGTGCTCGCGCGGACCGGATCGCTCGACCGGGTCACCGCGGTCAAGCTGACCGTGTTCGTCGCCTGCGTGCCCGGATTCGCCGAGCAGCACCTGGTGGCCGACGCCGCGACCGAGCTGCTGCTCACCGTGCTCGGGCCGGAGCGCGGGGCGCACGCCAGAGCCGCGATCGGCGTCGCGGCGCTGCCGCTCGGCAGTCCCGTCGAGGTCGAGGGCACGTTCCGGATCGCCGATGACTGACCTGCTGATCAAGGGCGCCCTGCTCGTCGACGGCACGGGTGCGCCCGCCCGCACCGCGGACGTCGCGGTCTCCGCCGGACGGATCGAGGCGGTCGGCGACCTGGGCGGGCAGGCCGCGGCCCAGGTGGTCGAGGCCGGCGGACGCATGGTCTGCCCCGGTTTCGTGGACGTGCACAGCCACTCCGACCTGGCCCTGATCAGCAACCCGCGGGCGCACAGCAAGATCCGCCAAGGCGTCACGACCGAGGTGCTCGGCAACTGCGGCCTCGGGGTCCTGCCGCTGGAGGCCGGGACCGACACGGCCGCGCTGCGCGCCGCCGTCGCCTTCATCGACGTCGACCCGGCGGTCGAGTGGTCGTGGCGGGACCTGGCCGGCTACCGGGCGGCGCTGACGGCGGCGGGCCCGTCGGTGAACACCGCCTCGCTCGTCGGGCACCTGCCGCTGCGCGCCGCCGCGGTGGGCTTCGCCGACCGGCCGGCCACGACCTCCGAGCGGGCCCGGATGTGCGAGCTGCTCGCCGCCGCCCTCGACGACGGGGCCCTCGGGCTGAGCACGGGGCTGATCTACGCGCCCGCCAGCTACGCCGACGAGGCCGAGCTGGTCACGCTGGCCGGGGTCGTGGCGGCGTACGGAGGGGTGTTCGCCTGGCACCTGCGCGACTACACCGACGGGCTGGCCGAGTCGGTACGGCAGGCCGTACGGGTGGCCGAGGCGAGCGGGTGCCGTACCCAGATCTCCCACCTGGCGGCGGTCGGCCGCCGCAACTGGGGCGGGGTGGCACGGGCGCTGCGGCTGATCGAGGCCGCGGACGCCGACGTACGCGCCGACGTCTACCCCTACCTGGCCGGCAGCGCGAACCTCTCCCAGCTCCTGCCCGGCTGGGCGCACGACGGCGGCGAGGCCGCCATGCGCCGGCGGTTGCGCGACCCGCGGGTCCGCGGCCGGATCAGGGCCGAATGGGCGGACCGCTGGTGGGACTGGCCGGACGTCTTCGTCGACGGCAGCCCGCTCGCGACCGACGACGACGCCCTCGACCTGGTCGCCGAAGGCGGGAACGCCGTGGCCATGGTCGCCTTCGGCCGTTCGGAGGACGACCTGCTCGCCGCGCTGGCCCACCCCGCGACCGTGATCGGCTCCGACGGGTTCGCGCTCGACCCGGCGGGTCCGACCGGCCGGGGCACGCCGCATCCCCGCTCGTACGGCTGCTATCCTCGCCTCCTGCGTCACCACGTCGGCCCGGGGCGGCTCACGCTGGAGCAGGCTGTTCACAAATGCACCGGGGCTCCCGCGAAGCTGTTCGGGCTCGCGGGGCGCGGCTCGATCCGGGTGGGCGCCGCGGCGGATCTGCTGCTGCTCGACCTGGAGAAGATCGAGGACCTGAGCACCTTCACCCATCCCCACCGCTACCCGGCGGGCATCGACCTCGTCGTCGTGAACGGGGCCGTCGTGATCGACGACGGCGTCCACACCGGCGCGCGGCCGGGCCGGGTCCTGCGGTCGCAGACGGAAGTGAACCCATGAGACGAACCATCGACGACGACAAGCCGGCCGCGGCCAACTACCACGCCCACGCCCTCGCCCGAGGGCTGGCGCTGCTGGAACGGCTGGCCAAGGCCAAGCACCCGGTCACGCTGGGCGAGCTGAACGACGAGACCGGCCTGCCGAAGAGCACGCTGGTCCGGCTGCTCGCCGTGCTCACCGAGACCGGGTACGTGGTCCGGGTGGACGAGCGTCCCTCGTTCCGGCTCGGGCACAAGGTGCTCGACCTGTCCACGGCGTACGTCTCGACGCTGGACGCCTCGGCCGTGGCGCGCGGCTACCTGGCCGCCCTCGCCGCGACCACCGGGCAGACGGCCAATCTCGGCGTGCTCGACGGCACCCAGGTGCTGCACCTGCGCGTGGAGGAGCCGGACCGGCCGATCCGCTACACGGCCATGAGCGGGTCGAGGGCCGACGCGCACGCCACCGGGCTGGGCAAGCTGCTCCTGGCCGGGCTCGCGCCTGACGCGCTGGCCCGGCACCTGCCCGAGGAGCCGTACGAGGCGATGACCGGCAGCACGCTGACCACGTTCGCCGAGCTGCGCGCCGACCTCGAACTGACCAGGGAGCGCGGCTACGCCTACGACGACAACGAGTCCAACATCGGGCTGCGCTGCCTGGCCGTGCCCCTGGAGATCGACGGCCGGTGGGTCGCCTCGGTCAGCGTCTCGGGCCCGGCCGGCGAGCTGGACCCCGACCGGCACGGCGGCTACGTGGCCGAGCTACACGCCACCGCGGCCGAGATGGCCGCGGACCCGGACCTGGCCGCCGCGCTGCGCGTGATCCACCGTTCGCTGTCGTCCACGGAAGGAAGCCACACCTGATGATCGACGTGCACACCCACTGCCTGCTGTCCGAGCACTGGGGCTGCGAGTGGGAGGCGAACTGGCGCCCGGTGTACGGCAGGCCGTGGACCGACGTGACGCCCGCCGACTACGACGCGGCCATGAAGGGGGTCACCGCGGCGTTCGTCTTCGGACTGCGGGCCACCTCGGCCGGCGTGGCCACGTCGAACGAGTTCGTCGCCCGGTTCTGCGCCGACACCCGTACCGAGACCGTCGGCTTCATGGCGCTCGACCCGACCGATCCCGACGTCCTGGAACAGCTGGCCGACGGGGTGGCCAAGGGCCTGCGCGGCATCAAGCTCTACCCGGTGCTGGCCCACTTCGACCCGGCCGGGACCGCCCACGACCCCTTCTACGCCGCGGCGGCCGAGGCGGGGCTGGTGCTGCTGTGGCACATGGGCGCGACGCCGAGCCCCCACGGCGACCTCGACGTGACCAACCCGCTGGCCGTGGACGCGGTGGCCAGGCGGCACCCGGGCCTGACACAGATCGTCGCCCACCTCGGGCACCCGTGGCAGCGCGAGACGATGATCGTGCTCAGGAAGAACCCGCGGGTCTTCGCCGACGTCTCCGCGAACTGGGCCAGGCCGCTCGACGGATTCCTCGCCCTGGTCCGCGCGCAGGAGTGGGGCGTGACGGGCAAACTGCTCTTCGGCTCCGACTACCCGCTCTGGACGCCGGACGAGGCGGTCGCCGGCCTGCGGTCGCTGACCGCGATCCGCATCCCCGGGCTCGAAGGCGTCCGGCCGGAGACGATCGAGCGCCTGCTGGACGAGGACCCGCGCGAGCTGCTGGCGGTGCGGTGAACGCCGTCACCCCGGCGCCGAACGCCTTCACCACGGTGCCGCTCGCCGGGCTGCCGACCCCCGCCCTGCTGATCGACCATGACCGGCTGGTCCGCAACATCGAGGAGATGTCGGCGCTCGCCGCCTCGGCCGGCGTGCGGCTGAGGCCGCACTTCAAGGCCTCCAAGTGCCTCGACGTGGCCAGGCTCCAGCTCGACCACGGCGCGATCGGGTTCACCTGCGCGACCGCGGCCGAGGTCACGGCGCTGCTGGAGGCGGGCATCCGCGATCTGATCTGGGCCCATCAGCCGGTGGGCCCGGCCAAGGTGGACTTCGCCGTACGGGCGGGCGTGCCCGTGGCGCTCGACTCGGTCGAGGTGGCCCGGCCGCTCGCCGCGGCCGCGCGGGCGGCGGGACGGCGGCAACCGTACCTGATCGAGGTCGACACCGGGCTCGGCCGGGCCGGCGTGGCGCCCGAGGACGCGCTCGCGCTCGCCGCCGAGCTGGCCGCCCTGCCGTCGCTCGAACTGCGCGGGGTGCTCACCCACGAGGGGCATCTGATGACGTACCTGGGCGACCGCCCGGGCATGGACAAGGCGGGCACACTCGTGGGCGAGGTGCTGGCGGGCGTGGCGGCGGAGCTGCGCGCCGCGGGCCATCCCTGTGAGATCGTCTCCGTCGGATCGACGCCGGGCGCGACCACCGCCCCCTTCGTCCCCGGCGTCACCGAGGCGCGGGCGGGCACGTACGTCTTCTACGACGGCAACCAGGTCGCGCTCGGCACCGCCGGCCTGTCCCGCACGGCGCTGACCGTGCTCACCCGGGTGGTGAGCACGCCGCGCGAGGGCGTCGCGATCGTCGACGCCGGGCTGAAGGCCATGAGCTCCGACGCCTCGGTGACCGGCTCCGGCTTCGGGCTGGTGATCGACCGGCCCTCGCTGACCTTCGCCAAGGCCAACGAGGAGCACGGCTACCTGACCGGTGAGGGCGTGGCCGCGCTGCGGGTCGGCGACCTGCTGCGGATCCTGCCCAACCACGGCTGCGGCGTCGTCAACATGTGGAGCCGTGCCCACGTCGTGGAGGGCGACACCGCCGTGGCGCGCTGGCCGATCACCGGCAGGCACTGACTAGGACGCCCTGGCGAACGTCGTCGGCCAGGTGCGCAACGCCACCTCCGTGAGCAGCGCGTCGCCGTTGCGGCTGGAGTCGGTGATCGAGACGCGCACCTGGCCGGCGAGCGCGCCTCCGGCCGGGGTCCAGTCGAGGGCGTCGGTGCGGCGCATCGTGTACGTCGCGACCGTCCGCCCGCCGGCCTCGACCGTCGCCGACTCGGCGTACCCGGGCTTGAGCACCACCCCGACCTGGCCGATCGGGACGGGGTCGGCCAGGGTGAGCGTCCACTGCCGCACGGGCGGCGCGGGCCCGTCGGCCGCGGCCGAGTGCCAGTAGTCGATGCTGCCGTCGATCGGTCCGTACGGCTGCAGCGACGGCCTGCTCGGCGAGGTGACCGTCATGTCGGTCTGCACGGTCGCCCGCCCGGCCTGGTACATCCCCCACAGGTCGAGCCGGTTCTCGGCGGGACGGGTGTAGGTGCCGCCGATGATGCCTTCGAGCCGGTCGTAGTAGACCGTGAAGACCGTGCCGTCGTCGAGCTCGACGCTGCCCGGGTACGACATGTCCGACGAGGGGAAGTAGACCCAGTCCGACCGGCTCGTCCGCGGCGTCTTGTAGATCATCTTGCCCTGCGTCGCGGCCCACCCCCGGCGCGGGTCGAAGAACCTGCCGACCACCGGCCGCGAGGAGGCGAAGGCGCCGGACACGTCGCCGTAGGTGAGAAAGAACGAGCCGTCGCGCAGCTTGAGGAAGTGCGGCGCGTGCCCGTACAGCCCGGGGACGTCGACCGGCGCGCTCCAGGTCGCGCCGTGGTCGAAGGACTCGCTCTGCCGCATGGTCCCGGCCGGGTTGCCGGCCGTCCTGGCCAGCAGCAGGACGTGCCCGCCGCCCAGGTCGGCCAGCGCCGGCTCGCTGTAGTCGATCGTGCCGGTGGGCCCGTCCCACATCACGACGCGTTCGTCCGAGCGGTTCCAGGTGAGGCCGCCGTCGTTGCTGCGCAGCACGTGGACGCCCCACTTGCCGATCGAGCCGTCCAGGGCGCGCATCGTGTAGACGGGCAGCAGCAGCGTGCCGTCGTCGAGCTCGACGAGCTCCCCGTCGGAGGCCGTCTGGCTGGTGGGGAAGTCCCAGACGAGCGAGTCGAGCGTGGTCGCCGCCGACCAGGTGACACCGTTGTCGGACGAGCTGCGCAGGTAGACCTGCCGCCGGTGCTTGTTGGGCCGGCCGGGCGAGTAGTCGTAGTAGGTCATCAGCAGCCGGCCGTCGCGCAGGGCGGTGAGGCTCGGCTCCTTCTCGTCGGGGATGGCGGGGTCGTCCACGATGATCTGGCGGGCCGACCAGGTGTGGCCGCCGTCGCTGCTCCGGCGTGCGGCGATCTTGCTGTAGTTGGAGTGGCTGGGGCCGTAGGAGTAGGCGACGTAGAGGTCGCCGTTGGCCAGTTTGGCGATCGACGGGAACCAGCCGCAGGGCACGTTCTCGTTGAGCTGCCGGTTCGTCGCGGCGTCACCGCCGAGTGTCGGGTCCCACGCCTTGCACCCGCCGGGTTCGGGCGCCTCGATCCGTACGTCGGGAACGCCCGGGTCACTGATCGCGGGACCGTCGGCGTTCGCCTGTCCCGCGCTTCCTAACACGACGGCCATGCCCAGGGCCGCCGAGGCCAACCATCGCGAAGTTCTCCGCATGTCCACCTCCTGATGGAGGAGATCGAACGCGGAATGCCTTTCCATGTCAACAGGATCGTGCCGTCGGAAGCCTGACCCGCGTACGGGTTCGGCGGTGACCGGCCCCGATCCGGGCCGCTGATCTGAGCTGATCCGGGCGCCGCAACCACCCGGCTCGAAGGCAGACGCTCCGGATCCACGCAGCTTGGCATGGGCACGGTTGGCCTGCTTCTGGAACTCGGGCTTGTCCTTGCCCTTGTACGGGGTGACGACTGGGCCCTCGGCGCCTTGGTACGCCTTGTCGGCGAGGGTGATGATTCCGGCCTTCTCCAGTTCACGCAGGATGCCCCAGATGCGGGCGGCGCCCAGGTCATGCGCCTTGCCCGGCAGCGCGCCCGAGGTCCACAGGATCGTCCCGTCGGGCGAGGCGATGACCTGCACGTTCATGCCGTGCACACGGTCCTTGCCGGAGAAGTACGGCCGGTCGGCCTTGATTCGGTCGGTACGGATCAGGGTGCCGTCCAGCACCAGATAGTGCGGTCCGTCCCGCCTGGCTTTCCGCAGCGCCTGGCCGAGCTTGGGCGAACGTGCCGACAACAGTGCCACGGTCTCCTCCACATACCGCCACGCGGTTGCCGTGGAGATGCCGAAGCCGGCCCCGAATTCGGCGAAGGTCTCGCCTTCACGCAGGTAGACAAGGACCGGCAGGGCCTGCTGCCCGGGGTTCAGCCTCCGCCGGAGCGAGCCGATCCGCTTCCGGTGACGCCGGATCATCCCGGCGACGTAGTTCAGGGTCTGATGCGACACATCGATGGCAGCACGGTAGAACAGCACCGGAAGCTCCTGGCTGCGACGGTGTGGGTTGTGGTGATCAACCCGTCTACCAGGAGCTTTCTCACGTCACCGGCCGAACAGCGGCTTCGGGATCACGCTGAACCAAGGGCCGGGCCCGCGAGGTTGGAAAAGATTCAGTCATGGAGGGCAAACCAGCAGGCCCGCTGACGAATCGGCGGACCTGCCGGGTTCGGTGGATCAGGAAGTGGCGTCGCCGATGTGGTCCGGCAGTGTGATCAGCCGGGACCTCCGGGCACCTGCGGCTGAAATGTTGATGAGGGCGGCGGCGGATTCCGCGGCGGCTCGGGCCACCTCGAGGTAGACGCTGGTGCAGGTGTCGCGGGTGAAGGGTGGATGACACGTGCCCGAGTGTCTCCTGCACGACCTTCAGATCGCCCCCCTCCGGCCAGCATGATCGACGCTGCCCCATGAGCAAGATCTTTTAGTGCCGCCCTGTGCCGTTGAGTGATGGCTTGGACCACCATGGCGCGCTTTGTGTATCCGGCAGTGCTGGGTTCCGACAGCCTGTGACGGGGCGTACGAGCACGCGCCGAGCACGGCGGGCGCCCTGATCGATCATTGCAGGTGGGGCCTACCCGGTGAGTCCCATGCCCCGGAGCATGCCAGTACTACTGAGAGACCGTACCGGCGAACGCCATTGCTCGAAGCGCCGCGACCTGGACAGGTCGGCCGATTCCTGCTCCCACAGAGCGCGCCAGCAGAAGTCGGCGTAGTCGTCGTCGCAGAACGCGGCGTCCGGCGACGTGCGCAGGCCCAGCCGGCTCGTCACGGTGGCCGCCCGTCCGCGTAGCCGCCAGTGTTCGGGCACCTATCCTTGCTTGCATGGGTGACGTACTGAAGGGGCGAGGTTGCACGTGGGAGTTCGAGGACGGGGGGCTGCGCATCAGGCCTGATCCGGGTAAGGCGTCGAAACTGAGCATGGAGCTCGGTGAGCGGTTCGTGCCGTATGACGCGCTGGCCGATGTCATGCTGGAGCCTGGTGCACGCGGCAGGGCGGTGTTGCGGGTGGTTCCCCGGGAGGGAGCCGATCCGGTCATGTCCGCGGCAACGGGGCAGCTCCAGGAGTCGCTCGATCCGTACCGGCTGGTGCTGCCCGCCGCCACGGAGACGCTGGCCGCCCAGTATGCCGACGAGATGCGCGCGGCCCTGTCCGAGCGCGGTCCGGCTGAGCGGTTCCTGATCGCCGGCCCTTCGGTGCCGCGTAGTTTCAAGGCGTGGGACGGTGAGGCCGCCTTCGACGGGCAGGCTGTCACCTTCACCTGGTTCGCGTCCGGAGCTTCCCCGGCCAAGTACACGGCAGGTGACCGGCGTTACCCGATCACCGAGATCGAGGGCGTCGAGTGGCATGCGCTGGAGGACGCCCGCGGGTCGTTGCGGCTGCGCATCCGTGGGCACCAGGCCCTCTCCAACCCCAACAACGATCCCGCCTCCGTGGTGTTCGGCATTGGCTGGGGAGCCACGCATCACTCCCTGCCCTTCGCTGCAGCCGTGCTTGCCGCCGTACAAGCTTCCATGATCGAACAGGTCGCGACGGAAGGCTGAGCTGCGGACCCGTTTCTGACCTTTGTGCGCGTTGGCGCCTTGGCACTCAAGGCACCCGGCGGCCGGCCCAAGTCCGCGCTCGCCCCGGAGGGCGTGGACGCGGTGCTGCACCTGGCGGGGGCGGCGCCGAGCTGGCCGGGCTGCTGCGTAAGGGCGGCGGGCTCGCCTCCACCCGAGGGTCGACTCCGGACGCGGTCCAGGGCGTCGAGGTCACCGTGCACACGATCATGGCGGGCCCGAACCCGCGGACGCTGACCGAGCTGGCCTCCCAAGCCGCCGCCGGAGCGCTGCGTGTCCCGGTCACCGCCACCTGAAGGAGAAGCTGGAGCCCAGACTGCCCTGGGCAGAGGACTACTCCGCCGGCACCGTCCGCTTCATCGGCATCGCCGAGCTCGCCGGCGCGCTCGGGCCTCCTGCCCGCGGCTACCGGCATCGTGCCGATCCTGACCCCGCTGGCCACGACCGGCCTGGCCGTGATCATGGTCCTGGCCGCGCTCGCCCGCGCCCGCCGTAAGGAACCCGCCGCGATCGCGATGAACGCGCTCCTGTTCCTGCTGGCCGCGTTCGTCGCCTGAGGCCGCTTCGGCCCGGATGATGGCCGACGGCCTGGCCGAGCTGGGCCGCCCTGCCCCGCCGTGCGCCGACCGTTCGGCGGCCTTCGGCCCCGGCGGCATGGTCCTCGCCAGCAGCTCCGATCAGGTTGCTGACCGCATCCTGCACCTGCACGGCCTGCTCGGCCACTCCCGCCAGATCCTGCAGATGGACGTCGGCGGCCTGCCACAGCGCGACTTCCTGCACGCCATCGAACTGCTCGGCACGAAGGTGCTGCCCCAGATCGGCGCCGAACTCGGCTGACCGCCCCATGGCCACCGCCGAGGCTTCCCGGGGCGCGACCAAGAAGGTCGGTGGCGAAGAGCGAAGGACCTCTTGGGACAACGTGAAGTGTGCAACCTGGAGAATCAGCGACATGGGCTCCGCCGGGTTGTGCAAGCTGCGTCGCCTTCTCTTCGAAACCGCGACGCCGCGAGAGGTTGTTCGGGTGGGCTCGGCTTGTTGCACTAGTGCACAGAATGGCATTTCCCGCTGCTGCCATGGGATCAGGCGTGCTCTTGCGTACGGTGTCCACATGAAGTATCTGGAAGGGCCTTTCTCCCCCCTTACTGAAGAAGTCACCGCCTACGACCTGCCTGTCACCGGGCGGATCCCGGCCGAGCTCAACGGCCGCTACCTGCGCAACGGGCCCAACCCGCTGGGTGTGGAAGACCCCGTTGTGCACATCTGGGGCATGGGCCAGGGCATGGTGCACGGGGTGCGGCTGCGTGACGGCCGGGCCGAGTGGTACCGCAACCGCTTCGTGCGCGTACCGGGCTTCGCGCCCATGGTGCACGTGATCGAGCACGCTCAGCGCACCTTCGCCTTGGCGGAGGGCGGCCTGCCGCCCGCCGAGTTGGACGAGGAGCTGAACACCGTGGGCGTGTGTGAGCTGGGTGGGACCGCGGAGGGGTTCACGGCGGGGGCGCACTCCAAGCACGACCCGCTCACCGGCGAGTTGCATTCGCTGTCGTACATGCCGGGCCGCGACTTCGTCCAGTACATCGTGACTGACTCCGGGGGAAGTGTCGTCCGGACCACCGCCATCTCCATGACGCGGACGCCGTTCATGCACGACTTCGCGCTCACCGAGGAGCACGTGGTGTTGTGGGACACGCCGCTGGGTTTCGACGGGTTCGAGTGCCGGTGGCTGCCCGGGCACCCGACGCGTGTAGGGGTCATGCCGCGGACCGGTGGTGAGGTGCGCTGGCTGGACATCGACCCGATCCATGTCAGCCACACTCTCAACGCCTACGACGACGGCGACTCGATCGTGGTCGACCTGGTCACGGCCGAGGGGCCGTTCGATCCCGCCGACCCCGGAGCGATCCGGCCCATGCTGGACCGCTGGACGATCACGCCGGACAAGATCCACCAGCAGCGCATCGACGACCGGCCGCAGGATTTCCCGCGTGTGAACGAGGCACGTGCCACCCGCCCGTACCGATATGGCTACTCGGCCGCGACGGCCCTGTACGGGATTCCGTTCGCGCCCGAGGGCATGCCGCCGGACGACGCCTTCACCAACGCCCTGGTCAAGCACGACCTGAAACGAGGGACGCATGAAGTACACGGGTTCGGCAAGGACGAGGCGGTCGGTGAGGCCGTGTTCGCCGCCGCGGGGCAAGGGGAGGACGAGGGGTACCTGCTCACGTACGTGCACAATCCTCGCCGAAACGCCAGCGACCTGGTGATCCTCTCCGCCCAGGACTTCACGGGTGAGCCCGTCGCGCGCGTCCACCTTCCTGTCAGAGTGCCGCTCGGTCTGCACGGCAACTGGCTGCCTGACCGCTGAGACATGGCAGCATGGCCGTCGTGAACGATCCGCAACCGCCGTACCTCCGGATCGTCGCCGACATCGAGCGGCGCATCGCCGACGGAGAGTTGCAGCCCGGCGCGCCCGTCCCGACCACCAGGGCGATCATGCGCGAGTGGGGCGTCGCGATGGCGACGGCCAGCAAGGCGCTGGCCGCGCTCAAGCAGGCAGGCGCCATCGAGTCGGTGTCTCGGGTCGGCGCCGTGGTCGCTCCCCGGAGACTGCCCTCACGTTCGGCCGGGGGTCTCGAACGCGACCGCGTCGTCCGCGTGGCCCTGGAGATCGCCGACGCCGACGGCCTGGCCGCACTGTCCATGCGGGCGGTGGCGGCCAAGCTCGGCGTCGCCACCATGGCCCTCTACCGGCACCTCGAGGCCAAGGCCGAGCTCACCCAGCTGATCGCCGATGCCGCGTTCGCCGAGATCGAATATCCGGAGCCGCCGCCGGGATGGCGTTCCCACCTGCGGGTGGCCGCTCAGCTGCAGTGGGCGGCCTACCAGCGCCATCCCTGGCTTCCGCGGCTCGTGTCCATCACCCGGCCGGCCACACTGCCCGGGCAGCTCGCGTACGGGGTATGGACCCTGCGCGCGCTCGACGGCCTCGGCCTGGACCCGATCACCCGCATGCACGTCTACGGCACGATGGTGAACTACGTGCGGGGGACGGCGATCAACATCGAGAGCGAGGCCATCGCCGAGCTGGACACGGGGATGACCAGCAAGCAGTGGGGTCAGGCCAAGCTGTCCGTCGACGGGCCGCTGATCGCCCAGGTCGCGGAGCCGGGCGCGGAGCTCGACCTGCAATCACTGTTCGCCTTCGGCCTCGAACGCCTGCTGGACGGCCTGGCCACCGTGATCGCGCCCCGGGAGATCCGCCGGTGACCGGGCGTTCACCGGAGCCGCCTGCCGGTTGGCCGCCGGCGGGCGGCGCATCTGGCACACCGCCAAGGACGCCGCCAAGAGCGCTGTCGCGGGGCGTTGGGGCAGCACGTTGGCCGTGCGTAGTCGGTGGCGTGCCGGCCCGGCTGACCGCCGCCTGCACGGGCGTCGCGGCGGAGTTGCCCAAAATCACTCGTGAGCGGGCCATTCCTCGGCCAGGAGCGCGTATGAGAGACCGTCGAGCCATCCCTTGGTGCGGTGGAGCGAGTCTTTCACCGTGTGCTGTTCGCGGCGCATCCCGAGCCGCTCCATCAACCGCCACGAGGATTCGTTGTCGTAGAAGCAGTCCGCGTGCAGGCGACGCAGGCCAAGACTCTTGAAGGAGATGTCGATGAGGGCGCGTACCGCTTCGGTGGCGTAGCCCTTGCCGCCGTAGGAGGGATCGAGCGTCCACCCAAGCTCTCCTTGGACGCTCTCCGCCTGGTCAGCGACCTCTTCCTGGGCCCAACCGTCCTGGACCCTCAGTGTCAGGTCGCCGATCACCCGGCCGTCCAGTTCGACGATGAGCAGGTCTACGAGCCGCTCCTCGCGGAGGAAACGCTCACGGTAGTCGTCGTAGGTCTCTGTGGCGGCCGCGACCCATTCGTGAGTCTCCGGCAGCTGCCGGAAGGCCCAGGTCGCGTCCAGGTCGTCGGGGGCAGCCCGGCGCAACAGCAGCCGCTCGGTGGAAATCGGCCAGTCCAGCGTGTCAAGAGGGTGACGCATGGGCCCTCATACTGACAGCGGGCTGTGGTGATACACAAACGGATTACTGCGGACGACGTCTCCGACAACGACGCGGCGATCGCCCTACAGGAACCGACAGGGCACCGAAGCGACCAGGGCTCGCGGAAACCCGCGTCCTGAAAATCAAGTGGGCCCGGCGGCCGGGGCGGGACGGCTTGAACGGGACCATGCCGGCGTTGACGAACAGCAGGTTCGGTCGTCGGCGGCAGCGGCGCGCTGGGCACGATCTCGTGTCCGGCGGCCGCGAAGCGGGCCAGGAAGCACCGTTTGACCTCTGCGGTTCGCATCGTTCATCTCCGGTCCGTGGGACAGCTCCATCATTGTTGCCTAGTATTCGTAGTTGCGAATCACTTGCGATAAAGGGGTGGCATGGCGATCGTCCTGGGCATCGAGACCTCCTGCGACGAGACCGGCGTCGGCATCGTCGCCGACGGCCGGCTCCTGGGCGCCGCGCTGTCATCCTCGATGGACGAACACGCCCGTTTCGGCGGCGTGGTGCCCGAGATCGCCGCCCGCGCCCATCTGGAGGCGATGGTCCCGTGCGTGCGGGCCGCCTTCGAACAGGCCGGGATCAGCCCATCCGGCATCGACGCCGTCGCGGTCACCGCCGGGCCCGGACTGTCCACCGCGCTGCAGACCGGGCTCGCCGCCGCCAAGGCCTACGCCCTGGCCCTGGACAAACCCCTGTACGGCGTGCACCACCTGGCCGGGCACGTCGCCGCCGACACCCTGGAACACGGGCCGCTGCCCCCGCGCTCGGTCGCGCTGGTCGTCTCCGGCGGGCACACCTCGCTGCTCCTGCTCGGCGACCTGGCCCGCGACCCGATCACGCACCTCGGCGACACCCGCGACGACGCCGCCGGCGAGGCGTTCGACAAGATCGCCCGCATCCTCGGCCTGCCCTACCCCGGCGGCCCCGCCATCGACGCGGCCGCCCGCGACGGCGACCCCACGGCGATCCGCTTCCCGCGCGCCATGCTCGGCGCCGGCTACGACTTCTCCTTCTCCGGCCTCAAGAGCGCCGTCGCCCGGCACGTCGAGCAGGGGCCGGTCCGCGTGCCGGACGTCGCCGCCTCCTTCCAGGAGGCGGTGGTCGACGTGCTCACCCACAAGGCCGTCGCGGCCTGCCTGGCGCACGACGTGGACACCCTGGTGATCGTCGGCGGGGTCGCCGCGAACGGGCGGCTGCGGCGGGTCGCCGCCGAGCGCTGCGCCGCCGCGGGCATCACCCTGCGCGTCCCGCCGCCCCGGCTGTGCACCGACAACGGAGCCATGATCGCCGCCGTCGGGGACCTGCTCATCGCCGCGGATACGCCGCCGTCGCCGCTCGACCTGGCGGCCGACCCCTCGGCGCCACTGACCAGAGCTTCACTCACCCCCAGCCGTAGCTGACCATGGAGTCCCGACCGCCGGCTCGACGACGACCGCGAGGGCTGCCTGTCGGTCCCGGGCCGCTCCGCCCCGCTGCCCCGCCCCGACCGGGCCGTCTGCGACGGCTTCGACGTCAGCGGCGTCAGCGGCGTGCCGGTCACCGGGCACGGCACCGGGCTGCCGGCCCGATGCCTGCTGATCCCCGAGACGGCGGCGTTCGAGACCGCCCAGCACCTGGTCAGCCTCGCGGCGGGAGAGACGCCGGTCACGCTGGGCGGCCGGCGAATGCAGCCAAGGGAGTCGGCGTCCTCGGATCGCGCCATGCACCGCACGGCGTCCTCGTCCGCGACGCCGGGGCGGATCTCGTCATGCGTCACCTGTGCGGGAGACGGTTCCGCTCGCTCGGCTGAATCCTGGACAGGATGCTCGTCCTCAACGAGCACCAGCTACGGCGAACGCTCACCCGCTTCACTACAACACGGCCCGAGCTCACCGCAGCATGGGGCAGTTGTCCCAGCGCAAGCCGAAACCGGACCGCCGCCCCCCATCGACCTCACCAGCCATGGATGTGCTGGTACAGGGAGTCAAGGGCGACCAGGTCACCATGCAGAGCGATCGAACAACACTGGACAATGTGCAAAGCGGACAATATGTTGTCCTTATGTAAGGACATACCGATGTACATAAGTCCTGAGGTCGTAGCGCTGATCGAGGAGAATATACGTGCTGGTCGACGAGGTCCGCCGCATCACGCCCAAGATCCTGACGAACGAGCAGCGGGAGTTCTACTTCAGCAACGGCTTTCTGCTTCTGGAAGAGGCGATCTCCACCGAATGGCTCACCCGGCTCCGAACGGCGACCGAAGAGATGATCGAGCGCAGCCGGACGATCGACCGCTCCGACGCGGTGTTCGATATCGAACCGGGGCACTCTGCCCAAGCCCCCCGGCTACGGCGCGTGACCAGCCCAGTCGACCAGCACCCGGAATACTGGCGCTTCGCACGGGACTCGGCGCTCGCCGACATCGCGGCCGACCTGGTGGGCCCGGACGTGAAGTTCCATCATTCCAAGTTGAACTTCAAGTGGCCTCGCGGCGGTGCCGAGGTGAAGTGGCATCAGGACGTGCAGTTCTGGCCGCACACCAATTACAGTTCGCTGACCTTCGGCACCTACTTGTACGACTGTTCCATGGACCAGGCGCCACTCGGCGTGATTCCCGGTAGTCATGAAGGCGAGCTCTACGACCTTTACGACTCCGACGGCGTCTGGACAGGGGCGCTGAGCGAATTCGACGCCGCCGCGCTGCCTGCCGACCGGGCGGTCCATCTCCCGGGGCCGGCGGGGTCGGTGACCGTTCACAACTGCCGCACCCTGCACTGCTCGGCCAAGAACGAGTCGGACCTCGGCCGGCCGCTCCTGCTCAACGTCTACAGTGCGGCCAACTCCATGCCTTACACCGCGAACCCGCTGCCCAGCAGCCATGCCGGCGAGATCGTACGCGGTGAGCCGACGCGGTGGGCGGTGCACGACCCTCGCCCGTGTCTCCTTCCACCCGACTGGTCCGGTGGCGATTACACCAGTCTGTTCGTCACCCAGCAGCGGAACGTCCCACGGCGTTAGGGACACGGCTTGGCTCCAGAGAACGGGGGCGCGCTGACGCTCAGCGCTGCCCGGGAGTTCCGCCGGCCGTACCTCCGCGCGCGAAGAGGACGACATGAAGCTGGGAATCATCGGGGGCGGCGGTGCGGCCGTCGCATTGCTGGCCGCGCTCACCCGCGACCGTCTACCGGACCTCGACGTCACGGTGTTCGAGCCGGCGAAGAACGTCGGGCCAGGCCGGGCTTATCTCCCCGACTCCGACGTCGCGCTGCTGAACGTCTCGGCCGAGCGCATGTCCGTACTGCCGGACGTACCCGGACACTTCCTGCGATGGGTGCAGGAACGGGGTGGCCTGCAAGGACGTCC
This sequence comes from Nonomuraea sp. NPDC005730, assembly GCF_040630865.1. Classification (NCBI taxonomy): domain Bacteria; kingdom Bacillati; phylum Actinomycetota; class Actinomycetes; order Streptosporangiales; family Streptosporangiaceae; genus Nonomuraea; species Nonomuraea sp. NPDC005730. The sequence continues at coordinate 116,413 of NZ_JBEXYK010000012.1, forward strand.
GGTGTCCCCGACGGCGTTCCTGCCGCGCCGGCTGTTCGGCGAGTATCTCGCCGATGTGGCGACCGGAATCAGCGATCAGCTGGCCGGACGCGGAAGGAGGGTGCGCACGGTGGGCTCGTCGGTGATGCGGCTGCGTGAGGGGCCGACCGGCTTCCACGCGCTCACCGAGGACGGGCGGCGCTTCGGCGACCTGGATCGCGTCGTGCTGTGCGTGGGCACCGGAGGGCCGGTCGATGTGTACCGGCTGGCGCGCTCGCCGGGCTATGTCAACGACCCCTATCCGCTGAACGCCCAATTGGCCGCCGTGCCGCCCAAGGCCCATGTCCTGGTGCTGGGGACGGGGCTGACCGCCGTCGACACCGTGCTGTTCCTGCTGGAGAACGGCCATCGAGGCCGCGTCACCATGGCGTCGAGGAACGGGCTGCTGCCGACCGTGCGCACCGTCGCCACCGCGCCTGAACTGCGGCATCTCTCCCGCACCGCCGTTCTCGTCGCGCTGACGGCCGACCCGGTCATGACAGGAGAGCGGCTGCTGGCGCTGCTCGACCGCGAATTGCAGGAGGCCGGGACGAGCCTGGACCGCGCGTGCGCCGAGGCCGCCCCGGGCGAGTCGGCCGCCCGCCGGCTGCGCCGCCAGCTCGGGCAGGCCCGCGACGGGGGCGCACTCTGGCAGCCGGTCATCATCGAGGCGATGCACGAGGCGGTGGAGCTCATCTGGCATGCCATGCCCGACGCGGAACGGCGCCGCTTTCTCACCCGCTGGCACCGGAAGTTCATCACCCTGTTGAGTCCGATGCCTCAGGAGTCGGCCATCCGGCTGCAGGCGGCCGCCGAGGCGGGACGACTGCGGGTCGTACACGGTGTCCGCGGAATAAGGCCCGTCGAAAGGCTCATCGAAAGGCCCGCTGAAAAGCCCGGTGAAAGGCCCGGCGAAATGCCGCGTCCCGCCTTTCTCGCCTCGACCGCTGTGGGCGAGATCGAGGCCGACATCGTGGTCAACACGACACGCCCGGCCGCCGCGGCCGTCCCTGACACGGCGACTGCGCTGATCGAGGACCTGGTAGCAGCCGGAGTGGCGCGGCGGCACGCCCTGGGAGGCCTGGACGTGGCCCGGCACACCAACAGAATCCGCGCAGCGGACGGGAGCGAGAACCGGAACCTGTTCGCCTTGGGGCAGCTGACGGCGGGCACCCATTACTACACCAGTTCCATGCTCATCATCGGCCGGCAAGCCCGCGTCGTCGCCGATCAACTCCTGCGCCATTGCTGAATCTCCCTACCTGCACGCCTTCTCTGCTGAGTGAAAGGTGCGACTTCATGGACCAGAGCGCGCGCAGTTTCGCGGCCGAAATCAAGACCACCGACTCCGAGAGCGTCATCACCCGCTATTACAACGGCGTGCGGGAGGCCTCCCGGCGCTGCACGCCGGCCCGATCCACCGGTTTCGCCCCGGACTTCTCCTATCCGGTGCTCACCGACGCGTGGGAGGAGTATTTCGCGGTCGCCGGTGCCTCGCTGGCTCCGCTGGGCAGTTACGCCGGCCGGAGCCTGGTCCTGCTGGACCTGATGAAGAATCCGGGAACCCGTACGACCAAGACCACGGCGTCGCTTCTGATGGTGGCCCGGGCGGTGCAACACATCGATCGGACCGGCGAATCAGTCCTCCTGTTCACCCCGTCGTCGGGGAACAAGGCCATCGCCCTGCGGGACGCCGTGGCCCGTGCCTTGGAGCTGAAGCTGGCCAGCCCCGACAGGCTACGCATCGTCACGCTGACGCCGGCGGCCACGTTGTACAAGTTCCGGCGCAACGTCCTGACCGAGTCCGATGAACTGCGGGCCCGCAACCCGATTCTCGTCTACGACGGGCCTGAGGCGGGCGACGTCAAGAACATCGGCCGGTCGTTCGCCGAAGCCGCGGCCGGCAGCGCCGGGGAGAGGGTCTGGTACTCCCTCGACATCGCGAACTACAAGGTGGCCGACGCCTGCCGCGCCTTCTACGAGTACGAATTCGGAGACGTCCGGCCCGACCGGCGGCTCCTGCACGCGCATGCCGTCTCCAGCGCGTACGGCCTGCTCGGCTACCAGCACGGCATCGACACCATGGCCACGTTGGGCATCACGCACCCGCAGCCGGGGTTCCTCCTGGTCCAGCATCTGGCGACGAGTGACATGGTCCGCCACTATCTGACCGAGACCCAGGGCCACGACCCGCAGCCGGACTGGAAGCGCCGCGCCGATGACGAGGTGTACGAGCAGCGGGACTTCCCACATTTCCCCCAGGTGACCTGGAATCCGCAGGAGAACCTGGAACCCACCTTCTACACCCGCAATCCGCCCACCGCGCCGGAGATGACCGCGTTGATCGCCGAGCACGGAGGGTCGGCCGTCGTGGTGTCGTTGCTGGAATGCGTCCAGCGCTATGGCACCGTACGACACCACTTCCAAGCCAGCGACCGGCCCTTGCCCGCCGATCCCCGCCGCCTGGCCGAATGGTCGCTGGTCATGGGGCTCACCGGCGTGCTCAACAGCCTGGACAGGGGCCTGGTCAGCGGCTTCGACGGCGTGGTGCTGCACGGCTCCGGCATGTACCTCGCCGAACCGGGCCTGATGCCGGAACGCTCCCAGGTCATGGCGGTCCGCTCGGCGCAGGACATCGCCGAGGCCGTGCTGTGAGCGCCTCCGGCGGAACAGAAGAAAGGCAGACATGAGCAGTACCGGGCATGGCCCCCTGTCACCCACGGCACGCAGCACCGTACGCCGCTACCACGAGCGCGCCGCGGCCGACCGTCAGGTTCTGTACGACGTCCTGGACGCCGGGCTCGTCTGCCACCTGGGGTTCGTCGCCGACGGCGGACCTGTCGTGCTGCCCAGCGTGTACGGCCGCGAGGGCGACACGCTGTATCTGCATGCATCGGCCGGCGCCCGCAGCGCCCGCGTCCTCGCCGCCGGAGCACCGATATGCGTGACCGTGACCCATCTCGACGCCATCGTCTACGCGCGCTCGGTCTACCACAACTCGGTGAACTACCGCTCGGCCGTCGTTCACGGAACCGGACGGCTCCTGCGCAAAGAGGATGACAAGCGGCACGGCATGCGCGTCGTGGCCGAGCATCTCGCGCCGGGTGCCTGGAACTACGGGCACGAACCGGACCGCAAGGTGCTGGCCCGGGTCGCCGTCATGACGCTGGACCTGGCCGAGGCGTCCGTGAAGATCCGCGACGCGCCGCCCAACGATCACGGTGACGAGGTCGACCTGGCCAAGTGGGCCGGTCTGTTACCGATACGCACGTCCTTCGGCGTCCCGCGTCCTGAGGCGCGGGTGCCCGACGGGCTGGCGGTGCCGGAGCACATCCGCCTCCGCCGGATGTGACCGGCGTGCCCGCCCTCCGTCATCTCAGCAGGGTTACCGAAAGCGCAGGTGAGTGACCATGTCGATGCCCGAGACACCGCCGGCCGCGGTCGGGGCCGGACGTCCGCTCGCGCCCGCTCCTGCCGTGGGCGTCCGCGACTCGCGCCGCGCGTGGCTGGCGGCGGCGGGCGCGACGCTCGCGGCGTCCGTGGTCTACGGGCTGGCGTACAGCTATGGGCAGTTCTTCGGGCCGATGGCTCAGGCCTTTCACGCCGGTGACGGCGCGGCGTCCGTGGTCTTCTCGATCACGACCTTGCTGGGATTCGGCCTGAGCGCCGTCACCGGCCCCGTCGCGGACCGGACGGGGCCGCGCGTGATGCTGCTCATCGGCGCGGCCTGCCTGGGGCTCGGCCTCTATCTCACCGCGATCTCGGTCGCTCTTTGGCAGGCGTACCTTGCCTACGGGCTCGGTATCGGGCTGGGGGTCGGGTGTGTGTACGTTCCGGTGGTCACCGCCACCGGCCGCTGGTTCGACCGCTACCGAGGGGTTGCCACCGGCAGCGTGGTCACGGGCGTGGGGATCGGCACGGTCGTCAGCTCGCCGCTGTCGGCCTGGATGGTGAGCCACTTCGGCTGGCGGCACGCCTACGAGTTCTACGCCGTCGGTGGGGCGGCTCTGCTGCTGCTGGCCGCCGCCCTCGTCGGCCGGCCACCACAGGCGCCGGACTCCCCCGTCGCCGCGCAACAGCCGTCCACCCGTGGATTCCGTACCCTCTACGTGGCGTCGCTGCTCGTCTGCATGGCCAACTACGTCCCGTTCGCCCATCTTGCTCCTTCCGCACAGCGCCTGGGCATCAGCCCCCTGGCTGCCGCGGCCCTGGTCTCGGCCATCGGCATCAGCAGCATCGCGGGCCGTCTGATGATCACCGCCCTCACCGACCGGCTGGGATCCCTCACCCTCTTCAAGATCTGTCACGTGGGGATCGGCTTGGGCCTGCTGGTGTGGACGACCGCGCGGGGTTACGGCGGATTGCTGGCGTTCGCCATCATCCACGGCGCCATGTACGGCGGCTACAGCGCTCTGCTGCCCATCGTGCTCGCCGACCGGTTCGGCCTGGCACGCCTCGGCAGGTTGCTCGGCCTCCTGTTCACCGCGCTCGGCGCGGGCTCCGCCCTCGGCCCCGCGCTGACCGGCTACCTCTTGCAGAGCACCGGCGGGTACGGGACCGCCCTGACGGTCTTGAGTGTGCTCGGGCTCCTCGGCGCCGGCATCGTCATGAGCCACCGGGAGCGGAGTGCCTCATGATCTCCGACGCGACACAGCCGGAAGGTGATGTGATGGCCGAACCCGGCATCGTGATCCTGGGCAGCGGCTCGCTGGCCCGTTCGATCTGCTACTCCCTGGCGACCCTTTGTGCCACGAAATGCGTCGTGACCGTCGTGTCGACGACGCCGCAGAACTCGGCGGAGGTGTGTTACGTCGCGGATGTCCGGGCGGCGTCGAGCGGCACGCCGGTACGGTTCCGCGCCCTGTCGGTCGACCGGTACACGACCGAGTCCATCTCCGCGATCCTGCGGCAGTCCCGTCCGCGCATCGTTCTGAACTGTGCCTCGTACCAGTCTCCCTGGGAGAAGACCCGCTCGCCCTCGGCGTGGACCGCGCTGACCGGCAGAGCGGGCTTCGGGCTCACCCTCCCCCTGCAGGCGGCCGTGGCCATCGAGGCGGCGTCGGCGATCATCGCCCTGGCCCCCCGCCCCCTCTTCCTCAACGCCTGCTTTCCCGACGCGGTGAACCCGCTGCTCAAAGCGCTCGGACTGCCGATCTTCTGCGGCGTGGGGAACGTGGCGCTGCTCGCCGCGTCGCTGCGGGAGTCACTCCGCCCGGCCCGCGGGGAACAGCTTCAGGTCCTGGGACATCACTGGCACCTGCACACCCCCGACGACGACGCCGACGACGCGCTGGCCTGGCTGGACGGGACGCCGGTCCGCGAGGTCGGCCCGCTGCTCCGGCGCCAGCGCGCCGCGGACCGGTCCGAGTTGAACGCGGTGACCGGCCACGTCACCGCGCTGCTGCTGGCGGACCTCGTCATCGGGCGCGAAGTGCGCACCAGTCTGCCGGGCCCGCTGGGGCTGCCGGGCGGCTACCCTGTCCGCATCCGGGAGCGGAGCCTCACCTTGGAACTGCCCGCGGACATGCCGCGGGCGCAGGCGGTCGCCTTGAACCGGGCGTGGGCGCAGCGGGACGGGGTCAGCATCGAGGAGAGCGGAGAGGTCAGGTTCTCCACGTCGGCCTCGCTGGCGATCAGGTCCGAGCTGCCCGAGTTTCCGGGCTCGGTGCACGCAAGGGACGTCCCTGAGCTCTGCTCGCGCCTTTTGGAGCTGAGAGGCCGCCTGCGGCGGTCCCAAGCGCCCTCAACGGGCCACCGTTGAAGGACCTGCTGTGCTGGATCCGCCTTGCCGTAGCCTGGCCGGCCAAACGCCTGCCCGCTCAGGGGTGTCCCTGAACGAGCCGTCTCCACCTCGCGCGGGGCGACCTTCATGCGCCAGGCAAGCCCCTGGATCACAACAGACTGACCGCCTTGTCCACGGCGCCGGCCACGTCCCCATCGGCGGGATAGAGCAGCGTCCGGCCAGGCACCAGCCCCAGCGCGGTGGGCAGCTTCAGAGCGCGTTCCCACCTGGCGAACACCTGCTCGGGATCGGGACCGTCGCCTCCGAGCAGCAACACGGGCAAGGTCGACGCCGCCAGAACCTCGGTCATGTCCTCGATGGCGGGGAGCTTCAGCCAGGTGTAGGCGGTATTCCGTCCCAGCGCGCAGGCGATGGTGACCGACTGGATCACGGCCTCCGTCGACAGGTCGTTGCAGATCTTGCCGTTGCTCCATCGGGAGATGAACGGTTCCACCATCGCGATCAGCTTGCGGTCGCTGAGCGCGTTCACGGCCCGGGCCGTGTTCTCCAGGACGGAAGGCGTCGCCGCGTCCTCCAGCGCGATCCTGGTGAGCGTCTTGCCCCCGTCGAAGCCCATGGCGGCGATGGTCTCCGCGTCGTAGGCGGTGAAGCGGTCATCGATCTCGAACGCCGAGCCGGCCAGGCCCGTCCGGTTCATCGATCCGAACACCGACTTGCCGTCCAGCACGCCGAGCAGCAACAGATCTTCCAGGATGTCGGCCGTGCCCATGACTCCGGTCACCCCAGGGCGTTCCAGCGCCACGCAGAGCCGGTCCAGGAGCGCGCCCCGATCGGCCATGGCCATCGAGTCCCCGCCGGCGCCGAGCGCGCCGCGCGCCGGATGATCGGCGGCGATGATCATCGCACGGCCGTGCTCTCCCACCACGGAAGACGCCGGCACGCGGCGCTTCGCCGCCTCGGCGATCGCCTCGGGGTTGTGGACCCGCGTGCGCACGATGTCGGCCACCCTAGCAGCCATGCCACTCCTCTGCCGGAGAGTTTGTAAGGACATAGTGTTTGTCCTGACAAAATTACCAACCAGGGCTGTGGGAGTCAACGCTCACTCTTGGCGGCGGAACCCCGTGTGCCGCTGCACCATCGATCAGGGCGACAGTGGCGGTGCAGCGGCCCCGGCGGTTCACCGGACAGCGGGCCGTCAGGTCAGCAGGCCGCGCTGGAAGGCGACGGCCACCGCGGCGGCCCGGTCGTTGACACCGAGTTTGGCGTAGATGTGCAGGACGTGCGTCTTGACCGTCGCCTCGCTGATGAACAGCCGGGCGGCGGCCTCGCGGTTGGTCGTGCCCTGCGCGATCAGCCGGAGGATCTCCAGCTCCCTGGCGCTCAGCGGGTCCGCAGCCGGCGCCCGTACCTGTCCGATCAGCCGCGTGGCGACCGACGGCGAGAGCACCGACTCGCCTCGGGCGGCCGCCTCGACCGCCCGGATCAGCTCGTCGCGGTGCGCGTCCTTGAGCAGGTACCCGGTCGCCCCGGCCTCGATGGCCGGCACGACGTCCCGGTCGGTGTCGTAGGTGGTCAGTACCAGGACGCGGGCCGTACTGCCGGTCCGTGCCAGTTCCTTGATGGCGCTCACGCCGTCCATGCGCGGCATCCGCAGGTCCATCAGGATCACGTCCGGCCGAAGGGCGAGAGCGAGCTTGACCGCCTCGCCGCCGTCGCCGGCCTCGCCGAGCACCTCGAAGCGGTCGTCGCCGGCGAACATGCCCCGGATGCCGTCGCGCAGGATCGGGTGGTCGTCCACGATCAGCAACCGGATCGGCGTGCTCACGCGCCCTCCCTGCCGACCGCCGGGACGGTGGCCGAGATCGCGGTGCCGCCGCCGGGCTCTGACTCGATCTCCAGGTTGCCGGCCAGCCGCGCCACCCGCTTGCGCATCGAGGTCAGGCCGAAACCGCCGGCGTCGCCGGCCCGGTCGAGGGCGAAGCCGACACCGTCGTCCCGGACGTCCAGGGTGACCACATCTTCCATGTACGACAAGGTAAGGCCGACCCGGCGGGCATCGGCATGCTTGGCGACGTTCGCGAGCGCTTCCTGCGCGATCCGCAGCAGGGTCTGTTCGACTTCTGGGTGCAGCGGTCGTGCCGTACCCGTGGTGGTCGCCTCCGCCTGTACGGCATGCAGCCCCGACCAGTCGGCGACCACTTCGGCGAGAGCCTCGGGCAGCGGGGCCGTCTCAAGTTGGCCCGGCCCGATGGCGTGCACCGAGCGACGGGCCTCGGCCAGGCTGTCTCGGGCCAGCCGGGCGGCGGTGTCGAGGTGCCCGCGCCACCGCGCGCCCGTCTCCTGGGCCTGCGTCGCCGCCTGGATCTGGGCGATGATCCCGGTGAGCCCCTGCGCGAGGGTGTCGTGGATCTCCTGCGCCATGCGCTGGCGCTCGTCGAACACGCCGGCCTCGCGGGCCTGGAGGAGGAGCTGGGTGTGCAGGACCGCGTTCTCCCGCATCGCCTCTTCGAGCTGGGTGACCATGCGCTTGCGTTCGGTGCTGCGGGCCGTGGTGACCTCGCCGACGAGGCTGAACAGGACGACCAGCGAGGTGATCGCGGCGACGAAGAACAGGTGGGTGAGGATCGCGGACAGCGTCGGGGCGGGCAGTCCGCCGGTGAAGCTGGTCACGCTGATCGTCGCGGTGGCGGCGATCCCGGCGAAGCGCCACTTGCCGCTCAGCAGGTGCCAGGAGGCCAGATAACCGGCGAAGGCAAAGAACCCGGCGAACCAGATCCCCCGGCTGCACAACACCCCGATCAGGACGATCAGCACGGTGACGTACAGCGCGTGGTGCCGGCTGCGGCCCAGCACGGCGATCCAGGCCGCCGTAACGGCGGCGGCGCCGAGCATCAGCAGGTGCTCGGCGAGTGACCGGCCGTCGGTCAGCCAGGTGAGGGCGACCGAGACCACGAGCAGGAGGTACGGGACGATGGCCTGGAGCCGTTCGAGGCGGGCCTCCTGCAGGTCGAGCGAGGTCACGTTACTCCCAGCGGAAGAGCTTGGCGGCGGCGACGCTGATGACCGCCGCGAACCCCGCCATGATGGCCAGCGACAACGGGTTCGGGAAGCCGCCGGCCCAGACTTCCTGGAGGGTCTGGCGGAAGGCACCGAGCGGGGTATATGTCCCGACTTGGGCAAGGATAGCGGGCATCTGGCTGGGCGGCTGGATCAGCCCGGCGAGGTAGGCCATCGGGAAGTAGAGCAGCACGCCGATCCCGTTGGCCGCCCGGCCGTTCGGCGCCAGCGCGGCGATCAGCAGGCCGATCGCGAACATCGCCCCGGTGCCGAGCAGGAAGGTCAGCGTGACGGCGGCGGGCGCGTCGGGCAGCCTCGCGCCGAGCAGCGTGCCGGCCACCGCGAGCAGCAGCCCGCAGGCAGCGACCGCCAGGGCGAGTTGCAGGATGAGCTGTACCGCCAGCAGCCGGGCGGGCGGCACCGGGGTGGTGGACAACCGGCGCAGGATGCCGCGCTCACGGTAGGTCGCCAGGGTGGTCGGCACCAGGTACAGCCCGACGAGGCCGACCGCGATGGACAGGGCCATGGGCACCAGCACCGTGTCACCGGGGGTGATCGAACTTCCGAAGATCACCAGGATGAACAGCGGGATGAGCAGGGCGAACACCGAGCCGGGTTCGCGGACGAGCAACTTGATCTCGACGGTGGTGAGCTTGGCGAGCGCGGTCATCTTCGGGCCTCTCAGCAAGGAAGGTGGGGCGAGTCAGGAGAAGGTGCGGCCGGTGAGGGCGAGGAAGGCGTCGTCCAGCGTGCGTTTGTCGATGCGCAGGCCCGAGACGAGCAGATTGTGCCGGGCGAGCTGCGAGGTGACCGCGCTGGCGAAATCCCCGCGGCCGGTGACGACCGCCTTGGCCCCGGTCACCTCGACCGAGGTGACCCCGGGCAGGCCGCCCAGCAGCGCCGGCAGCTCCGCGGCGGTCCCGGCCAGCAGGGTGAAGCACATCTCGTGCTCGGCCCCGACCAGCCCGGCGGGCGTGTCGAGCGCGACCACGCGGCCCCGGTCGACGACCGCCACCCGGTCGCACAGCTCCTCGACCTCGTCCATGAAGTGGCTGACCAGCACCACGGTCACCCCGCCGGCCCGCACCTGCTTGATCAGCTCCCAGGTGGCCCGGCGCGCCTGCGGGTCGAGCCCGGTGGTCAGCTCGTCGAGGAAGGCCACCCGGGGGTTGCCCACCAGGGCCAGCGCGATGAACAGCCGCTGCTTCTGGCCGCCGGACAGCTTGCCGAAGCGGGCGTTGCGCTTGTCCTTCAGCCCCCACTGCTCAAGCAGCTCGCGCCAGTCGCGCGGCCTGGTGTAGAAGGAGGCGTACAGGTCGAGCGCCTCCCACACCTTGATGTTCTCCGGGAGCTGCGTGTGCTGGAGCTGCACCCCGATCTGCTGGCGCAGCTCAGCGCCCGCGGTGAGCGGGTCGAGGCCGAGGACGCCGATCCGGCCGCTGTCGGCCCGGCGCAGGCCCTCAACGCACTCCACCGTCGTGGTCTTGCCCGCGCCGTTCGGGCCGAGGATGCCGAAGATCTCCCCGGCTTCCACCGAGAAGGTGACGCCCTCCAGGACGGACTGGTTCCCGTACTTCTTGACCAGGTCTGCGACTTCGATGACTGCCATGGCAAAAGCATCGCCTCGCGGCCCTGGCCGGCGGATCGTCCCAGCAGCTGGCATTCACCATGGATGTGGCTGATCGCCTGATCCACCGAATGGTGGATGGCGCGCCGCTCGAAACCATGGCTCGTGCCGTGAGCTGGGGAATTTGCCGGGCGATCAGAGCCGCGACCAGCGCAGGACGCCGCCATCGCTCGCCTACCGGTCGGTGAGGCCGCCTGCGACGCTCTCAAGAGTGGTCTGACCGCGAAAGATCGCAAGAGGTGGAATGCGACGAGTACCCGTTCGACTCCACCTGCCAACCCCTCAGGACCCTGATCATCTTGGGGCGGAGAGGCCATCTGCTGGAGGCGGCTTCCCGCGGCATCGTGATGGAAATCACTGAAGTGGGTTCAGGCGCTCGCCGTACTCGAGGACGCTCTCCCGCCGCCCCCGAATCGCCTGAACACTGGGCACGATGGTGGTTGAACGTCGTCCGACGCGCGATGGCAGCCGACCATCTGCCGCACCACGGACAGCCCAGCCTGACCGGCGATGGCCAGACCCGCCTTGTTCACGCCTCGTGCCATCTCGGCTACCTCGCCCGCCTGCGCAGGAGCCCGGCACAGCACACCTGAATCGCCCCTCGCGGCTTGCTTGAGCCGTGTGCCGCGACGAGTGGCACGCACGGTTCTGAGGGGCCCCGGTGCAGCAATGCACCGGGGCTACCCAGGCGAGGAGGATGCCGTGCCGCGTTCGCCGTGGAGCAGCCGGGCAGGGGCGAACTCGTAGAGGTTCGACATCCTCGCCGGCACGCGAGAACTGATCCGTCATCCACAGAGAAGATCCCGTTTCACGTGCGTTTCACGCACGTAGGCCGCGTAGACGGCCTCGTAACGGCGGGCGGAGGCCGACAGGGCGGTCATGCCGGACCCGCCGTGGAAAATGTCCGGGGCGTGAAAGGTCGTCACCTCCACGCCCTCCCGCAGGAGCTGTTGGGCGTAAGCCTGACCCGAGTCGCGCAGCCGGTCGAACTGATTGGTCATGATCATGGTCTTGATGCCGCGCATGCCGTCCGGGATCGCCGCGCGCAGCGGTGAGGCCGCGAGCAACTGCTCGGACTGGGGAGCCCCGCCGAACAGGTGCCGACGGGCCAGTGCCATGTCGGCGGCGGTGGGAGTGCAGCGCGGGTCCATCTCCGCCTCGTAGATCGCATCGTCGAGCCAGTCGGTCAATGGCACGCTGAGCACTTGGGCGACCAGCTCGGGCCCGTCACCGGCCGCGCACCGCAGGGCGACGACCGCCGCCGCGTTCGCACCCGCGCTCTCCCCGCCGATCGACAGCGACGAGGAGTCGAGGCCCAGTTCCGCGCTGTTGGCGGCGAGCCAGGCCGTCGCCTCCACGCAGTCGTCGATCGGAGTCGGGTAGGGATGCTCGGGCGCCAGCCGGTAGTCGACCGAGACGATCGCGACTCCGGACAGCTTGGCGAGCCAGCGGCTGTGGACGTCGGACAGCTCCACGCTGCCCAGCCAGTAGGCGCCCCCGTGGAAGAACACGTGGGTTCCCACCGCGCCTTCGCAGCGGTAGATCCGCGCGCCGATCGTGCCACCGTTGACCGGGATCTCCAGATCCTCGGTGGCGACGCCCTCGGGGGCGGGTCTGACCACGAACTCGAGCGAGGCCTGCCATAGCTGGGTGATCTCCTCGCGCTGTTCGGCGACGCTTCGCACCTGGCCGAGCGGTTCCGAAGCCATCATCACGCGGAGCACCTCGCCCAGAGGTCCCTCGACCTTGCCTGCTCGGATGGACATCACTACCTCTTCCGCTCGGCCGGTAACGCGATCACCCTAGCCTACCGAGTGCTTGGTAAGTATGCTCGCGGCATCTTTCCGAAAGGATGCCGATGCCTGATCAACTCCAGGGCCGTAGGGCGGGCGTCACCGACCGCGAGTCGGCCCAGGCTCTCGCGCGGGTCGCCCACGCCGAGTTCGGCTCGGTCGAGCCGCTGTGCGACAACGCGGGCGTGCCGCTGTACGGCGGGGGCGGCACGTGCTGAACACCGCCTCCACCCACGCCTTCCTGCCCGACCCGGGCTTCACCGCCCGCTACAGCGCCACCGAGCACGCCATCGTCGGGTTCTCCCTCGGCCTGCGGTCCGGGCCGGGGCCAGACGGCATCGGCGTCACCGTCCTGTGTCCCGGCCGGGACACCCGAATCCTCGACTCCCAGCGCAACCGCCTGGGCACCTTCGGCCGGCCGGCGGCCGAGCCGTTCGGGGCCGGCTCCATCCTGATGGCCGTCGAGCCCCAGGTGCGGGAGCTGCGGCAGCTCGCGGGCGGCGACGCACTGGAGCGCGATGCCCCGCACTGAGGAAGCCCTGCCCGTCTCACTGCGGCGGCTCTTTCTCACCGTGCCCTTCGTCGGCGCCGCCGCGCCCTTGGCCTACGCCGTCTCCGGGTACTTCCTACCGATCCAGGTCCAGGCCATCGACAACGGCGCCAAGGTCGGGAACCTGGCCCTCATCAACACCCTGAGCGCCTGCGCGGCGATGGTCGCCCAGCCCGTCATCGGCCTGCTGTCGGACCGGACCCGCACCCGCTACGGCGCCCGGACGCCGTGGATGGTCGCCGGCGCGGCCGTCGGCGTCGCCGCGCTGCTGCTGGCGGGCCGGGCGAGCACCGTGGCTCTGCTGATCGCGGCGATGACGCTGGTCCAGTTCGGCTTCAACGCCTTCCAGGGCCCGCTGGGGGCGATCATGCCGGACCGGGTGCCCACCCGGCTGCGGGGCCGCTACTCGACGCTGATCGGGCTGGGCCAGATCCTCGGGGCGATCCTCGGGCCGGTCCTGGCCTCCCTGTTCGTCAGCCGCATCCCCGCCGGCTACGCCACCTTCGCGGTCGTCGTCCTGGCGGTCATCCTGCTGTTCGTCGTGATCAACCGCGACCCCGGCAACCTGGACCTGGGCCGCCCGCCCTTCTCCGCGGTGGCCTTCTTCACGGCGTTCTGGGTCAGTCCCGCGCGCCATCCCGACTTCTTCTGGGCGCTCCTGGGCCGCTTCCTCATCTTCGGCGGCTACTACATGGCCCTCACCTACGGCTTCTACATCGCCCAGGACTACCTCGGCCTCGGCGCCGAGGAGGCCGCCAGGCTGACGCCTCTACTCGGGCTCGCGGGCCTGCCCGGCTTCCTGGTCGCGATCGTCGTGTCCGGGCCGCTGTCGGACCGGTTGGGCAGGCGCAAGCCGCTCACCCTGATCGGGGGACTGATCATCTCCCTGTCGGCGCTCATCCCGCTGCTGATGCCGACCGTGACCGGCATGTTCCTCTCGGCGATCGTCGCCACCATCGGCTTCGGCGTCTTCATCTCCGTCGACCAGGCCCTGGTCTCGGAGATCCTGCCCAGCCGCGACGACTTCGCCAAGGACCTGGGCGTGCTCAACCTGGCCGCGACCCTGCCCAACACGGTGGCCCCTGCCGCGGCCGGGGCCGTCGTGTCGGCGTTCGGCGGGTACGGCCCGCTGTACGGCGCGGTGACGATCGTCACGGTCCTGGGCGCACTGGCGGTTCTGCTGATCAGGGGGGTGCGTTAGGGTCGGCGGGTGGCCAGGACACGTGACGCCGAGCGCGCCGGGGCGGCGCGGCGGGCCAAGATCCTGAACGTCGCCCTCGATCTCTTCGCGGCCCGGGGCTACCGGGGCACCTCGATCGCGGCTGTCGCCGAGGCGGCCGGGATCACGCAGCCGGGCGTGCTGCATCACTTCGCCAGTAAGGAGGCACTGCTGGCCGAGGTGCTGGCCGAGCGCGACCGGCAGGTCCTGCTCGCCGCCGGCAGCGACCGTGTGACCGAGGGGCCCTACCTGGTGTTCGCCCTGGAGATCGTGCACGACATGCTCGCCCAGGCCCGCGCCAACCGCGAGCTCACCCGTCTGGGGCACCTCGGCACGTTCGGCTCCGACGACGTTCCCGAGCTGGCGCGGGAGTGGGCCAGGCGGCGCGTCCACACCTTCCGCACGGACCTGGCCACGGTGATCGCGCAGGACATCGCCGCCGGTCGCGTGCGCGCCGACGCCGACCCCGTCGCGACCGCGTCGATCATCATCGCCGCGATCACCGGGCTGGAGGAGCAGTGGCTGCTGGATGAGTCCTTCGACATGCTGGCGGCGATGGACGCCTTCACCCAGGTGCTCTGCCGCGACCTGCTGATCGAGGGCTGATCAGGTGGACGAGCGCGGGATCAGGCGGAAGTGCCGGCCGTCGGTGTCCAGGCCGTACCTTCTGCCTTCGAGGGCCGCCAGCACCGCGTCGGCCAGTTCCCGGCCCAGCGCGTGGCTGTCGAACGCGATGGTGGTCAGCGGCGGCCCGGCCAACCGTGCGGTCGGCATGTCCTCCACCCCCACGACGGCCAGGTCGCCAGGGGCGGCAAGGCCCCACTCGCGCAGGCCGGCCAGGACGGCGACTGCGACCTCGTCGCTGTAGGCGCACACCGCGCTCACGCCCTCCTGCCGCCAGCGGGCGACGGCCCGCGCCGCGCTGTCGGCCTCCAGGTCCACGGTCAGCACCTGCGGCGGCGCCAGCCCGGCGGCGGCGCAGGCCTCCCGCACGCCGCGCAGGCGTTCGCTCGCGATCGGCCCGGCGAGTGCGAGGCCGGAGGTGGCGTAGCCGATGCGCCGGTGGCCGCCGGCGATCAGGTGCTCGGCCTGGAGGCGGCCGACCTCACGCTGGTAGCCGGCGAGACTGTCGGTCTCGGCCGGCAGCACCACGTCGGCGCCGGCCGCGTACAGCGCGGCGGCGGTGGCGGCGTCGAAGGGCTCCAGGCCCAGGACCGCCGAGGCCGCGACGGCGGCACAGACATCGGGCAGCGGCCGTGTGCCCTCGCCGCCCAGGTGCAGGACGAGCGTGAGCCGCCTGGCCGCCAGCGCGGTGGCCAGGCCCTCGACGAGGCTGGTGACGGTCGGCCCCTGCGTCATCGAGCGCAGCGACAGCAGCACGATGTCGCTGCGTCCGGCCGCCAGGGCGCGGGCCGGGGCGTGCGGCCGGTAGCCCAGGCGCTGGGCGGCCTCCAGCACGCGGCGCCTGGTCTCCTCGGGGATGGACTGGCCTGGCCGGTCGTTGAGCACGAAGCTCACCGTGGTGCGGGAGACGCCGACGGCCCGGGCCACGTCGGCGCTGGTGACCCGCCTCGCGGCTTTGGCCATGCGCCCCTCCCGTTATCAAACCTTGGCTTGCCCTTGCGGCAAAGCCCCATGTTAGCGTGCTAACGCGCGTTGGTAACGCGCGTTAGTGGAGGAGCGGAGATGGGCTTTCCCAACGGTTTCCTCTGGGGTACGGCGACCGCCGCCCACCAGGTCGAAGGAAACAACGTCAACAGCGACTTCTGGGTGCTGGAGAACACCGCAGGAACGATCTTCGCCGAGCCCAGCGGCGACGCCTGCGACCACTACCGGCTCTACCGCCAGGACATCGCCCTGCTGGCCGAGCTGGGACTGACCAGCTACCGCTTCTCCCTCGAGTGGGCCAGGGTGGAACCCGAGCCGGGCAGATACTCCCGGGCGGCCCTGGCCCACTACCGCGACGTGCTGGACGCCTGCCACGAGCACGGCCTGACCCCGATGGTCACGCTGCACCACTTCACCAGTCCGCGCTGGCTGATGAGGCTCGGCGGCTGGAGTGCCCCCGGCACCCCCGAGCGCTTCGCGGCCTACTGCCGCACGGTCATGGCCGAACTCGGCCCGCTCATCCCCTACGTGTGCACGATCAACGAGGCCAACATCGGCCCCGTCGTACGCCAGGTCGCCGGCGACCTGTTCGACCTGGCCCCAGCCGGGCTCGGCGCCTGGATGGCCGCCGCCGCCCACGACCTGGGCACCACCCCCGACCGGGTCAAACCGTTCCTGTTCGCCTACGGCCAGGCCGCCAACGAGGTGATCATGCGGGCGCACACGGCCGCCCGCGCCGAGATCAGGAAAGTCAGCCCGGACACCCGCATCGGCCTCACCCTCGCCCTGCAGGACTACCACCCCGAGCCGGGAGGGCAGGAGCGGGCACGGCAGATGTGGCGCGAGACCTTCGAGGACTTCCTGCCCGCCCTCGACGGCGACGACTTTCTCGGCGTGCAGAGCTACAGCCGCATGCGCGTCGGCCCCGACGGCCTCCTGCCGGTGCCCGACGGAGCCGAGGTGACCCAGATGGGCTACGAATTCCATCCGCGGTCGCTGGAAAACGTCATCCGCGACGCGGCCGTCGCCGGCCTGCCGGTGATCGTCACCGAGAACGGCATCGCCACCGCCGACGACACCCGCCGCACCGAGTACGTCCGCCAGGCCCTGGAAGGCGTACGGCGCTGCCTGGCCGACGGCATCGACGTGGGCGGCTACTACTACTGGTCGGCGCTGGACAACTTCGAGTGGATGCTCGGCTACGCCCCGACCTTCGGCCTCATCGCCGTCGACCGTGACACCCAGACCCGCACCGTCAAGGACAGCGCGCGCCACCTCGGCGCGCTCGCTCGCACGAACGGGGAGGCCCTGTGACGGCATGCCTGGCCGGCCGCCGCCCCTACCTGTCCGCCGCCCCGATCCGGCATCCGTGACCAGCTCGTGGGGATCGGCCCGGCCACCTCTGCCCTTTCTGTGGCCGTGATCACAGAACTGGCCGATCGGTCAGGATTTGACCGATCGGTCATGTACTGTGACGCACATGGCGCGCAACAGCTCCGGCTTCCGCAGAGAGATCCTCGAAACGGCGTCACGGTTGTTCGCCGCCACCGGCTTCAAAGCCACCTCGCTGCAGGACATCGCCGGTGAGGTCGACTGCTCCAAGGCGGCGTTGCTGTACCACTTCAACGGCAAGGACGCGATCCTCACCGAACTGCTGATCCCTGCGGCGGAGGCGCTCGCCGGGCTCGACGCGCGGCTGTCCGAACTGGAAGGCGAGGATGCCGTCCTCCCGGCCGTCGAGGGTTTCGTCGACCTCATGCTTCGATTCCGGCGCGAGCTCAAGATCATCTATGACGACCTTCCCGAGATGCTCCGCCATCCGGCACTGGCCGGGCTGCCGGACAAGATCGACCGGCTGGTCGACGCGTTCGCCGGCCGCTCCACCGATCCCAAGGCTCGCGTGGCCGCGCTGATGGTGCTCGGGGCCGTGCCCATCGTCGGCGTGAGCCCGATCCCGCTGCCGGATGACGAACTGCGCGCCGTCACCGTCCGCCGCGCGCTGCGCACCCTTGACCATGATCCCAACTGCCCCTGAGAGGGACCACCGTTCCATGGCAACACTGCTCTACCGGCTCGGCCGCGCATCCTTCCGTCACCGGCGGCTCGTGCTCGCCCTGTGGATCGCCGTACTGGCGGCCCTCGGCGCGTCGGCCGCGGCGTTCAACGGCCCGACGGCCGGCAACTTCACCATCCCGGGAACCGAGTCCCAGCGCGCCCTGGACGCCCTGGCCGAACAGTTCCCGCAGGCCGCGGGAGCCACCGGCACGATCGTGGTCGCCGCCCCCGACGGCCAGGCGCTGACCTCGGCCGACAACCGGGCCGCGGTGCAGGCACTCACCAAGGAGGCCGCCGCGCTGCCGGGCGTGGTCGCGGCCCTCGACCCCTTCCAGGTCGGCTCCGTCTCCCAGGACGGCCGCTACGCCCTGGTGCAGGTGCAGTTCGCCGAGTCCGGCGACAAGGTGACCGCCGCCCAACGCACCGCATACGGGAACAGCGGAAAGAGCGCGCAGGCGGCCGGTCTGCGGGTGGAGCACGGCGGCGAGGTGATGACGGCCGAGCCGGAGATCGGCGGGACCGAGGGCCTGGGCGTCGCCGTGGCGGCCGTCGTTCTCCTCATCACCTTCGGCTCGCTCGTGGCCGCGGGGATGACCCTGCTCACCGCGCTCATCGGCGTCGGCGCGGGCATGGCCGGGCTTTTCGCCCTGAGCAGCACCGTCGAGTTGACCAGCACCGCCCCGGTCCTCGCCCTCATGCTCGGCCTGGCCGTCGGCATCGACTATTCGCTCTTCATCACCTCCCGCCACCGGCAGAACCTGCTTGACGGGCTCGCCCCGGAGGACGCCGCCGCCCGCGCCGTGGGCACCGCGGGCTCGGCCGTCGTGTTCGCCGGGGCCACGGTGGTGATCGCCCTCGCGGGCCTTGCCGTGGTCGGTATCCCGTTCCTCACCGTGATGGGCCTGGCCGCCTCGGCCACCGTCGCCGTCGCCGTGCTCGTCGCCATCACCCTCCAGCCCGCCCTGCTCGGCTTCGCCGGACTCCGGGTACTGCCCCGCAAGCAGCGGGGGACCGCTCACGACCCCGCCGCGACGCGCCCCGGTCTCGGGTTCCGCTGGGCGTACGTCGTGACCCGCTTGCGGGTGCCGTTCATCGTGGCTGGTGTGCTCCTCCTGGGCGGCCTGGCCGTACCGGCCGCGCAGATGCGCCTCGCGCTGCCCGACGCCGGAACGGCGGCGCAGGGCACCACGGCCCGTCAGGCGTACGACCTCATCAGCGAGGGTTTCGGGCCCGGCTTCAACGGCCGGCTGGCCGCGGTCGTCACCGGCGACTCCGCCGAGGCCACGACCCGTGCCGCGAAGGAGGCCGCCGCCGCGATCCAGGCCACCAAGGGAGTGCTGGCGGTCACGTCGCCGCAGCTCAACGCCTCCGGCACGACCGCCCTGCTGGCCGTCGTCCCGGCCACCGGCCCCACCGACGAGGCCACCGAGACCCTCGTCCACGACATCCGCACCAAGGTCGCGGACATCGGCGACGTCTCCCTGACCGGCCAGACCGCGATCGGCATCGACGTCTCCGAGAAGCTGTCCGACGCGCTGCCCGTCTACCTGCTGCTCGTGGCGGGCCTGTCGGTGCTGCTGCTGATGCTGGTCTTCCGTTCCATCCTGGTCCCGGTCAAGGCCGCGCTCGGCTTCCTGCTCACCGTGGGCGCCACCTTCGGCGTCACCGTCGCGGTCTTCCAGCAGGGATCGCTGAGCGGCCTGCTCGGCGTCGACACTCCCGGGCCGCTGGTCAGCTTCCTGCCCATCCTGATGATCGGCATCCTGTTCGGCCTGGCCATGGATTACCAGGTCTTCCTGGTCTCCCGGATGCGCGAGGACTTCGTCCACGGCGACACCGCACGCCAGGCGACGATCTCCGGGATGGGACACGGCGCCCGCGTCGTCACCGCCGCCGCGCTCATCATGATCTCGGTCTTCGGCGGGTTCGTGCTCATGGACGACCCCATCATCAAGTCCATGGGCTTCGCCCTGGCCCTCGGCGTGGCCGTCGACGCCTTCGTGGTGAGGATGACCATCGTGCCGGCCGTGATGTCGCTGCTGGACGACCGCGCCTGGTGGCTGCCCCGGTGGCTCGCGCGCGTACTGCCCGACGTCGACATCGAGGGCGAGCGGCTGCGCGAGCACCTCGACCACGCGACCCCGGACGCCGCCGCCAAGGTCTGAACACCCGAAGGTGTACGGCGACATCGCAGCCGGTCGGCATCCTCCTCCCGAACGTGTCCCTGGCCCCAAACTAAGCCGATCTGCGCAGGTCAACCGGCTTCCGAGAAGATCGTGTTCTCAGGAGCGGAGACGGTCACGACTTTGAGAACGCGCACAGCTGAGAGGCAGAACCCCAGCTCGGCACCTCTGTGAGCAGGGCTATGTCGCTAGTTGGCGGCTGGGGCCACCTCCGAGAGAAGGACGCCGACCACCGCAGGCCGGGGGAAGACTGACGAGTTCCAGGCCGTGAACGCCGGGGAACACCGCCAGACCTTGCCCGGCGAGTCCAAGGGAGGGCCAGTGGCCGTGACCGACACCACGGACACCACTCGCGTGCACGTCTGCGTGGAGGAGGTGGTCCGCCTCCTGAACGACGCGGAGGGCTAAGCGTTCGTGTCAGTGGATGAGAAGTTGGCCTATCTGGAGGACCGGGCTCAGCTGCTTCACCAGTTGGTCGACGTCTTCGGTGACGAGCGCGGCCGCTACGTCGCCCAGGACGCCGATGACCGCGCCGAACGACGTAACGGCCGTACTTCGCCGCCTCTGGGTCGCTCAGAAAGTCGACAGGCATATACGCAACGTATGACTCAACAGACACAGCGTCATCAGAGCGACACAACCGTTACCAAGTGCTACCTACCGTGACAGTCGGTAGATCATGTCGCGCTGTGAACCGAACGGAATCGGCGCGGGCCGCGTTCGGAGGCAGGGAAACGCTCAGCTCGCTGACCAGCGGGAACCCCGTTAACGCCGGATCCGGTTCCGAATCTCTCTGCCCCCGAGACCCGTCCACTCCGCGCACGAGTGGCCAGGAGCACGTGCGAGACTGCGACCCTGAGATGCTCGGCGATGTGATCTTCACCATGTCATTCATGGCGGTTGCGTCCACGGGAGTAGTGTACGAGTTTGACCTGGTCACAAGCGTGGCGGCCGTGAACTGGAGACGGCCGTCGCGTGATCCTTCGAGTGCGAACAACGAAGGAGATCAAGGCGATGGCCGCAGACAACAGTGTGACGCCCGATCAATGACTGGCGAAGCAGATCCAGACCGATGAGCCCGACGTGTTGCGATCCATGGTCAGGACCATGGCCGAGGCGTTGATGTCGCCGAGGCCGACACCTCCGCTGGCGGTCGGCCCGCATCGGCAGCCTGAGCTCCTTACCCAACCCGGTGATCGCGGAGAGCACGGTGCGCAAATGGCGTGCGGCTTTCGCCCGAGGTGGGCTGGAGGCGCTGGCCGACGAGGTACGCACGGGCCGACCCAAGGCGGAGCTGACGGTGTCGGAGGCCGAGCGGGCGGTGCTGCAGCGATGGGCTCGGCGGGCCAAGTCCGCGCAGGTCCTGGCGATGCGCGCGAAGATCGTGCTCGGATGTGCAGACGGTAAGGACAACAAACAAATCGCTGCTGAGCTGCGAGTGCATCCGGACACGGTCTCCAAATGGCGACAGCGGTTCCTGCGCCTGCGACTGGACGGGCTGATCGATGAGGCACGCCCGGGCCGCCCACCGTCGATCAGTCTGGACCAGGTCGAGCAGGTGGTGGTGGCCACGCTGGAGGAGACACCGGCCGGCGCCACGCACTGGACCCGTGCCTCGATGGCGCGGCGCAGCGGACTGTCGGAGTCGACCATCGGCCGGATCTGGCGGGCCTTCGACCTCAAGCCGCACCGCACGACGACGTTCAAGCTGTCGACCGATCCACTGTTCGTGGAGAAGGTCGTCGACGTGGTCGGGCTGTATCACGACCCGCCGGAACGCGCGGTGGTGCTGTGTGTGGATGAGAAGTCGCAGATCCAGGCGCTTGATCGGTCGCAGCCGGTGCTGCCGATGATGCCGGGCATGCCCGAGCGGCGCACCCACGACTACGTTCGTCATGGCATCACCAGCCTGTTCGCCGCCTTCAACAGCGCCGACGGAAGCGTCATCGGCGAACTGCACCGCCAGCATCGCGCCGCCGAGTTCAAGAAGTTCCTGATCACCATCGACAAGACCGTGCCGGCCGAGCTGGACATCCACCTGGTCTGCGACAACTACGGCACGCACAAGACACCGGCGATCAGGGCCTGGCTGGCCCGCCATCCCCGCTTCCACATGCACTTCACTCCGACCGGCTCCTCCTGGATCAACCAGGTCGAGCGCTGGTTCGGCTACCTGACCGACCAGCTCATCCGCCGAGGAGTGCACAAGAGCGTCCAGGCGCTGGAAGACGACATCCGCGCCTGGATGGACCGCTGGAACGCCGATCCCAAGCCCTTCGTCTGGACCAAGACCGCCGAGGAGATCCTCTAAATATTGCCGACGAATTTCAGGCGGATGACACTAGCTGGCGCCGCTCCTCAGCAACGCCATCAACTGGCCGGTCGCGGCGCGGGCGCGGGTGGCGATCTCGTCGTCGTCCGGCCGCCGGACGCCGTGGAGCGCGTCCTCGAACAGGTCCCTGCCGAGCATCGCGACGAACGTCGACGCCATCTCGCGCGGCTCGGCGACCGTCCAGCCCTCGCTCGGGGCCCAGTGGCCGAGGTAGCGCGCGAGGACGCCGACCCTGACCTCCATGACCTGGCGGTAGCGCGGCCCCAGCTCAGGGAAGCGCGGGGCGTCGCGCGTCACCACCCGGTAGAGCGCGAGCTCGGTCGGCGAGAGCACCCTGCTCAGGTAGTCGATGCCCGCCATCGGCAGCGCGACCCGCGGCGGCTCGGACAGCCATGGCAGGTCGGCGTGCTCGCCCTCCGGCCCCTCGGGAGCCGAGCAGGCGTCGTGGATGACGGCGCTGAACAGCTCGTCCTTTCCGTCGAAGTGGCGGTAGACGGTCTTGATCGACACGCCCGCGGCCTCGGCGATGCGGTGCATCGAGGTCTCGGCGTAGCCCGTGTCGAGGAACGCCTCGCGCGCGGCGTTGACGATCGCCGTGCGTTTGCGCTGCATGAGCCGCGCCTTGGGGTTGTCGTCGGACCAGCTTCGCAAAGGACCTCTCCGTACGGGCGGTGTTTGACACCAGCATACGACAACGCTCATTGTTGCACGTACGACAACGGCCGTTGTCGTTTGCCGACCCCGCTGGGAGAGACCCATGATCGCGCGCTGGACCGAAGACGACATCCCCGACCAGACCGGGAGGGTCGCGGTCGTCACCGGCGCGAGCAGCGGCCTCGGCCTGGCCACCACCAGGGCGCTGGCCCGCAAGGGCGCCCGCGTGATCCTCGCCGTACGCGACGAGGCCAAGGGGCGCCGCGCGGTCGCGGAGCTGGGGGGACCGGGCTCCGCGCTGGACGTGCACCGCCTCGACCTGACCGACCCCGGCTCGGTGCGGGCGTTCGCCGAGCGCCTCCACGCCGACCTCGGCCGCCTCGACATGCTGGTCAACAACGCGGGCCTGATGGCGCCGCCGCGCACGCTCACCGCCGAGGGCCACGAGCTGCAGTTCGCCGCCAACCATCTCGGCCACTTCGCGCTCACCGGCCTGCTGCTCGACCTCCTCGCCAAGGGCGACGCCCCCCGGGTCGTCACGGTCACCTCGGCCAACCACCGGCAGGGGAAGATCTTCTTCGACGACCTGACCGGCGAGCGCGCGTACTCGCCGATGCGGTTCTACAACCAGTCCAAGTTGGCCAACGCCGTCTTCGGGCTGGAACTGCACCGGCGGCTCGCGCGGGCGGGCAGCCCGGTGCGCAGCGTGCTCGCCCATCCGGGCTACGCCTCCACCAACCTTCAGACCAGCGCACCGGTCGGCCTGGTGAAGCTGCTGTTCGGCCACCTTCTCGCGCCCCTCGCCCAGTCTCCCGCGCAGGGCGCGCTCCCCCAGCTCCACGCGGCCACCGCACCCGGCGTCGAGGGCGGCGAGTTCATCGGCCCCGGCGGCATGGCCGAGCTCCGGGGCGCTCCCGAGCGGGTCCGGCCGGCCCCCGCCGCCGCCGACCCCGAGACGGGCCGACGGCTGTGGGAGCTGTCAGAACGCCTGACGGGTGTGCGGTTCCCCGTCTGAGCCGTCCCTAGCTGTACTGACCTGGCCGGCCAGGGCCTCGGTGATCGTGCAGGTGTTCTGCGCGGCGACGCGGGCCGGCATACGGACGTTAGCCGCGCCGGCAGTGCGCTTATCGACGTGCCAGAAGATCGCCCGCTCAACCGAGGGCGCCGGCGGGCGGCTGACCGGCCTGGGCGGTGCTTTTCGGTGGAGCCTTGCTCGATGGCCAGGGGGGCAAACCAAGTAAGGTCGAAGGCGGCAATAAGCCCTGCCTGCCAGTCGGCAATGTGTGGGAATGTCCATTTCCGAGAGTTGAGAACCCGTCACCGACCAGGGCGCTGACCAGTCCGACCTTTGGGGCTTATCTTGTCTGCCCCCCAGCTTGCCTTCTGGCGCTCTGGCATGGTTACCGCATGGCCACCACGCCGGCACTCGTTCGAACATAGAGCACGCCGTCTCCGGGCAACACCGCCAGACCATGTTCGTGGTACTGGTCGCCGAAGTCGTCGACGTAGCAGGGATGCAGGATCTCCTCGCCGATCTCGGCGGTCCAGCGCTGTTCCCCGGTGACGGTGTCGAATGCGGACACCGTGCCCGCAGAAGTCGCGACGTACACGGCCCTGCCGGCCACCACCGGCGAGCCCGCGCACGAGCCGAACGAACGGATCCAACGCGGACGCCCGGTTGCGATATCGACGGCATGCAGACGAGCACTGTCCTGTTCGGGCGGTGTGTCACGAAGGATCTCCACCACATAGACCGTCCCGTCCGACACCGCCACCGCCGAGTCCACCTCATTGTCACGCCCCGGATCGGGCAGATAACCCCAGATCTGCTCTCCGGTCTGTGGATCAAGGCCCACGATCTGCGCCGTCCAGTCTTCCTCCGCGCGATAGACGGGCATCCACACCCGTTCCTCGGCCAGGACCGCATGCGCCTGAGCGAAGTAGACGACCTGCTCGTCGTCGTGGGAGCTTTCTTCGTCCTCTTCGTCCTCGTCCAGAGAATCGCCCGGAAAGGTGATATCACCGTCCCCGACGGAGGTCAGCAGCTCCCCCCTGTTCACATCGAACACGTCCACGCCGGTATGGGTATGGTGCGGTTCATTACCGAGTGCCGCGTAGGCGATACCGGCCTCAGAAATCGCCGGGCTCGTCTGCACCCAGCCGGTCGCTTCTCTTGTCCGCCACCGCGGCTTCAGGTCGGGCAGGCCGAAAGCGCATACTTCCTCCAGCGTGTGGAGCAGCAGGAGGTCACCAATCACCGTTGGACAACCGTCATGATCCAGCTTCCGCACAAGCTCTCCGGTTCGGAGATCGAAGATCGCGCATTCTCCGATCTCATACTGCACGAAGATCCAGGAATTCCAGACAGCGGGCGCCGTCAGGATCTCAGCCGAACCGTCCCTACCGTTCTCCCCAAGCGCCCCTCGCCAGCGCACCTCACCGGTCCTGGCATCGAACGCGTGAACCGCTCCAGACACATCGGCGGCAACGAGCGTGTCGCCCACGAGCACCGGAGACGCCACCACGGGGGCGTCCGTTCGCGCGATCCAGGCGACCTGCGCCCCGTCAGGTACGCCAGAGGCTCGATACGCACCGCTGCGCCCATCGTTCCCAAAATGCGGTGTGACCGTCATGCCACTCCATCATCAGTAGCCGGCAAGATCACCAAGCGTAGTCCCATCACGCGCCATGGAACCGGGCGAGCCAGAAACATGCGCCTAGGGTGCGTATCGGGTCGTGATCAACCGGTGCTCCGGGTGAGGTCCTTGACCCAGATCATCGAGGCGCGCGGATGAAGGCCGGCGAGGTAGCTGCACGGGGTCTTGTCGTATCGACCGAAGGTCTCGACACACGCGCTGGACGCCCGTACCGGTAGGAGACGATGGACCACCCCGGCCGGTGACGCCGACCCGGATCTCGGCCTGACGGCCGGCCAGGGCCGCCTCTTTGTGGTCACCTCCGCCGGCATCGTCAGCGCCCTTGACCCCGCCACCGGCGCGAAACGGTGGTACACGCCGGTGGGCGGCGTCATCGCCGTGGGCCCCGCCGTGCACGA
Organism: Nonomuraea sp. NPDC005730; assembly: GCF_040630865.1. Lineage (NCBI taxonomy): Bacteria > Bacillati > Actinomycetota > Actinomycetes > Streptosporangiales > Streptosporangiaceae > Nonomuraea > Nonomuraea sp. NPDC005730. The sequence goes on from NZ_JBEXYK010000012.1 coordinate 142,307, forward strand.
CGGCGTCGTGTACGTCTCAACGGCCGGTGGCACCGTCCACGCTCTGGACGGCGCCACCGGCGCGCGCAGATGGCACATGAACACCGGCGACGCGCCGGATGAGGGCGCCATCGTCGGGAACGCCCTCATCCACGCCAACGGTCTCCTTTACACCGGCGGCGGCGGCAACGTGTACGCCCTGCGCCCCTGAGACCGTCCGAACCCCTGCCTCCGGTGGGCTCGGCCAGAGCCTTGCCGACGCTCTGGCCGGCGAGTCCTCGGGCGACCTGCCGGCCCGGATGAAGCGATCCGGCTTCCCCACTTCCGTGATCGCCGTCCTGGAAGGCCGTGGAGCACGATGCGGCAAGGCTGGTCACCCTCTGGGCCCCACGCGCCTGACCTGCGCGGCTTCCGTCTGTGGACGCAGAGGCCGGCCTCCCTGTGCCCGGACGGCATCGGCCTGCCGGCGACGTCACCGGCGCCCGGAAGGAGTCGCCCTCGCGGGGGGGCAGTGGTCAAGCGCTCGTGATGCGCACGAGCTGTCAGCTGGTCGATGATCTCGGCGGTTGAGCTGGTCTCGCAGAGGAGACGGGAATCCTTCAACGCCGTTGGGCGCTCTCGGCATCTCGACTCTCATACACGAGACGAATAGTTGTCATGCGAAATGCGCGATTCCGGTCGGAAGCCTTACCGGTTAGCCTGACTCGAAACACCGGAGTTTCGGCGTCAGGATCTGTTCATGCATTCATCAGCGCAAGAAGAGCTGTATCTGGCCGCGAGCAAAGTCCCCTGGGTTCCGCAGGGGGATGGCATCCATTTCAAACCCCTGCGTATCGATCGCAGCGCCGGACGCTGGATCAACCTGCTCAGGGTCCAACGCGCGGGCCGGGTCAACCGGCACCGACACCTGGGGCCGGTCGAGGCCTACGTCCTCGAGGGATCCTGGCGTTACCTTGAGCGAGACTGGGTCGCGAAGGCCGGGGACTTCGTGTTCGAGGCCGATGACGACATCCACACACTGGAAGTCGTCGGAGACGCAGAAATGATCACCCTGTTCTCCATCCACGGGCCGTTCGAATATCTGGACGACCAGGACAACGTCATCGGCACCGAAACGGCCGACAGCAAACTGGATCGCTACGTACGGCATTGCGAGCAGTTCGGTATCGAACTCGCTCCCATCATCTTCTAGGCGTTCCGATGAGAAACGACGACAATCCTTTCTCGCTGCACGGGCAGACAGCGGTGATCACCGGAGCGGGCAGCGGGATCGGGTATTCCGTCGCACTGGCCCTGGCCGAAGCGGGCGCGGACCTGGTCGCCGCCTCGGACCGCGAGAACCTCGACGACATCCGCGACCACGCCGAGAAACTGGGCCGCACCGTGCATACCGCGGTGTTCGACGTCGCCGACGCGCAGCAGATGCAGAGCGCGGTGAGCGAGTTCGCCGAGGACGTCGACATTCTGGTCAACAACGCCGGGATCATCAGACGGGCGCCGGCGGAGCGGTTCACCGACGGCGACTGGCAGGACGTGCTGGAGGTGAATCTCAGCGCGGCCTTCCGGATCTGCCGCCTGATCGGTCCCGGGATGTTGCGCCGGGGACAGGGGAAGATCATCAACATCGCGTCGTTGCTCGCGTTCCAGGGGGGACTCAACGTCGCCTCCTACGCGGCCAGCAAGCATGGGCTGGCCGGCCTCACCAAGGCGCTCGCGAACGAATGGGGCAAGTACAACGTGCAGGCGAACGCGATCGCGCCCGGTTACATCATCACGGACACCACCAAGGAGCTCCAGGACGACGGCATACGCTCCCGGCAGATCCTGGATCGCATTCCGGCAGGCCGCTGGGGCAGGGCCGACGACATCGCCGGGGCCGCGGTCTTCCTCGCCTCAAGGGCCTCCGACTACGTGAACGGCCATGTCCTCGTCGTGGACGGCGGATGGCTGAGTCGCTGAAGCACACAAGGAGAAGAACGAGAGTATGACGATTCATCGCTACACCGACCGGGTCGTCCTGATCACCGGCAGCGGTTCCGGTATCGGCAGGAACCTGGCAGAACGTTTCGCCGCCGAGGGGGCCACCGTGGCGGTGGCCGACATCAACGGTGATGCCGCGAGCGAGGCAGCGAAGGCGATCAGCGACTTGGGGCACCGGGCCCAGGCCTTCACCGTGGACGTCTCCGACACGGTTTCCGTGCACGGTCTGATCGAAGAGGTCGAGTTCGCTCTTGGCGGGATCGACGTCCTGATCAACAACGCGGCGTCCACGCTGGATCTGCCGTTTCTGGACCTGTCCGAGCGCGAGTGGGATCTCGATGTGGGTGTCACCCTCAAGGGGCCGTTCCTCTGCTCGCAGGCCGTGCTTCCCTGCATGCTGCAGCGCGAGGGCGGAGTGATCCTCAACATCGGCTCGGTGAACGGGTTCTCGTACTTCGGGAACGATCTCTACAGCGCCGCCAAGGCCGGACTGCTCAGCCTCACCAGGGCTCTGGCGGTGCGTTACGGGCCGCGCGGGATACGCGTCAACCTCATCGCCCCCGGAACGATCCGGACCCCGTTCTGGGACGGCCGCCTGGCGAAGGACCCTGCCGTTCACCAGCGGCTGGCTCGCTGGTATCCGCTCGGCCGGATCGGTGAACCGGACGACGTGGCGGACGCGGCGCTGTTCCTGGCCTCGAGCGCGGCCTCGTGGATCACCGGCACGGCGCTGACGGTGGACGGCGGTCTTCTGGCGGGCAATGCCGTGATGACCGCCGACATTCTCGGCGAGGAGTACTGAGGTTCAGGTTCGCGGCGGATGTGTGCCATCGGGCAGCGGCTCGCGGCTGAGCGCGTCCAGCATGAGCCGACTGGCCGTGGACAGAGGCCGGTCGGCCGGCCAGTGCACCGCGACCTGACGGGGAGCGGCTCCGGCGAGTCGCCTGAGCCGGACACCGTTCGTGTCGGAGCAGTGGCCGGCAAGAAGATTCGTCACCCCGATCCCGAGCCCGGTACGCACCATGGCGATCAGCGTTTGCGGCTGGTTGGTCATGAGTACGGGTTCGATGTCATGGCCGACCTGGGAAAAGGCCGCATAGGTCTCCAAGTTCCCGGATTCGGGAAGGTCTGACCTCCCGATGGTGATCAGCGGCTCGCGGGTGAGGATCTCCAGGGGCAGATCGCCCGGGTGGTCGGCCAGCGGGTGCCGCTCGGGGATGACCGCGACGAGCGGCTCCTCCCAGAGCAGCACGCGCTCGGTGCTTCCCTCCGGCAGTACCGGCATGACCGGCCGCACGGCGATGTCCACACTCCCCGACAACAGATCGGCGCCGAGCTCCAGGGTCGACTCCTCCACGAGGACCACCTGCACTCCCGGGTGCCGGCGCTGGAACTCGATCAGCAGCTTCGGCAGGAAGAGCGCGCTCGCGCTCGGGTAGCAGCCGAGGGTGACCAGGCCGCGGCTGGCCTCGCGGAACTTGTCCATCTCACCTTCGCAGCGGTGAATGGCGGCCACCACCTCTCGGGCGTGCGCGGCGAACGCCCGGCCGGCGTCGGTCAACGCCACCGGCCGCCGACGGCGGTCCAGAAGCTGGAGCCCCACGGCGCGTTCCAGCGCCGCGACGTGGGTGCTCACGCGGGGCTGTGAACGGTGAGTCGTGGCCGCGGCTGCGCTGAAGCTTCCCGAGTCGACGATGGCGAGGAAGGACACGAGCCATTCGGGGCGGACGTCATTGATCAACATGGCCACTACCAACGGATGTTCGAGCGCGGGGACTCACCGAAGTGTTTCACATGGATGCAGGTGCGCTTGCGGCGCTGTACGCGGAGCGTGTCGACTGGCGTTTCAAGGGCCTGCCCGCCACGGCGCAGGGGCGGAGCGTGGGCGAGCTCGCCGAGGCCCGCCTCGACCTGTTCCAGGCCGGCTTCACGACGCCGGTGCTGACCCTGTCACGCGCGGCAGTCGAGCACAACATCGCCGTGCTCGCCCGGTTCGCGGCCGAGCATGGCTTTGACCTGGCTCCGCACGGCAAGACGTCCATGGCGCCGCAGTTGTTCGCCCGCCAGGCCGCCCACGGCGCGTGGGGGATGACCGCCGCCACGATCACGCAGGTGCGGGCCTGTCGTGCCTTCGGGATCTCACGGATCTTCCTCGCGAACGAGCTGGTCAACGCCGCCGCGCTCTCCTGGATCGCGACGGAGCTCGCCGCCGATCCCGGCTTCGTCTTCGTCTGCTGTGTGGATTCCGTGCGCGGGGTCGCCCTGATGGACGAGGTGCTGCGCTCGCGACCACGCTCGCGACCGCTGGACGTCGTCGTGGAATTCGGCACGGCGGGCGGCCGCGCGGGCTGTCGTACCGTGGCGGAAGCCAGAGGGGTGGCGGACGCGGTCGCGGAGAGCGCGGCCTTGCGCCTCGTCGGCGTGTCCGGCTACGAAGGCATCGTGGCGCACGAGGCCACACCGGCCGCCCTGCGTAGCATCAGGCACTACCTGCGAACCCTCGGCGGGCTCACCCGGCAGTTCGATGCCGAAGGCCGGTTCGAGCAGGCGGAGGAGATCGTGGTGAGTGCGGGCGGGAGCGCGTACTTCGACATCGTGGCCGAGGAACTGGCCGGGCCGTGGCTCCTGTCCCAGCCGACGCGCGTCCTGCTGCGCAGCGGCGCATATGTGACCCATGACGACGGCTTCTATGCCGGGGTCGGGCCGTCCGCACGCGGCGTGACGGCGGACGCGCTGCGACCCGCGCCGTTGTTGTGGAGCCAGGTGATCTCCCGCCCTGAGCCGGGCCTGGCGCTGCTGGACTTCGGCAAGAGGGACGCTTCCTTCGATGTGGGGCTGCCGGTCCCCCGCGAGATCCGCCGTTCGGATGGCTGCTCGCTGCCGGCCGGGGGGCTGAAGGTCGTATCACTCAACGATCAACACGCCTTTGTCGCCGTCGCGGGAGACACGCAGCTCCAGGTCGGCGACTGGGTGGGCTGCGGCCTCTCGCACCCCTGCACGGTCTTCGACAAGTGGCCTTTGATCCCCGTGGTCGAGGACGGCGTCGTCGTCGACCACATCCGTACGCTGTTCTGAGGTGATGGACTCGTGAACTACACCTTCCGGGGCGCCCGGGTCGTGGACGGCAGCGGCCGGCCCTCATACCGCGCCGACGTCGTCACGAAGGCCGGCGTGATCACCGAAATCACGGAACCCGGGCAGGCAACGGCGGGCGCCGGACGCGTGATGGACGTCGACGGGCTCGTACTGGCGCCGGGTTTCATCGACATGCACGCGCACTCCGACCTCGCCCTCCTCACGGACCCGCATCATGTGGCGAAGGCGGCGCAGGGTGTGACGCTCGAGGTCCTCGGTCAGGACGGCCTCGGCTACGCGCCGGTCGACGACACGACTCTCCGGCAATTGCGGATCCAGCTCGCCGGCTGGAACGGCGATCCAGAAGATCTCGACTGGGACTGGCGCACCGTGGGCGGTTACCTCGACCGGCTGGACGAGGGCATCGCGGTCAACGCCGCCTACCTGGTCCCGCATGGGACGGTGCGCGCGCTCGTCCTCGGCTGGGAGAACCGGCCACCGACCAGCGGCGAACTCGACATGATGCGCGAACTCGTCGCCGAGGGAATGCGGCAGGGAGCCGTCGGCATGTCGTCCGGCCTGACCTACCCGCCCGGCATGTACGCCGACACGGAGGAACTGGTGGAACTGTGCCGCGTGGTCGCGGCCCACGGCGGCTACCACAGCCCGCACCACCGCAGCTACGGCCGGGACGCCCTCGCCGCCTACGCCGAGATGATCGAGGTGTCGCGGCGTTCAAGCTGCCCCCTCCACCTCGCGCACACCATGATGAACTTTCCCGACAACGCCGGACGCGCCGCCGACCTCCTGCGCCTGATCGACGACGCCCTCTCCGACGGCTGCGACATCAGCATGGACAGCTATCCCTACACCGCAGGTTCGACCACTCTTGCCGCGTTGCTGCCGAGCTGGGCGGCCGAGGGCGGTCCGCAGGCGTTGATCGACCGGTTGCAGGACCTCCCGACTCGTATGCGGCTCCGACGGGATCTGGAAGAGCGCGGCTCCGACGGGTGCCACGGCGTACCGGTCGATTGGAGCGCCGTCCGGATCAGCGGTGTCCGGGATCCCGCCAACCAGCCCCACGTGGGCGCCACGCTCGCCGACCTTGCCGCACGGGAGGGACGAGCGGCCGCGGACGTGTACTTCGACCTGCTCGTCCGCGACCGGCTCGGCACCACATGCCTCCAGCACGTAGGGCACGAAGAGAACGTGCGTGCCATCATGCGCCACCCCGCGCACACGGTAGGCAGTGACGGGCTGCTCGCGGGAACTCGGCCGCACCCTCGCGCGTGGGGCACCTTCCCTCGCCTTCTCGGCCGTTACGTCCGTGCACTCAACCTGCTGACGCTGGAGGAATGCGTCGCGAAGATGACGTCACGGCCCGCCCGCCGCCTCGGGCTCGCCACCCGTGGCCTGGTCAAGCCTGGCTACCTGGCCGACCTCGTGCTCTTCGACCCCGAAACGGTCGGCGAGGTGGCGACGTACGACGAACCTCGGCGGCCCCCGCGGGGCATCCCCTTCGTCATGGTGGCCGGCACCTGGGTGATCGATGAGGGTCGGCCCACTGGTGCCCGGCCCGGTCGTTCCGTCCGCCGGCTCCGCTGAGCACCCTCCTTGGCGGCGCGAGACCATCCTGCTGTGGACCGTCGGTTCCTGCGCTGAAGGGCAGGCAGGGCCGTCACGGCTGTGCACGCGAGAAGCGGCCCGGGGTGGTGTGCTCGCCGGCGACGGTCAGCTGACGTGGACGAGGGCAGTGCGCTCCGGGCCGACCAGGAGGAGGCATGAATCCCCTTCGCCGCACAGAACCTCGTCGAGGGGGAACTTCTTGGCGAAGGCGAGTAGGGGTCCGGAAGTGCCGGTGACCCCGTTGGCGATCGTCTCGTAGAGGTCGCGGGCCAGCCAGGAGACGAGTTCGTCGCCGGGGATCTCGGGGGTCGTATCGTCGAATTCCCAGAGCGTGCCAGTGGCCCGGGCCGCTTGGACGATGTTCCGTTCCGACTCGGTCAGCACGGCTTCCAGGGAGGCTGCGTCCAGCGGCCAGAGGACGTCGTCGTCCTCGTCGTCGCCCTCTTCGGCGATCAGCCAGTGCCCGTCTCCTGACCAGCCTGTCCGGAAGGCGTCGTAGGGATCGGAGACGTCGAGATCGACGTCGTGTGTGCCGAAACTCACCTCGAATGACACCGCGTCGGTGTTGTTGACAGTGAGGAATTGCCTCAAAAGCGCCGTGACACCGGCGATTCGGTAATCGGCCTCGATGGGGCCATCGGAGACGATCGGGGCGGAGCCCAGCGACACTCGCCACGTCCTCCTCCACCTGCGCACCAGCAGGTGCAGCTCATCATCAAGGACGGGGCCGCCCGGTTCGGCGGCGGCCTCGATCCGCAGCAGGTCCGTGGCGTCTGCGGCGAGGTAGCCGGCGGCGTATCCGGCCAGTGCCCGGCCTCGCCGGTTCAGGCTGCCGCCGGATTCCAGTGCTCCGACGAGGGACTCGTACGTCTGCTCCGCACCCTTGGCGGGCAGGCCCCAGGACGCGCCCAGGGGGCTGTCGGAGGTCTCGTCCGGGTCATCGATGTCGAACCACTCGACGGCCACCGGGTGGCGCTGCCCACCGGGGCCGATGAAGGTTCCCGGGAACGCCCCGTACTCCGTCACCTCGATCAGGGAAGGCGCGGAGATCCACTCCCCCTCGGGAGCCTCGCCTCCGACAACCGCGAGCCGCCAACCCGGCAGCCACAACCTGAACAGGCACGCCACTGCTTCGAGGGGGTCGACCTGGTGAGGCTGTGCAGCCGTCAACACTCATCTCCGAGGTCCAGGTTAGGGGTCAAGATCAAGAATAGCCGAGACCGGCAGTTTCCCGATCGTTCGTGACCGCAGCCATCACAGAGCCACTTGGCGCCTGGGGGTCATTTCGCCGTCCACCCGGATCTGCATGCCGTACATGATGCGGTGCCGCTCGAGCACGAAGGGAAGCTCTCCACCGAGACCTCCGGTGGCGTGCAGTTCCTCACCCGAGGCGAGCAGCGGTCCAGCCAGCGCGGCCGGCAGGCCGACGCAGACCGGCCGCCACCACGAAGGCGAGAGCACCGATCTGTGGCTGGTCGAGGCCACTCGACGACGTCGGGATCGGGATTGTCGACGTGCAGACGATACACATGGGCATTCCCGCTGCGGGACCGAGGTTGGGGCGCTCAATATCGGCGCCGACCTCCCGTGACGGGGAAGGCTGTGCCTGATGGCCTCGATCGACGAGACTGCCTACCCGCGGTTCAAGCGGACCATCTCCGAGCAGGAACTGCGCGCGGCGTAGCGCGGAGGATGACCGACAGCGACGAGACCGGGCTGCAGCTGTTCCTGGCCCAGAGATGCCGGAGATGTGCTAACTCTCGGGGATGCCCGGCGACGATGATCATTGTTCGAGGCCGTCCGAGGACCACGGCACCGCCGTCACCGCGGTCGCGGTCTCCGCAGACGGACGGCTGGGGGCGACCGGCGCGCGCTCCGGCGAGATCCGGCTGTGGGATCTGCGCCATGGCCTGCTCACCGCCTATGTGGGAGGCCTGCAGGACGGACCCGTGACGAACGCCGCCTTCATCGGCGACGCCAGACGGCCCCAACTGCTCACCACGGACGGACCGGCCTCGCTGTGGACGGTGGCGGCCGAGGCCTTGGAATGGCGACGGCTTCCTTGGGACGGCGGGCGGCTCCTCACATCCGCAGACCGGGATGCGGTGCTCAGGCAGTGCGGAGACTTTCGATGGCCGGGCCTCTTCGGCTTGAGCGATCGGCGTGATCCGGCGGCGCTGGGACGCACCGGCTCCGGACTGATCGTCGTGAGCGGTGACAGAGGACTGATCGAGGCCCGGCGCCGGCCTCCCGGGGAGAGACCGTACGCCGATGCCGAGGTCGTGTGGGCCTTCGGTGGCAAAGACGACGCGGCGGATCAGCGGCTGACGCGCTGTTGCGACCTGTGGCGGCTCATGGTGTCCCCGCGGCGTGGCCGGGTGGTCGTTCTCGATGCGGAGACCGGGATGGTCGTGACCGCGTTCACTCCGCCCGCCCGGCCCACGGCGATCGCGGCGCATCCGGACCGGCCGCTGGTGGTGCTCGGCGGGCGGGACGGTTCGTTGTCGTGGTGGCCGGTACGCCGGACGGGCGGTGCTGGCTGATCGGCGGGCGCGGAGGCCAGGTCCACGTTCTCCACTGGTCCGACCATGCCGGACTCGTACCGCAACGCGTCGGCCGCCCCTCCTGGAAGATGGACGGCGGTGACGTGGAAACCCAGCTCGACGACATCCGCCACCACTGGGACGACGGCACGGCGAGTCTGGCCGCAGTACGTGAGCTGGCCTCGATCGACCTCGACGCGGCCTGGAGCGAGGCGGCCGCGGACGCGCTGGCGGAGCTGATCGTGACCGGTGCGGACCCAGGGGCCCGGGAGGCCGCGGTGATCGCGCTGGCGGAGAACGACGAGGGCGCGGCCACCACCGCCCTCTACCGGATGTTCGATCGCCACGATGATCATGGTTCTGCAGGGCGGTTGCTGGCGCACTTCACCGGCGAGGACGCCCCCACGACGGAGGAGCTCATCGCGAGCCTGCCCGAGATCGGCAACTTCCTCGCCGTGCTCACCTCGGCCGCCTTGGGCGAACGGGGCGCTGCCGCGGTCCCGGCGGTGCACGCGGCGTTCCGCGCCCTTCCCTTCCCGGCCCGGGACGACGCCGACCACTGGTGGCGTGACGAGTCGACCAAGTACCGGCTGATGTACGCCCTCAAGCGGGCCGGTGCGGCCGCAGCCCCCGCGACGCCGACCCTGCTGGCCGTGCTGGAGGACGAGGAGATCCACCGGGACACCCGGCACCAGGCGGAGGCGGCCCTACAGGCGATCGGCCTCCCGGAGACGGCCGACACGATCGCCGCCGAGGTCCGACGGCGGGCCGACCTCGTCGTCCACGGTAAGGACGACGAGACGGAAGGCTTCAGCCTCCTGCTCGAGGTGCTGCTGGGCATGCCGCCCGCGGCCCTGGCGGCTTCCCGCGAGGTCGGACCGGCGCTGAAGGCGGTGCGGCGCCGCTTCGGCGACGGCATCAGGACCTACGAGGAACACGGCGAGTCCCGCGAGTACACCGTGCATGAGATACGACTCGCCGACCTCATCGAGGAGAAGATCGCCGAGCGGATCAAGAAGTGAGCAGCCGGCGGATGGGGAAGACGACCGCGTCGAGCACGCATGACGCCCTGGCGGCCGGCGGCCACGACAAGCTGATCACGGAAAAGGAGTCGGGCGGCGCGGCAGGAGCCGGACGGAAGACACACCCCCGTCGCGATCGCGTCGATGCGGCGTGATGGTGCGGGGGTTGCGTCCACGGAGTGGTGTACGAGTTTGGCCTGGTCACAGGCGTGGCGTCGTGAAATGAAGAAGGCCATCGAGTGATCCTTCGAGGCTGCTGGAGCGCCGCAGGCGGGCCGAGCAGGCGCTGATCAGCGTGGTCGCCACGTCCTACCTGCTCGGCGTCTCCACCCGGCGCGTCGACAAGCCGGTCGAGCCCCGACTGAGTTCAGCAACGGGTGCCGACGGTGGAACGGGATCCTCCGCCTGTCGACGAAGGGCTCGGTCCTGTTCTGGAGCCGTTGCTCGTGCGGGTGCTGAAGAGCTGGATCGCGCCATCCCAAGGTGTCTGCACGAACGCGGCGAGAGCGGCGGCGACAACACCACGGTGATCCGCCACATGCAGTACTTCGGGCCCGGCAAGGCCGATAGCCTGCTGCAGATGCTCGACGACCTGGCCGACCTGTTCGAGCCGAGCGCGGCGTACGGGATCGCGTGCGCGACGTCGTCGGGGACAACCCGGTGGAGTTCGCCGAGGCGTGGCTACCCAACTACCCGGAAGAGAAGTGGATCCACAAGGAGCGCGCGAACGGCTGACCAACGCCATCGAGCGCCGCCGGCGAGACGCCCTAGAACAAAGTTCTTGTCCACGGGGGCGCAAGAACCGCGAAGCGGCTCCGACTCACGGAAGAACGGCACCCGCCAGGGGGCGCCACGCACGAGCACCGAAGGAGACGACGACATGAAGTACATGTTGATCATGCATGCCAACCCGCAGGTCTGGGACGCGCTGACCGAACAGCAGCGCAACGAGGTCATGAGCGGCCACGGCCCGTTCATGGAGAGCATCCAGGAGTCCGGGGAGATGATCGGCACCGTCGCGCTGGCCGGCCCCGCCCAGTCGGCCGTGGTCACGGTCAGGGGCGGCGTCCCCGTCGTGACCGACGGCCCCTACCTGGAGGCCAAGGAGTACCTCGGCGGCTACTACCTGGTGGAATGCGACAGCAGGGAACGCGCCCTGGAGATCGCCGCGCTCATCCCCGACGCCCGCGTCGAGGGCTTGGGCGTCGAAGTGCGACCCGTGGTCTTCTCCGGCTGAGCCCGCCGTGACGTTCCTGCTGAACGTCCATGTGAACGGATCGGGCCCGCCGGGGGAAGGGTTCGGCCATGAGGAGTTCCTGGCCGCGGCGGGGCAGGCAGGGGAACTGATCAGCGCGCAGCTCTTCGCCGATCCGTCCATCAGCGCCGTCGTCCGGTTGCGCGGCGGCGTGGTCACGGCGGCCGAAGGCCCCTACCGGCCGGCCCCCGACCCCGACCACCTGCGCGCCTGGCTGATCACCGTCGCCTCGCGCCGCCTGGTCGACCACGTCCGCAGCGAGCAGGCCCGCCGCCGCGTTCGAAGAAGTCCATGCCGTCCAGTTCGCCCATGTCGAGGCCGCAACCGTTGAGCCGGCCGCGCTGCCGCACACCGCGCCTGAACCAGCCGCCGGCCCTTTCCCAGAACTCTCTGGCGCCGATGTCGAAAACGACACGCGTGCCACGACCCCTTGCCAAGAGGCGCTCCCACCGGGAGCGCCGAAGGCAAGGAGTTGGCATGGGAACGTTGCAGAACAAGTCGGCCCTGGTGACCGGCGGATCGCGGGGAATCGGGCGAGCGATCGTGGTGAGGCTGGCTCGTGAAGGCGCGGCGGTGGTCTTCAGCTACAAGCGCGACCAGGCGGCGGCCGAGGACGTGGTGGCCGAAGTGGCGGCCTTCGGCGGCCGGGCGATCGCGGTGCGAGCGGACCAGGGACGCATGCAGGACCTGAAGCACCTGTTCGGCGAGGTCGACCGGAACCTGACCGGTTTGGACGTGGTGGTCAACAACGCGGCGATCAATCCGATGGGGAACATCTGCGACACCACCGAGAGCGACTTCGACGAGGCGATGACCGTCAACACCAAGGGCCCGTTCTTCGTCATCCAGGCCGCCGCCGAAAGGCTCGGCCAGGGGGGACGGATCATCAACATCTCCTCGACCGGCGCGGTGCCGGGCCTGGCCCTGTACTTCGCCAGCAAGGCGGCACTGGAGTCGATCACCGCCGTCGCCGCCCGCGAGTTCGGCCCGCAGGGCATCACCGTCAACAGCGTGTCCCCGGGCGCCACCGAGACCGACATGATGCGCGCCGCCGCCGGAGAGCATCTGGAGCAGGCCATCGAGCACACCGTGTCCCTGACGCCGCTGCGACGGCTGGGACGCCCGGAGGACATCGCCAACGTCGTGGCCTTCCTGGCCGGGCCCGACTCCCAATGGATCACGGGTCAGAACCTGCGTGTCTCCGGCGGCCTGGTGATCTGACCGGCGGTCGGCGGCGGGCCGGACGAATCACGGGGCCACTGCGCCCGGAACAAGCCCGGCCGGTATCGGCTCCGACTCTGCCTGGTCAGTGCCACCTGGTGACCTGGCCGGCCGACTTGATCGAGAACGGGGTCGCGCTCACCGCCACCGTCGTCGCGGCGGCCGATGTCGACGACCGTCGTGGAGATCTCGCCTGTGGTCGGATCGAGGCCGTACCCCGGAGACGGGGCTGATGTAGCAAGCGAACGACCAGTCCCGCCGAGGAGCGCCGGGTGGGTGCACCTCGCAGTACCCACCGTAGACCCGCACGACAACGACGTGCCACGCGCCTGGCGCACGACCGAGGAAGTCGCAGCCATTCTCACCGTCGACCCGTCAACCCTCCGCCGCTGCGCACGGCGAAGCCGCCCCAGGGACCACCGTTCGTCCGGATCACAACGCGCCTGACCCTCTACGACATGCACGAGCTGCAGCAGTGGCCCGCCGACCACCGCATCGACCCCGGCGAGGTGGCCTGATGGCGTCCCGACCCGTGTTGCCGCCTGTCGGCATCACGCTCGGCGCTTCCATCGCCGCCGCAGGTAACGCTCTCAGCGCCCACCTCTCGGGGGGCTGGTCCTAAACTGAAAGCAGTCCAGATCATCGATCAGGATCGAGCAGTCAACAGAAAAGGCCAGCCGACCTGGGCTTTCACCCAATTTGGCTGGCCTTTCGCAACCGTCGGGACGACAGGATCTGAACCTGCGCCCCCTTGACCCCCCAGAACATGGGTGTACGCGTTTCCGCACGTCAAACGCACTCTCACGGCGAGTTCACCGTTCACCCTCCTGAGGGTTGCGCAAGTGCGAGCATGGCGTGTGGTCCCCAGCGGGTCCCCAACCCCATCCGTTGGCGCCGTGGAGACACTGATATACAACCGCGCGATGCGAAGTTCCTGGTCTTGCGGGTGCCGAATATTCATCCGTGCAGGTCATGGAGGCTCCCCCTAACCGATCGTGACAAGGAAATCGAAATCTTGGTGTTGCGGCACCAGCTGATGGTGACGCAGCGGCAGGTGACCACGCCCGCGTTCACGCCGACTGATCGGTTCCTTCTCGCTGGGCTGCTTCACCGCCTGCCGACGAACAGCCTCCGGCACCTTGGGTTGCTGGTCCGCCCGGACACCGTCCTGCGCTGGCACCGCGATCTGCTGCGGTGCCGTCGCGCCGCGGCCAGCGCGCCTCGCGGGCGTGGACGTCCCTCGTGCTATCCGGTCCATCCGCTTGCTGGTGTTGCGGCTGGCACGGGAGAACGTTCGTGGGGTTACCGGCGCATTCACGGTGAGCTGGCCGCGCTCGGTATCAAGGTTGTTGCTTCCACCGTGTGAGAGATCCGCAAAGCGCACGACATTGATCCGTCTCCCGAGCGGACCGCCGCCGCCTGGGCCGCGTTCCTGCGCAGCCAAGCCGGCGCTCTGCTGGCGTGCGACTGCTTCGAAGTCCGCACCCTGACCGGCGGCCGCCTGTACGTTCTGACGGTCCTAGAACCTTCTGCACGCGCTGCGCGAGTTCGAAGCCTTCTACAACGAACACCGACCGCATCGGGCTCTGTGCCAGGCAGCTCCGCTCTCACCGCTTCCCGACCCCGACGCCGCGCCGGCCCAGATCATGGCGATCGGCTTGGGCGCATCCTGAAGGAGTATCGGCATGCGGCTTACCTGGCCGGATGATTGATCGGCACCCGCACGGTCAGGTGTCCGGCCAGGGGGGTTCGCGGGCGGACGGAAGTCGGTGATGATCAGCCGGAGCCGAGCCCGGCATCCCGGGCCCGGGCAACCGCCGCCGAACGGCCGGAGACGTGCAGCTTGGCGAAGATGTTGGACACGTGGTTGCGCACGGTCTTCTCGCTCAGCACGAGCCGCCTCGCGATCGCCTGGTTGTTCAGACCGACCGCGACCAGGTCGAGGATCTCCATCTCGCGGTCGGTCAGCTCGGGCAGCGGGCGCGGGCGTGCCGCGGTCGTGGCGAGCACCGACAGCAGGCGTTCGCCCGTAGAGGCGCCGAACACCACCTGCCCGGCCGCGACGGCCCGCACCGAGCGTACGATGTCCTCGCCGGTCGACTCCTTCAGCAGGTAGCCGCGGGCCCCGGCGCGGATCGCGGCGAGCACGCTCTCGTCGTCGGTGAGCATCGTCAGCGCCAGCACGACCGTCTCCGGCCGGTCGGCGAGGATGCGGGCGGTCGCCTCCACGCCGCTGATGCCCGGCAGGTGCAGGTCCATGAGCACCACCTCCGGCGCGACCCGTCCGGCGAGGTCGACGGCGGCCTCGCCGGTGCTCGCGACGCCCACGACGTCGATCTCCGGCGCGTCGCCGAGGAGCGCGACCAGGCCCTCGGCGAACACCGGGTGGTCCTCCACCACCATGACCTTGATCATCAGGCCGCCAGCGGGAGTCTGACGAGCAGGAGCGTGCCCGGTCCCGAGCCGGTGACCAGCTCGAACGTGCCGTTCAGCTCCTCGGACCTGCGCCGCATCGAGGCCAGGCCGAACCCGCGCCGGACGGGCGCGCCGACGCCCACGCCGTCGTCCTGCACGCGCAGCTCCAGGGTGTCGGTGGCGCGCAGCGTGAGCGTGCAGCGGGAGGCCATGGCATGCCGTACGGCGTTCGTCAGCGCCTCGGCGGCGATCCGGTAAGCGGCGAGCTCGACCGGCGGCGGCAGCACGGGCAGGTCGGGCGGCACCTCCACGTCGACCGCGAGGTCGCCGGCGAAGCCCCTGCCGAGCTCGGCCAGCGCGCCGGCCAGGCCCAGGTCGTCCAGGGGCGGCGGCCGCAGGTCGTTGACGATCGTGCGGACGTCCTCGACGGTGGCGCGGATGCGCCTGGACAGCTCGTCCATCACCCCCTTGGCCTTGGCGGGGTCGGTGTCCACGAGGCGGCGGGCGCGGTCGGTCTGAAGAGCGAGCGCGGCCAGGTTGGGGCCGAGGCCGTCGTGAAGCTCGTACAGCAGGCGGTCGCGTTCCTCCTGGCGGGCGGCGAGCATACGGCCGTGCGAGCGCTCCAGGTCGGCGCCGAGGCGGTGGGCGTGCACGGTCACCGCGACGTGCGGGGCGAGCTCGCCCACCAGCTTGTGGTCCTTCGGGCGCAGCCGTTCGCCGAGCAGCAGCGCGCCGACCGGCTCGCCCCGGTGCAGCAGCGGCACGGTCTCGGCGACCTCGCCCGGACGGCCCCAGGAGGCGACGACCGCGCCGGACTCCTCGACCGCGACGTAGTGGACGCGCAACACCCTGCCGACCTCCGCGGCCATCTGGTCGAGCAACTCGCCCGGCACGCCGGCGCCGGACAGGCGGGTGCCGAGCATGCGCAGCGCGCGGGCCGGGTTGTCGCGGTCGCCGTACACCAGGCGGTTGGCGGCGGCGAGGACCCGGGCGTACAGGGGATGCACGACGAACGCCACGAGCACCGCCGACACGCCCGCGCCGACGATGCCACCGAGGGTGAACGCGACCAGCGCGTACATGATCAGCAGCCCGACGCTGAGCGCGCCGAAGGCGAGCGCTCGCGACAGCAGGAGGTCCAGGTCCCACAGGCGGTGGGCGACGATCGCGACCGAGACCGCCACCGGCAGTGGCACCGCCGCCAGCACGAGCGCGCCCGCTCCCCAAGACGCGACGAGCGCCACCCCGGCCAGCGCGACCGTGATCAGCGCGGCGGCCACCACCCACTGGAGCCGCCTGCGCACCTCCTCGCCCGACGACCGGTAACGGACGGCGAGCGAGGCCACCGCGGCGGCCACGGCCCCCGCCGTGCACGCGACGACCGGCCCGTCCAGCACGTCGGGCAGGCCGCGCAGACCGGCCAGCACGCCCGCGTACCCGTCGGGGAACAGGCCGGGCACGTTCTCGTACGGCACCGGCCGCAGCATCCAGTCGAGCGTGTTGGCCCCGATCGCGACGAGCGCCGCCACCAGCGCGGGCCGCCAGCGGCGCGAGGGCAGCCGCCCGTCCGGGAAGATCAGCAGGAAGACCGTCGGCACGACGAGGTAAGCCGGCATCCACAACCAGTTGGACGCCCACATCGCCCAGTCGTCACCCGGCAGCCGCCCGCCCCCGACGCCGCCCTCGGCGCCCTGGTTGATGCCGAGCAGCCCGTACGTGCCGAGCGCCAGCCCCACCGCCTGGGCCGACCCGGTGAACACCATCACCCAGCCCACCCGGCCCGCCGGCCCGCCCGGCCGCTGCGACACCACGAAGAGCCCGGGCACGCCGAACGACAGCGCCGCCACACCGCGGAAGGCGTCGAACCGCTCGACGATCCCCGTGACGCCGAGCGCCCGCAGCCGCGGCTCGACCGCCAGCGAGCCGACCACGAGGGCGACGAGCACCCCGCCGACCAGCGCAGCACGCCGTACCGATCTGTCCTTCATGGAGTGAATCGTGCCACCCGGTTGTCCCGCCGTCACGGGACGAGAAGTCCCCTCCGGGTCGGGACATGAGGCTCATGACGCCCGGCGGCCGCCCCGCACATCCTTGAGGCCGTTCCCCACGACCTCAGGAGAAGAACATGTCCGTCTCCACCACGACCACCACCGACCGGCCGCTGAAGGTCTCGCTGCTCGCCGGGGTCGGGCTGCTGCTCGCCCTGGACCTGGCCGGCGCGGTCATCTCGCTGTCGGCCGGCCTGAACGCCACGTTCCTGGACGCGCTCGGCTCCCAGGCGCGCCTGTCGGCGCCGATCCCGATGATGGTCGCGCAGGTCATCCTGGTCGCGGGGGCAACCAGCCGCCGCCGGGCGCTTGCCGCGCCCGCCGCCGGGCTGCTGGTCGTGGCGGGGGTGCTGGCGTTCATGTCCGGCTTCTACGACGGAGGCTACGCGGCCGACCTCACCGGCGGGCAGCGGATCTTCCAGATCGTCCTGGTGTGCGCGCATCTGGGGGTGGGCGTGCTGGCCGCGATCCGGCTGGTCGGGCTGCTGCGCCGCCGTAAGCCACTTTCGTGAGCAGGAGAACGTCGATCGCCGGAGCCGGCGGCGCGAGGTAGGCCATCAGCCTGGCGTGCGCAGCGCCACGACGGCGGCTGCCATGGCGGTTCGCAGCATTCTGCCGCTGAGCTTGGGACGCCGGACTGCTGCGCATCTCCAGGGCCGCCTACCGGTTGCGACACCGAGAGCTCCAATGGCTGACGCGCCCAGACCAGACACATCCATGAGGTCCCCCAAATGGAGGCCGGCCACTCCCGGTCAGCGGCAACCGCGTCCGGGTCGCCAGGATCCTCAAGAGCACGCTGACCTGAGACATGCCTGGCCGACGACCTCACCCCAGGCCGGGAGCGCGGGTTGACCAGTTCCTGGACGACCTCCTCAGGCTCCCGCGTCCCTGCAAGAGGCGGGTAGGGGAGCTCGTGGCGGGCCAGAACCTCCCGCCTGAAGACCTCTTCCGGCTCCGGACACCACACCCGCGAGGCCATCGGCCGG
Organism: Nonomuraea sp. NPDC005730; assembly: GCF_040630865.1. NCBI lineage: Bacteria > Bacillati > Actinomycetota > Actinomycetes > Streptosporangiales > Streptosporangiaceae > Nonomuraea > Nonomuraea sp. NPDC005730. The sequence goes on from NZ_JBEXYK010000012.1 coordinate 160,457, forward strand.
CCGGCCACCACCGTCTGACTCCGACCAGGCGTCGGGGTGCATGAGGCGTCACCATGCGAGAGACATGGACCAGCCAGGCCGCCGCCCCGTGACGCGGGCGGCCCGGCGTGACGCCACGAGCCCAGCAGTGGAGGATGCCGTCCGGCTGTCCTGGCAGTTCGCCCGGTTCGCCGAGCACGTCCTGGCTTGCGCACAGGTGAAGCGGTCCGCTCGACGGTGAGAGGCGCACAGCCTGGGGCCGTCGACAAACGGTGACATTCGGCGGACGACGCGCTCATATTTGGCGCCAATGCTAGTTCGTCATGGACGAACCACGCACCATCCCTCCCCGGCCTGACAGGCTGTACGCCGCGGCCACGCTGGTGCTCGCCGTGCTGCTGCCGCCGCCAGCCTTCGTTCGCCATCCAGGCCGCGCCCGCGAACTGGCCTGCCGCTGGGCGTTGCGGATGCGATTCCCCGCCGAGAACCTCGCCGGGCTCACCGACGGCGCGATGGCCGCGTTCACCGCGGCACGCACCGAGGCGCTGTGGCGTCACGGCCGGCTCATCGGCGTCACCTTTGGATACCGCGCCCCCGGCGTGCACCACCTCTTCGAGAAGGGGTAGCGATCCATGTCCGGTTCTCTGGGGCGGCGGCTGCGCGCGGCGCGCGAGATGGCGTTCGTGGGGCGGGAGGAGGAGCTCGCGGTTTTCACCACGGCGCTGTTCAGCGGCGCCCGCAGCGTCCTGTACGTGCACGGTCCGGGCGGCATCGGGAAGTCGGCCCTGCTGCGGCGCTTCGCCGACGAGGCCGAGACGGCGGGGCGGCCCGTGTCCATGCTGGACGAGCGCCTGATGGACCCGGCGGCCTGCCCGGATGACGCGGTGCTGCTGTTCGACGGTTTCGACCGCGTGCAGATCCTGGAGGGGTGGCTGCGCGAACGGTTCCTGCCGCGGGTGCCCGCGGGGGCGCTGGCGGTGATCGCGGGACGGAACCCGCCGGATGTGCGCTGGCAGGCGGACCCGGCATGGGCGGGGTCGCTGGAGGTGCTGCCGCTGCGCGATCTGCGGGCCGCGGACGCGCACACCCTGCTGGACGCCGCCGGCGTGCCGGCCGAGGTGCACGAGCCGCTGCTCGCCTTCGCCGGCGGTCACCCGCTGGCGCTGCTCCTGGGGGCGGCCGTGGCGGCGAAGGACGGCGGGCGATGGAGGCCTGATCAGGACTTGGTGGCCGAGTTGCTGGATCAGCTGGTGGGCGAGCTGCCCTCGGCCGCGCACCGGCGTGCCCTGGAGATCTGCGCGCACGCGTACACGACGACGGAGGACCTACTGCGGGCGGCCTTCCCCGAGGACTCGGGGACGCTGTTCCGCTGGCTGCGGCGGTTGCCGTTCGTCGAATCGAGCGGTCTCGGGCTGTTCCCGCACGGCGTGGTCCGGCGGCTGCTGGAGGCGGACCTGCGCTGGCGGGACCCCGAGGCGTACACGGTGATGCACGAGCGCATGCATGCGCGCGTGGCGGACAGGGTGCGTACGGCGAGCGATGCGGACGTGCCCGGCGCGGTGGCGGCACTGCTCCATCTCCACCACGGGCCGCCTACCGGCGACGGCGAGTTCCAGGAAGAGGCCTTGCCGCAGTCGGAGGCCGGCATCCTGGTACAGGAGGCGGCATTCTGGGTGGAGCGTCAGCCGGAAGCGTTCCGCCTCTATCGAAGCGCCGAGACGGGCGCGCCGGTGGCTCTCTCCGCGTGGCTGCGGTTGACGGAGCTCGATGAGGAGGAGCTGGCAGCCGATCCCGTCGTGGCCGCGGCGTGGGCGCACGCGCGCGCCACCACCCCGCTGCGCGCCGGTGAGCACCTGGCGGTCAGCAGGCAGTGGGTGCTTCCGCCGTACCGCGGTAACTCGCTGTTGCTGGAACTGATCCAGTGGCGAGCGCTCGGCAACTGCCTGCGGGCCGAACGGCTGGCCTGGTCGTACATCGAAGCACGGACGGAGCGGTATCACGGGATGCGTGACATCTCCGGCGGCCTGTTCGTTCATGACTGGCGGGCGGTGCCCGCGCAGGCGTGGCTGGAGCAGATGGTCAAGAGGCCCGCGAGCGGCCCTGGCGCCGCGGCGGCGAGACTGGCGGTGCTGTCCAGGGAGGAGTTCGCCGACGCGGTCCGCGGAGCGTTGCGCAGGTTGCCGCGGCCGGACGAGCTGGCCACCTCCCCCCTGACGCGCACCAGGCTGGTCGCCGATGAGCGGAATCCCGCCACGGCACTGGGTGACCTGCTGCGCCAGGCGATCGGCGACCTGAGCGAGGACCCGCGCTCGGTCAAGTTCCACCGGGCGCTGTCCGTCACGTTCCTCTGCGGTACGCCCACGCAGGAGCTGGCCGCGGAACGGCTCGGCATCCCCTTCACCACCTACCGCCGCCACCTGGCGGCCGGCATCGAACGGGTCTGCGCCGACCTGTGGCACCGCGAGCTGTACGGAACCAGCCGTACGTGAATCACTCGGCGAGGGCGAAACCGACCGCCGCCTCGGCGTGCAGCCGGGCGCTCGGCAGCACAGGGATCGGGCCGTGCTTCTCACTGATCAGCAGCTCGATCTCCGTGCAGCCGAGGACGACGCCCTCCGCGCCGTCGTCCGCGAGGTCCTGGATGATCCGCGCGTAGGCGTCCCTGGACGCTTTCCTGATCACCCCGCGCACCAGCTCGTCGAAGATCACGTCGTGGACCAGCTTCCGCTGTTCGCGACGCGGGACGACCACCTCGACGCCGTGGGCGGCCAGCCGATCCAGGTAGAAGGGCTCCTCCATGGTGAACCTGGTGCCGAGCAGGCCGACCTTGCGCATGCCCCTGGCGCGGATCTCGGCGCCCACGGTGTCGGCGATGTGCAGCACCGGCACGCCCACGGCCCGCTCCACGTCGTCGCTCACCCGGCTGAAGGTGTTGCTGCAGACGAGCAGGACGTCGGCGCCGGAATCCTCCAGCCGCCTGCCCGCACCGGTCAGCAACGTGCTCACCTCGTCCCAGCGGTCGGCGAAGATGAGGTCCTCGACCGTCGTGTAGTCGACCGACCAGATGAGGCTGTTGGCGGAATGGCTGCCGCCGAGGTGCTCGCGGGTACGCTGGTTGATGATCTGGTAGTAGATCACCGTCGATTCCCAGCTCAACCCGCCGATAAGACCGATGGTGCGCATGGAACTCCGTTTCGCCGGCTCGTCGCCGGAAGGCTTGACAGGGTGGCTGGTCATTCGGCAGAACAGAAGCTGTTCAGGCGTCGGCCAGCGCGCGGGCGCAGGCGCCGAGCCCGATCTCGCTTGAGGCCTTGACGAACACCACGTCGCCCGGTTCGAGCAGCGAGCCGGCCAGCTCGGTGGCGCCGGACACGTCCTCGACCGTGTGGACGGCCACGCCCCGGTTCGCGGACTCCGCCGCCCACGCCATCGCGAGCGGATCCCCCTCCCCTACCGCGATCAGCACGTCGAAGCGAAGGTCGGCGACGAGCCGGCCGATCTCGGCGTGCCGGGCGCGCGAGGTGTCCGCCTGCTGCCCCATCGCGCCGAGCACGGCGACGGTACGGCGGGCGCCCGCCACCACCCGCACCGCCCGCAGCCCGGCCTTCATGGACTCGGGGCTGGCGTTGTAGGCGTCGTTGACGATGGTGATGCCGTCACGTCGTTCGACGATCTCCAACCGGCCCGCGGAGCGCCGCCGGGCGGCGTTCAGTCCCTCGGCGATCTCGGCGGCGCCCAGTCCGAGCGCGGTGGCCACGGCGGCGGCGCCCAGGGCGTTGCCCACCTGATGCTCGCCTATGAGGTCGAGCGTGACCGGGGCGCTGCCCTCCGGCGTCACCAGCTCGAACGCGGGCCGCGCGCGGTCGTCCATCCGCACGCCTTCCGCCCGCACCTGTGCCCCCGCCGCCGCGCCGTACAGCAGGACCTTGGCCCTGGTACGCCCGGCCATGCCGACGACGTACGGGTCGTCGGCGTTGAGCAGCGCGAACCCGTCCGCCGGAAGCGCCTCGACCAGCTCGCCCTTGGCCTCGGCTATGTCGGCCGGCCCGGACCCCATGCGCTCCACGTGCGCGCTGCCGACATTGAGCACCAGCCCAAGCTGCGGTGGCGCGATTCCGGTCAGGTACGTCAGGTCGCCCTTCCTGCTCGCCCCCATCTCCAGCACCAGGTACCGGGTGGCGGCATCGGCGCGCAGCACGGTGAGCGGCAGGCCGAGCTCGTTGTTGAACGACCTGTCCGTGGCGACCGTCTCGGCGTGCCGTTCGAGCACCTGCGCCAGCAGGTCCTTGGTGGTGGTCTTGCCCACGGAGCCGGTCAGGCCGATCACGGTCGGGCTGATGCGTCCGAGCAGGCGCTTGGCCAGCACGCCGAGCGCGAGCTGTACGTCGTCGACCACGAGGGCGGGCACGCCGACGGGCCGCGAGGCCAGCACGGCGACGGCGCCGCCCGCGACGGCACGGCTCGCGTAGTCGTGGCCGTCGACGCGGGCGCCGACCGTCGCGGCGAACAGGCCGCCGGGCACCACCTCGCGCGAATCGACTGCCGCGGGCGCCGTCACCAGCGCTCGCGGATCGCGCACGTCGTGCAGGCTCGCGCCGACGACCTGCGCGATCCTCTCCAGCGTCGTGGCGATCACTTGCCGCTCCTGACGGTCACTTGCCTGCTTCTGGCGATCACTTGCCGCTCCGGGCGAACGCGAGGTCGATGAGGCGGCGCAGCAGATCCGGGTACGGGACACCGCTCTCGGCCCAGGCCCTGGCGTAGACGGAACGGGCCGTGAAGCCGGGCATGGTGTTGATCTCCAGGACGTACAGGCGTCCCGACTCCTCCTCGTAGAGGAAGTCGACCCTGGCCAGGCCGTAACCGCCGATCGTCCGGAAGGCGCGCAGCGACGTCTCGCGAACGTCCTCGGCCACGCGTTCAGGCAGGACGGCGGGGATCGTGGCGATCTCGGCATTGCTGAGGTACTTGGCCTCGTAGTCGAGCCAGTCGCCTGGCACGAGGAGCTCGCCGGGCAGCGACGCCTCCGGGAAGTCATGACCGCCGAGCACGCTGCAGATGAGCTCGCGCGCGGCTACCTCCTGCTCGACGATGACCAACCGGTCGTGGGTCAGCGCCAGCTCCACACCCGCGCGCAGCTCCTCCATCGTGGTGACACGCGAGATGCCGATGGAGGAGCCCAGACCGGACGGTTTCACGTACATCGGCCAGTCGAGCGACTTCACCAGTCCCCAGGAGTCGATGGTGGCGCGCCATTCGTGCTCGGTGAACCACACACCCGGGGTGACAGGAATGCCCTCCGCCAGGAACGCGCGCCGCATCGCGACCTTGTCCATCGCCACGGCGGAGGCCAGGACGCCGCAACCCACGTACGGGATGCCCAGCGTCTCCAGGTGCCCCTGGACGACGCCGTCCTCGCCGAACGGTCCGTGCAGCACCGGGAAGACCACGTCCACCTGATCGGGTCGCAGCTCCACCGGCCACCTGCCCTGGCGGTCGATGATGACGGGCACGGGCTCGTACAGCTCCTTCGGCAGGGCGTCGAGCACGGCGTGTGCCGACAGCAGCGACACCTCGTGCTCGGCGGACGGCCCGCCGGCCAGCACCGCCACGCGTACGCGTTCTGTCACTATCGATCAGCCTTTCTCGGTGGGACGGTCGCAGGACCTGCCCGCCGAGTGTCGGCATTTCACCTGACCAGTTCCCAGGCCATTCACTGTCCAATTTCCGGCTGTAGGCGCATGAGTGGGCCGAAGATGTCCACGCCCATCTCCCAGGCTTGGCGCTGGGCGAGCAGCCGCCCTGCCACCTGCGGGTGCGCCTGGCTCCACGCCTGTGCCGCCGCGCTGTCGGCGAAGAAGCTGATGTGGCCGCAGCGCACCTCCGCGGCGGCGCTCTCACAGCAGGCCTGTTCCTGGTGCTGGCCGTGGAAGACCACGGCGGAGGCCGGCTCCCACCTCACCTGGTCGCCGCGGGCGGGAACGGTGACGGTGACCGGGCGGCCGGTACTTGGCTCTGCGGCGTGCACGGTCACGTCCCGGCCTCCCGTCCCTGTCGAGCATCGCGGCCATACCCAGTGCGTCGATGGCGCATATCGCGTGGACCTCGGGGCCGCCGCTGATCCGCACCCGATGCGGGGTCGGCACCGAGGAGAACGGGTAGGCGGCGACGATCGCGCCGTCCAGTCGCTGGTGCCGTACGGTGTCTGGGCGCGGACCCGGACGGTGTAGGCCGACCCGTTGGTCAGCCCGGACACGACGAGGGCGTGGTCGGTGCTGCCGGCGCTCTTGAGCACCTGATCGTCGCCGGTGAGTACGTCAATGTCGTAGTGCACGGTTCCGCTGCTGCCCCCGTCGGCGGGCTCGTCCCAGGTGACGAGGGCGCCTGAGTCACCCGCGCGGACGCGGATGCTCCGGGGAACGGCCGGCGGCCCGGGCGGCACGTAGGAGATCACCAGTTGGGGGGGCGACGAACGTCGCCGGGACGCTGTCGTCGGCCCCCAGCAGCGCCAGGCCGTGGTTGGCCGTCCACACCGCCGAACCGGGGAGCACCTCGGAAGAGCGGCTGAAGCTCTTGGCCAGCCTGACAGCCACTCCTCCGGCACACCCCAACAGCCGGCCACTGAAGCACGCGCCGGGAGCCGACGATGCGGTGTTGCCGTGCGGGCTTGACCCTGCCCCTGGGGCAGGGTCCGACGATGGTCGGCATGAGCAACAACGCACTGAACACAGTCGCAGCCCGGATCCGCGAGCAGATCGCCGCCCACTGCGAGGCCGACGGCATCCCGGGGTTCGTGGCCGGCGTCCATCACGCCGGCGAGCAGATCGTCGTCGCCCACGGCACCGCGAACCTCGCCACCGGCGCGCCGATGCTCGAAGACACCGGGTTCCTCTTCGGCTCCGTCACGAAGGTCCTGACGACCACGCTGGTCCTCCAGCAGGTCGAGCGGGGAGTCCTGGACCTCGACGCGCAGGTGGTGACGTACCTGCCCGAACTGGCCCTGAGCGGGCCGGGCGCGGCGGACAAGATCCTGGTCCGGCACCTGATCTCGCACACCAACGGCATCGACGCCGACCTGTACTTCCCCGACGCCAAGGGCCGCGACGCCCTGAAGATCTACGTCGAGGGCCTGGCCACCAGGTGCGGCACCCTGTTCGAGCCCGGCGAGCAGCTCAGTTACTCCAACGGCGGCATGATCGTCGCGGGCCGCCTGCTGGAGGCGGTGACCGGCCTGTCGTTCCCCGAGCTGCTCGAACGCGACATCTACGCGCCCGTCGGCATGAAGGACTCCAGCACCTCGGCCGAGCAGGCCATCCTGCGCAGCACCGCCGTCGGCCACTTCCTGGACCCAGGCACCATGACGGCCGCGCCCACGGGCATGTTCACCCTGCCCGACACCTGGGGCCCGGCCGGCGGCACGCCCATCGGCACCGTCACCGACCTGCTCGCGTTCGGACGCACCCACCTGGCGGGCGGCGTGTCCCCCTCCGGGAGCCGCGTCCTGTCGGCCGAATCGACCGCGCTGATGCAGCGCGTCTGGCACGACCTGGACACCCCGAACGTCCCGCCCATGGGCCTGGGCTGGGTGCGCTACCCGTTCGGCGACACGACCGTCCTGGCCATGTCGGGCGCCTCCCCCGGTGGCGTGTCCATCCTGTGCGTCGTGCCCGACCACGACCTGATCTTCACCGCCTTCGGCAACTCCCCCGGCGCGATCATGGTGCAGGACCGGCTGCTGCAGTGGCTCCTGCGCGAGCATCTCGGCGTCCGGATCCCCGCCCTGATCACCGAGAAGGAGCAGGACGTCGACCTCACCCCCTACGTCGGCACCTACCGCTCCGACCAGCTCCGGATCGACGTCAGCATCGTCGAGGGCCAGCTTGAGGAGCGGGTGACCTACGAACCGGCGGACGCCGCGCAGGAACGCGTCTTCTCCGGGTTCACCGGCGGCGCGACCTCCGGCCCGCCGCAGCGCTACGTGCCGGTCCGGGACGGTCTGTTCGCGCCCGCCGGATACCCGCCGGAGACGTTCGACGGCTACCTGCGCCTGCTGCTCGTCTCCTACCATGACGTCCGCGACGGCCAAGCGCGCTTCCGCAACGGCGGCGGCCGCCTGACCCGGCGCGCCTGACCCATCAGCCGAGTGGAAGAATGTCCAGAATGATCACGATCGGCCGGCTCGCGGACTACGCCGGAGTGACCGTCAAGGCCGTCCGCCACTATCACCAGCGCGGCCTGATCGCCGAGCCCGACCGTGACTCCTCCGGCTATCGGCGCTACACCGCGCAGGACGCCGTCGACCTCATCAAGATCAGGACCCTGGCCGGTGCGGGCGTGCCGCTGGCCCGCGTCAAGGACCTCCTCGACGCCGATCCGGGCACCCTCGCCTCGGCCATCGCCGAGATCGACCACGACCTCCAGGAACGCATCGCACAGCTGCGGCGGACCCGCGACCAACTCGCCCAGCTGCGCGACGGCGACCAGCTCTACGTCTCCCCGCAGGTCGCCGGCTATCTCGACGACCTGCGCGAACTCGGCGTCAGCGAGCGCCACATCCGCCTGGAACGTGACGGCTGGATCCTCCTGCAGACCACCTCACCCGAGCACGCCGCCGTGTGGATCAGCGAGAAACGCGAACTCATGAACGACCCCGAGTTCCGCGCTCTCTGCCTCGAACACGACGCCGCCTACGACTGGTCACCGGACGATCCCCGCCTGCCGGCCCTGGCCGACCGCACCCGGACGTGGTTCGCCGGCCACCCCAGCCGGTCCGAATCCCTCGCCCTCGACGACCCCACCGCCGCCCGGCTGGCCGCGCAGTCCCTGCCGGGGGTCTCCTCCCCCGCCTGGAACCGCCTCGCGCACCTCATGGAAGACGGTTGACGCAGCTTCCCGGGCGTGACACAAGGGGCGGGCGCACGACCGTCAGGAGCTGCCTCGATCCTGCGCCCGCCCAGTCTGGGTGCCGAGGCAGGTTCCGACCGGGGCGTTCGGGGATGGGGCTGGCGCTCGGCGCCGCGATGTCGACGGCAGGCGCGTTCCGCGGATCGTTTGGGTCGTGTGACGACCTCTTACCAGCGCCCAGGGCCAGTTGTCGCCCGGCTTCGACCTCGATCTGGCGATGGCGATCCTGTCCGGCCCGCTGTACTTCCGGCTGCTGATCACCCAGGAGCCACTGACCCACGAGTACGTCGACCGCGTCCTCGACGCGCTCTTCACCGGGCTGACGCCCCGCCCGTGAAGCAGGAGACGAGATGTTGACCTCAAGTGGGCTTGGGGTTGCAGGCTGGTGGCCATGAGACAAGAGACAGCGGTAGTGCTCGGGCCCGGTGGGCTGCTGGGGACGGCCTGGCTGGCCGGGCTGGCCGCCGGGTTGCGACGCGAGGGGTTCGACCTCGCGAAGGCCGATCTGATCATCGGCACGTCGGCGGGAGCGATCGTCGGTGCGGCGCTGGCCACGGGACAGGACCTGGCGCGGCTCGCGGTACTGCCCGAGGCGGACGGCGAGCCCGCGGTCAGGACAGATCACGAACGGCTCAACGAGGTGTTCGCCATCCTCGGTGACTCCACACTGGAGCCGGCTGCGGCCCTGCGCCGGGTCGGCCGTCTCGCGCTGGACGCCGAGACCGGGCCCGAGGAGGCGCACCTGGCGCGGATGGAGTTCCTGATCGGGGCACCCGAGTGGCCCGAGGGCAGATTGCTGATCCCCGCGGTGGACGCCGGCACCGGCGAGCCGCTGGTGTGGGAGCGGTCCAGCGGCGTGTCCCTGCTGGCGGCGGTCGCTTCGAGCTCCGCCTTTCCTGCCGGCGCCCCGCCGATAACCGTCGGCGGTCGGCGCTACATGGACGGCGCGCTCCGATCGGGCATCAACGCCGACCTCGCCGAAGGCGTACAGACGATGATCGTGATCGAGCCGCTGGCCCATCTGTTCCCGGCGGACCTGCCGCAGCACGCACCGGCGGTACGGCTCGCGCCGGACCCGGCCGCGCAGAAGGCCCTCGGCGATCTCAACGACCGTGCCGCCTGGTCGCCGGTCTACGACGAAGGGGTACGGCAGGCGGCCGAAGCCGCCCAGCTCATCGCGACTGTCTGGGGGCCGTGACGGTGACTGGATCCCCGGCCGGTGAACCGGTACCGCCCCACATCAGAGGAACTGCCGTGATCCGATCGGCGAGGAACGCCGAAGGGGCCTCACCCGGGCGACGGTCACGATGTACAGGAGCAGGCCGGTGCTGGTGAAGGCGAACCCGGCCCAGACGGTGGACAGGGTGCCCCAGCCGGCATTGAGGGTGACGGCGCCGCCGATCGCGCCCAGCGAGTTGGCCAGGTTGAGCGCGGCCAGGTTGAGCGCGCCCATCAGGGTCGGGGTGTCCGGTGCGAAGCCGGTCAGCCGCACCTGGATGGTGGGGATCGCGAACATCATGGTCGCGCCGACGCCGAACAGGCAGGGCAGCAGGACGAACAGCTTGCCGCCGGCCACGCCGATCAGCGCCAGCAGTACCAGGACAGCGCCGTAGCCTCAGATCAGGCCGCGGTTCTCGTACCGGTCGGCGACGCGTCCGCCGAGGTGGTTGCCGGCCGCCATGCCGAGGCCGAAGACGGCGAGCGCGACCGGGATGAGCGAGGCGTCCTGCCGCGCCGAGTCGGGCGAACAGGCCGATGGCGACCACCACCCAGTACATGGTGCGCCAGCCGGCGTTCTGACCGACGAAGGTGCCGAGCGGCGACCCGACGACGGTGGCGATGGTCAGGCCGCCCATGACGGTGGCGGACGCCTTGCCGCCCTTGCCCGGGCCGTACACCTACGCCGCGACGACGCTCCGGCGCCGAAGAACGCGCCCTGCACGCTACCGGCGACGAACCGGAAGACGACGAGCAGCACGATGTCCGGCGCCAGCGCGGACAACCCGTTGCCGATCAGGAACAGGGCGACCAGGCCGAGCAGCAGCGTGCGCCGGTTGACCCAGGCGGCGAGCAGGGTGATGGCCGGCGAGCCGACCACCACCCCCCATGGCATAGGCGATGATCGCGTGGGTCGCGACCGGGATCGACACCTTCAGATCGGATGCGAAGAGCTGGATGATGCCGTTGCTGCCGAACTCGCCGGCGCCGAAGGTCCCGTCCTCGCGGGAATCGGTGGGAATCGGTGGGAATCGCCCACGCACACCATCCACGACGAAGCCACCGACGCCGACCTGTGGCCGCAGCCCCCACCTGCCCGCACTGGGCGCAGCGTGCGTCGCCGAGACGTGGCGCGTCGGCGAGCCCGGCCAGCGGATCCGCGCAAAGCTCAGACGCCGGCGACTCCCTGCCTGCTTGCCTACACGAGATTCGGGGCGGTTCACACGGAATGGACCTGCCTCTACTGTGGACGAGGTGGGCGAGGATTGGAACGACGCGTTTGGTTGGTTGGTGCTCCTCGGGGTTGTGCTGCTGGTTGCCATGCTGGTGTCCGGTGACTCCGAAGCCAAGCCGGTCGACCCCGAAGCCAACCCAGCCGTGCAGCGACGACGGTGGGAAGCGCGGGTCCAGGCGGCACGCCGCCTCCTGGAGGTCCGCCTCACCAACGCCGCAGACGGGGAGAAGCACTACCAGGAGGCCGAGAGGCGCCTTGCCACTCCTGGCTCGCAGGTCCTCGCGGACATGGAGATCGAAAAGGCCTGCATCTACGGGCACTGGCGGGCGCTGCTGCACTTGGCGGTGATCCGCGCCATGGAGATCAAGCCCCAAGAGGCGATCTGGGCGTTCGACAAGGCCGTCCTGATGGTGAACCCTGCGGGCATCGAGCCCGATGACTTCCGGCCCAAGATGGTCGGGATGGCCCTGGTCTGGCTGGAGGTCCGCTCGGGGCTGGCCAAGGTATGGGAGGAGTCCGTAGGCCGGAAGCATCCTGGCCTGTCCGGCTCGCATCTGCGCGCCAAAACCGTCGAAGCGATCATCGAGACGATCCCGCCCTTGAAGCCATGACCCCCTCCCAGAGCTGCCACAAGCCGCGCGGGGCCGAGGAAGGAGGAGGTCATGATGCCACCGAACTCCAGCTGTTCCAGCTATCGGGGTTTCCGAGCCGATCAGCTTGACGCCGGCGAAGATGAGCAGGACGGCCAGGCCGTAGTGCAGGTGCACGAAGCGGCGCAGCGGCCCGGCCAGGCAGAAGTACAGGCTACGCAGGCCCAGAGCGGCAAACGCGTTGGCGGTCCAGACGATGAAGGAAGGACGGGGCCGACGCTCAAGGTTTCACAATCAGTCAGTCGTCGGGACTCAACGCTTCACTCGACGCGCCCCCGCCTGAGTCCGACCTTGACCGAGGATCACCGGCAAGGGTTCGGTGCTCTGTAGATAGCTGACTCGGATTCACCTGTCAGCAGTTGCTGACAGCATGAGGGGAGGGTCGAGCCGATGACGGCGGCCGGCTTCCGCGAGAAGCGCGGCCAGCCATCCGAGGCTGTCCAGCGACCACTCGGCCAGGGTGGTGGTCGGGTACGCCACTTGTTCGGTGGTGCCTGAGCAGGCGTGATGGCGGCTCGGGGATGGCCGGATGTGGCCAGGATGATCGTCTTGACCTATCGCTTGGTCGGGCTCATCGTCGAGAGTGCTTCGACGGCGAGGCGGGCGAGGGGGCGGCGATGGCGGCTGGGGATGCACGGGTCGACGTCCACGGCGGCCGGGCGTGCAACGAGGCCGGCCAGGTCGTCCCCAGCCTGTCGGCCACCCGCGACAGCAGGGTCGACTTCAGCTTCTCCCCCGGCGGCGACGTCCACCAGAGCGTTCCGGCCATCGCCGCGCCGGTGGGCGCGGGAACGGCCGAACCGGTCGCGGAGGTCAAGGCCGATGGCCTGGGCACGCGGCGCCCGGAGTGCTCCGGCGCCTGGCCGGACGAGACCGAGATCTCTCAGGGCCAGAACACCACCCGCGCCGCCAGGCTGCGGCCATCCGGCCACCTGGACGACTCGACCAAGCCGCTCACCCCCGCCATCGGACGCCGCTGAATGCCCGCCGACACCGGTCCCGCACTCGCGCGGTCGCAGACGGCCGACGTCTTCGCGCTACACCGAACACCGCTACATCAAGCAGGCCCCCGGGACAGTGCGGTCGGTCTCAGCGATCGCGGCAAGGTCCGCGGAAACCCGGCAATCCCACCGCCATCTGCCACGGCCAGTACAGCTGCCGCGAACCCCGCGCGGCATACGCGCTCGAACGCCGCATCATCCGCGAACGGCAGCGGCTTCGCGCCTCCCACGAGAACGCCGGCCCAGAAACCCACCACCGCTCCGACCCCACGACCACGCAGGTCCACGAGATCATACGGGCCGCGTGCATGACCGCCGGCATCTCCTCCGGGGACGAGCGCGACGCCACCTCCAGCACCGTGCCGGCCGGGTCGTTCCCATCGCGACCTGGTCGCTCACACCGGCTCCTCCTTCAAGCGCCGACCCGGGCCCCTCCGGATACCTGCAACGCCACGAGGGCGGCGAACCCCTCTTCACCCCCAGGGCAACCCCGTCCTCGTCCCGGACAAGTACCGCCGCGACGGCCTCCACCACAAGGTCGTCGACCCGCTCGAACAGGCGATGCGCACCGAAGAACACCGACAGCAGCTACGGCCTCATCCAGCGCCTGGATGCGGACGTGATCGGCAAGGAGCTCACTTCGTGTACGAAAAGAACCTGATCAAGGTCTACAAGGACCGCGAGTACACCTCCACGACAATGGTCCGGCACAACGGCACCGTGGTCGGCTTCGCCCTCGGCGCCGACCGGCGCGTCTACTACAGCGTGCTCAGTCTGGACCAGGCCGACCGGGCCCGCGGCGCACTCGACGCGGCCTACTGGAACGCCGACCCGGCCGTGCTGATGTTCCCCACCGAGATCGTCGACGTGGGCGTCGAGACTCCGCAGGTGGCGGTCATGCCGACCGTCAAGAAGCTGGGCTCGGCGGAGGTGCCGCCCTCGGAGAAGCTGCTGCCCGGCGAGGAGGACCCGTTCCTGTCCACGACCGCCCGGCTGACCTCCGAGTTCCCCATCCAGGTGGTTTCCGACGGCCGCTACCTGCTGGTGTTCCGCCAGTCGGTGGCGGCGGGCGCGGCCGGCTCGGTCTACGAGACGACCACCGGGCGGCTGACCGGCGACGCCACCGGAGGCAAGGCGGCCAAGACCGACGCCGCGCTGCTGTGCGACCGCTTCGTCCTGGTGGGCGCCGAGCTCAAGCCGGTGGTGGACGTCCGCTACCAGCGCAGCCGCAGCCGGATCCTGCCCGCCTCCGGCGGTGACACGCTGGGCACCCGGGACATGGAGGGCCGGCTGTTCTACGAGCCGACCATGAAACTGTCGTTCGCCGGACGGCTCACCGGCGGCCTGTTCACCGCGCTGACGCTGCCCACGGCCGTCACCGGGCACACCCGCTGGCAGATCTTCACCGCCGACGCGTCCGGCACCGTGCACGGCCACAACCTGGAGCAGACCCCCGACGGGCTGTTCAACCCCGCCGGAACCCAGCTGTGGACCAGCCCCGACCCCAAGTACGCCGCCTCGGTGCTGGAACGGTCCCCCGGGATCGACTCGCACACCCGCAAGCTGCTGGTTCCGGTCAAGCCGCCGCAGGACCGGGCCGGAACGGCTTTGCGCTTCGACGGCACGGGCGCCGCGGTGATCGCGGGCGTGGAGGTCACGGCGGCGCCCGCGGGGCCGTACACGCTGGAGGCGTGGATCAAGCCCGCCGCCGCCACCGGGACCGGGCTGATCATCGGGCGCACCCAGCGCACCGGCATGGACAGCCCTGTGCACGTGAGCCTCCAGGCCGACGGCAAGCTGCGGTTCGGCCATGGCACGCAGACCCTGACCTCGACGACGGTGGCGCCGATGGGTGTCTGGGCGCATGTGGCGGCCGTCTTCGACGGAGCGGCGCTGCGGCTGTATCTGAACGGCGCGGCGGCGGGCTCGCTCACCACGTCCGAGCAGGTCGACGTCAGCGCCCGGATCGTGGTCGGTGGGCGTGGCCCTGGCCAGACCTCCGCCGACGTGTTCACCGGCCAGATCGACGAGGTGCGGATCTGGACGATCGCGCGCACCGACTTCGCCACCCGGGGCCAGCGCCTGTCGGGCGGCGAGACCGGCCTGTACGCCTACTTCCCCCTCGACGAGGGCGCCGGCGTGGAGGTCCGTGACCGGAGTGCCAACAGGTTCTCCGGCCGCTTCGACCCCGGCCCCGTCTGGGTCGACTCCGACGCCCCCGTCTACGACGGCCCCGGCATCACCCGCCAGTCGTTCACGGTCACCGGCCGAAAGGCTGTCGCGGGCCTGGCCGCGACGCTGTACTACCAGCAGCAGTCCTCGGTGACGGGCTACGGCCAGGCGCCGCTGCCCGAGCGCAGGCAGGCGCGCGTGATGCTGGCCTTCGCCACCTCCGGGCCGCCGCCCAAGGGCGAACCGGCCGACCGCTCCTACGTCGCCACCCTGGACTTCGCCGTCTCCAAGGACGGCCGGCTGGCCAGGCTGCCCGGCGTCGTCGACCTGGCCTGGATCGGCACACCCGACCCCACCAAGGACACCGAGCGACTCCGTCAGGCGGAGGAGGCGGTGACCGCGGCGCGCGGCAAGCTCTATACCGACCAGCAGCTTGCCGACTGGATGCCGAGCAGCCTGGCCCGGCTGAAGCAGCTCGAGGATGAGTTGACCCGCGGCGGCATCTTCAGCTTGTACACCCTCAACAGGACCATCGTCGGCCCGGCCAGGAACGCGGGGCGGCAGCGGGAGGCCGAGATCATGGCCGAGGCGGTGCCGCTGGCGCAGAGGTACCTGCAGCAGATGGAGGCCTCCCAGCGGCTCGGCGCCGACAAGGCGGCCCTGAACACCGCGCTCAACACCCTGGCCACGCTGACCGGCGCGCAGGCGGGTGCGGCCGAGGCGGTGCTGCCGATGCCCACGCTGCACACCGACCGTGCCGGGCTCACCACACTCGGCGCGCTGCTGTCCTTCGCCTGGACCGCCAACGCCCCCGCGCTGCTGGACAGCTCGACCGGCGAGGTGGCGCTGTACTTCCGCGGCGGCGCCGGCCAGTATTTCGCCGCCTACTACGCCGCCACGATCGCCCCCGCCGTCAAGCAGTTCACCGTCGCCGACGGCACGTTGCGGCTGTCGGCCCGCGACATGGCCCTGCGCTCGGCCGACTTCGCGGTCAAGGTGACCGCCACCGGGGCGGGCCTGTGCACGGTCGAGGTCAGCCGCGGCACGACCACGGAGACGTTCCCCTCGGTGCCCGACCGGGCCGACCGGCTGGCCTCGGTGCTGAACGGCACCGCCAAGGGAACCGAGCTGGGCACGGTGCTGTCGATCCAGGACAAGGTCGTGACGCTGATAGAGCCGCTGGCGACCGCGCTGACCGCCGGCTCGGCCGTGACGGTCGGCGCCGACAGCCGTACGGCCGAGGCGGCCCCGGCCGGTTCGGCGCAGATCACGCTGACCAGCGGCGGCCTGACCGCTGGTACGGGCGCCAAGGTGCGCACCCCCGCCTACGACTACACCAAGGCCACCTGCAGCGTCCCCGGTGTGTCGGTGGCCTCCGGTTCGCTGATCGTCAGCGCGCACGCCCAGAGCGCCACCGGGCCGGTCCCCGCCGGGACCGCCGCCGACGTCAGCCAGCCGCTCGGCCCGCGCTGGCACGGCGACGCCCCCGGCCGGGCGTTCTCCTTCGACCGCGACGCCAAGAACCGTCTGCACCTGGCGAACACCGCCAACATCGCGGCCCTGGCCGCCTCCGGCGACCTGACGCTGGAGGCGTGGATCAGGCCGACCGTGGTCAACAACGGCGACCTGATCCTGGCCACCGACGCCGGCCCCACCCGGTACGCGCTGAGCCTGACGCAGCTCATGAAGGGCGACGGCTCCTTCGCCTACCAGATCGACGCGACCGTCAACGAGCAGAGCGTGCGCAGCGTCGACCTGTTCCCGCCGGGGGAATGGGCCCACCTGGCCGTCGCGTTCACCCAGGACTGGGCGATGCGGATGGACGGCGTCGGCTACCTGGACGCCGGCGGCCCCGGCGGCCTGGACATCGTGGAGAACCTGACCATCGAGGCGTTCGTGCAGATCGAGTCCAGCGGCCGGCACGGGCTCGTCGGCAAGGGCGTGCTCGGCGACGGCGGTCAGACGGCCGTGCCCTACTGCCTGTACGTCGACAACGACAACCGCCTCGCCTTCGCCTTCGAGGCCGGATCCGGTACGGCCGCGCCCGTCGTGCACAAATCCACCATGGCCCTGACGACCGGCAGGTTCCACAAGGTCGCCGTCGTGCGCAGGAATCCGACGGGCATCGAGACGGGCGTGGAGATCCGCTTCTACGTCGACGGCGCCGACGCCGGGGCGCACCGCTACAAGGGCGCCAAGCCCGTGGGCAACGACGCGCCCGCCGAGCTCGGCCGCATGGTCGAGGGCAAGACCGTGTCCGGCCTGAAGGGCATCCTGTCGGAGGTACGGATCTGGAACGTGGCCAGGGACGCCGACCAGATCGGCGTGCCCATCAGTCCCAAAGCGCAGGGGCTGGTCGCCTGGTGGAGGTTCCCGGAGTCCAAGGGCTCCATCACGCAGGACATGTGCGGCTCCTATCCCGCCACGCTGCGCGCCGTGACGCGGGTGCGCACCCCCGACCCGGCGGGCAACAGGTTCACCCTGTACCGCAACGGCAACCCCGTGGCGACGGAGCGGATGACGCAGGCGGCCGTCGCCCGGTCCGCCGCGCCACGCTCGGTGGTGGGCGAGGGGTTCACCGGCGACCTGGACGAGATCCGGGTCTGGCGGACCGTCCGTACGCAGGAGCAGATCCTGGACAGCATGTTCGGCCGCATCAAGGGAGACCGGCAGCACCTGCTCGCCTACTACCCGTTCGAGGCCGACGACACGGTGGCCGGGGCGCTGGTCAAGGACGCCGGGCTGAGCGGCCAGCACCTGACTCAGTCGGCGCCCGGTCCGAAGATCGTGCTGTCCACGGCGCCGATCTCCACCGACGCCGCCCGGATCCGCTCGGCACTGACCGGCATCAAGACCTCCTACCACGGCACGATCGCGACCACCCCGGCCGCCACCGAGTACGGCGACGTGCAGCGACTCCCGGACGACTCGATCATCGGAGTGCTCAAGCGGGCCTACGGCTACCTCCAGGACGACAAGTCGTGGGCGCTGAGCACCGGCTTCAAGGTCGGCGAACTGGCCACCACCTGGGTCGGCCAGGTGCAGTTCGACCCCCAGCTCATCGGCTACATCGAGGGCGCGCCGCCGGTCCCGTCGGAGAACATGATCGACGAGAAGAAGGACTACGCGGGCGCCTCGTCGATCTCCTTCGTGCAGGCCGACAACGTCGTCAACTCCTTGTCGTCGCAGCGGGACGTCAGCGTCGACGCCGCGATGAAGATCGCCTTCGACCAGTCGTTCGGCGACGAGGTCTGGGCCGTCGCCGCGCCGCTGGGCGCCGGCACCGCCAAGCCGATGAGCGCGGTCAAGCAGGAGTGGGGCTTCTACCTGTCCCTCGACTTCTCCAACAGCTGGAGCGACACCACGGAGGTGTCCCAGGGCGCCAACACCACCCGCGCCAGCAAGGTCACCCTCGCCGGCGGCTGGGAGGACGCCGACGGCACCAAGCACGTCAACCCCACCGTCGGACGCCGCTGGGTGCCCGCCAACACCGGCTTCGCCGTCGTGCAGTCCGAGACCGCCGACATGTACGCGTTGCGCTTGACGCACACCGGCGCCGTCGTCGCCTACCGGATGCTGCCCAGCCCCGACATCCCCCGCGACTGGAACCTGATCCCGTTCCCGATCAACCCCCGCTACACCAAACAGGGCACCCTGGACGGGATCGTCGGTTTCCACGAGTACGGCCAGGTCCCCGGCCTGCGCCCGTTCCCCGACCCGCACTTCCCCAACGCCGCCGACGGGGTGAGCGGCGAGTACAGCTACTACCGCCCCGCCGAGGCCTACCGGATCAAGAAGCGCATCCAGCGCGAGCAGCAGCAGTTGCAAGGCTTCTACGACTCGGTGTCCGTCCAAACCCACACCTGGGACCCCACCCACGGCCAGGCGGCCAAGGTGCTGAACGGGATGACGGGCGGCACCGGCGCCACCACCGAGGCCGGTTCCGGCGGCGACCCCGAGGCCAAACGCGCGGCCACCAGGTCGGCTTCGCGCCGCAACATCGTCAACACGTACGTGTGGACCGCCGCCGGCGGCTTCTTCGCCGAGACGACGGCCACGACCGACCAGGTCACCGAGACCACCTCGGGGGCGTTCTCCTTCAAGTCCACCTTCGGCGGCAACTACGCCGTCAGCTTCGACATCATGGACTTCGGCAACAAGTTCGGCGTGGAGGCGTCCATGAGCGCCGGGTACAGCGTCACCCGCAAGAAGTCCAAACAGGCCACCCGTACGTTCAGCCTCGATGTGAGCTGCGGGCCCGGCGCCGAGCTGCAGAAGTTCGTCAGTGACAAGCCGCAGTTCGACGCCGCGGGCAAGCCGATCCTGGTGCCCGGCCGGGTCGACGCCTACCGGTTCATGACGCTCTACCTGGACACCACCACCGACAACTTCGAGGACTTCTACGGCAAGGTGATCGACCCGGAGTGGCTGGACCGGGGCACCGACCCGAACGCGCTGGCGCTCAAGCGGGCCCAGCAGGCCGAGACCAAGCCGCCGTGCTGGCGGATCATGCACCGGGTCACGTTCGTCAGCCGGGTGCTGGACACCGGTGTGAGCACACCGTCACTGGCACAGGAGATGGGCTCGCTCGGCATCGCCAGCGACTACGCGCTCATCACCAAGCTCCAGCCGCACCTGACCGGCGCGACGAAGGACTTCACCGCGCTCAACAAGGCGGCCAGGGCCGCGCTGGTGGGCAACTTCGCCCGGCTGGCCCCGTACGCCGACACGATCGTGGGCCGCCTGGCGGCCTACTACAACCTGCAACCGGACGACGCCCCTCTCACCTCCGCGCCGCCCACCGCGGCGGCGGCCCCCGACGGCAAGCTCACCCTGGGCGCGACGTCGGTCCCCAAGGGCACGAGCCTGACCTTCACCTACTCCACGCTGCCCGCCACGGTCAGCGCGAAGAACTGGATCGGCCTCTACCCGGCCACCATGGCCCCCAAGGACGGCGCGTCCATCGACTGGCGCTACACCCCCGGCGCGGACGGCACGCTCGTGATGCCGACCGACAAACTCCCCGGGCCGGGCGCGTACGCGGCGTACTACCTCCACAACGACGGCTACACGGTCCTGGCGGGCCCCATCCGCTTCACCGTGACCTGACGTACCGGGCGACGCCGGCCGGCCTCGGCCGGCGTCGCCGACGAGAGCGCTCACGCGCGTCCTGCGGAAATGTCGGCCGCGCCGGGGAATCTCGCAAACGGCCCTCGGGCGCTCTCGTGGCGCCTGTCGACCAAGCTGCATGCTTTTGACCATGGTTCGGTGGTCGAGCTCGGAGGCGGGGGTCAGTTCTCCTTGAGCCTCTCCCACGCGGCGGCGTTGTCGGCACGAGCCTGGTCGCGGCGCGCGGGTGTGACGCAGACCTGGTCACCGACGTAGGCCTCCCGCCAGACATACCCCTGGACGCAGCTCTTGGGCCCGGCCGGCCCATCGGTCCAGCGGCCGGCGGCGGCCGCGTTGTCGTCCAGGGTCTGGTTGCGGGTCTCCGGAGACACGCAGACGTAGTCGGAGTCGTCGGCCATCCGCCACACGTAGGCGTCCTGGCAGGCGTTCGGCCCCCACACATGCCGGGCGACGTTGATCCGAGCGGGCGTGGCGGCCGTGTCCTGCTCCGCCTGGTACTTCACGGTGGGGTGGACGCAGGCCACGTCGGCCAGCGTGATCTCCCGGTGGACGTAGCCCCACCGGCAGGCGCCATAGGCGTCCAGACGGTTCGGCTGGTCGGCGTTGTCGGCGGCGGTGCTGTCGCGTACGGCAGGCGTCACGCAGGCGTCGTCCCCGGCCACGGCGGCCCGCGGGACCCACTCGAAGCCGCACTTGCCGGTCACGTCGGTCGAGACGGTGACGGTCACCGAGTCGGCGGTCATCGAGTCGAGCTTGATCTCGACGCCGCCGCTGCGGTAGCTCTGGATCGGCGTGGGGTTCGTCTCGTTCTCCATCAGGAGGTTGACCCAGTCCCGTCCCTGGTAATGGTGGATGAGGATGCTGTCCTTGGGGATCGCGCTGCTGCGGCCGGTCTTCTTACGGAACTCGACGGTGAGGTACCTGTCGGGTCTCTTCGGGTCGTACGGCACGCGGACCATCAGCGCGCCGGGCCGGTCCGGCTGCTCGATGGGTGCCAGCCGTACGGTCCGGGTGCCGGCTCCGTCCTTGCCGAGCGTCGTCACCCGCCAGCCGGGCAGCCAGCCGAGCTCGTCGAGGCTGGCGCGGCCAGCGCGATCGCGCCCTCGCCGAACCGCTCGGAAGGCGGGAAGTGGGTGGTGGACGCCGACATCGTGTCGTACGGGTTGCCCACCTCCGTGGGGTGCTGGTTCAGGAACTGCGACAGTCTGTGGTTCAGCCCGTTGAGCCGCCCGAACTCGAAGGCGGCGCGGTTCAGCGTCCAGGCTGTGGAGTCCAGGACGGTGGTCCTGTCCCCCCGTGCGTTGTACGAGGCGCGCGCGAATCCGCCTTCGGCGGTGTTGATGATGACGAACAGCGCGCTGCCGGGCGGCCGCGTCCACCCTTGGCTCTGCGCGCTCCGCACGCAGTCCTTCGGCTTGTTCCAGGGGTACCAACCCTCGTCGCTCCACTGCGAGTAGGTCTTGGGGATGGTGTACCAGCCGTGGACGTCGCCGCCCTCCAGGGCGACCCGGCCGCGCGACTGCTCGGCGACGAAGTCGGCCAGGCCGCCCTTGCCGAGACCTTCGGCGGTGAGCAGCTCCTTGAAGAACTGCGGGGGTTCGGGCTCCTCAGGCCGGTCGAGGAACTTGCACAGCAGAACCGCGATCGGCCACTTGGCCTGCACCGGCGCGGCCGCGGCCGGCGCGGACGGTACCAGCGCGGCGGTGGTCAGGGCGGCCAGCAGTGTCACTGCCGGCCGGCGGGCACCAGGGTGGAACATGACTCTCCGTTTCCTCTGATTCCAGTCGATCAGGTCGGCTCAGAGCGTGGGACGGACGGCGAGGCGCAGGCCCAGGTGGGCGTGCGCGCCGAGCAGCAGCGCGGCGCTGGCGTACACCGAGACGGTGGAGCCGCCGAAGGTCTGCGCCAGGATGGTCACCGGGAACCACAGACCGGCGAGCAGGGGCAGCCAGCGGACCGCCCCCCGCAGGCGGCCCCGGATCGCGATGGCGAGCCCGAGGGCGAGCATGCCGAGCTGGCTGAGCGGCCAGCAGGCGTCCAGGATCAGCAGCGGCAGCGGGAACTCGTCGTAGGTGGCGTAGCCGAAGGACAGCGCGTTGGTCACGAACGCGCCGAGCAGCAGCACCAGCAGGCCCATCGGGATCACGCGGGTCCACCCGTCGCCGGCCGCGCGCGTGACGCGCACGGTCCACACGAACGCGAACAGGCCCGCGACGAACAGCATGCCGGTGACGGTGTCGAGCGTCTGGACGCCGTCCTGGACCCTGTCGCCGACGATCACGGTGCCGGCGCTCCAGGCGACGGCTCCCGCGGCCAGCAGGAGGCCGGAGAGCCTGACCTGGGCCGGGTTCGAAGGGGGGTGGGCCACCACGGGCTCGTGCGGGTTGACGTTGCTGGGCACGATGCGGCTGGACATGATGCTCCTCGGGGTGCGCGGGTCGGTGCCAGCACTTTCCCGCCGGAGTGCCCCGGGCGCCCAGGGAGCACGGCCATGCCTGCGGTCCTGGATCGGCCCGGCCCGATCAGGGACCGCTGTCCCGGTCGGACGGGGGCATCCCCGGGATCGGGGTCACTGCCCGAGGCCGGCCTCGCGGGCCTGGATGATGGCCTGGGCGCGGTCGGCGACCTGGAGCTTGGCGAAGACGTTGGAGACGTTGTTGCGCACGGTCTTGGGGGACAGCGACATCCGCTCGGCGATCTGCCGGTTGGTCAGGCCTGCCGCGATGAGGTCGAGGGTCTCCCGTTCGCGGGCGGTGAGCTGCTGGAAGGGCTCCTCGCGGGGCGGCCGGACGGTGGCGAGCCGGGCAAAGTAGCGGGTCACACGTTCGGCCAGCGCGGGGCCGAAGATGACCTCGCCGCTGGCCACCGCGGTGATGGCGCGCAGGATCTCGGTCTGGTCCGCCCCCTTGAGCAGGTAGCCGCGGGCCCCGGCGAGCATGGCGGCGAAGACGCTCTCGTCGTCCTCGTGCATCGTGAGCACCAGGACATGAGTGCCGGGGCAGGCGGCGGCGATGCGCTCGGTCGCCTGCACGCCGTCCAGGCGGGGCATCCGCAGGTCCATCACCACGACCTGGGGCCGTAGCCGGACGGTCTCGGCGACCGCCTGCTCCCCGTCGGCGGCGGTGCCCACCACCTCGGCCTCGCCGGTGGAGTGCAGCATCATGCGCAGCCCGTCGCGGTAGACCGGGTGGTCGTCGGCGAGCAGCACGCGAGGCGTCACGGGGCCGTCACCACCCGTGCAGGCAGGACGGCGTGCACTCGGGTGCCGCCCCCGTGGGCGGGCTCGACGACGCACCGGCCGCCCAGTTCCTCCGCGCGCTCCCGCATGCCGAGCAGACCCACGCCCACCACGGCGCCGGGGCGCAGGCCGCGCCCGTCGTCGGTCACCTCGACCTCCAGTTCGTCATCGGCCACGGCGACGCGCACCTGGCAGCCGGTCGCGCCCGCGTGCCGGGCGATGTTCGTCAGAGCCTCGCAGACGATGCGGTACGCCGCCACCTCGGTCGCGGCCGGCAGCGCCGTCAGATCCCCTTCGATCTCGACCCGGACGGCCAGGCTGCCGTCGCGGAACCGGGACGCCTCGTGCCGCAGCGCGCCGGCCAGGCCGAACTGGTCCAGGGCCGGCGGACGCAGATCGTGCACCAGTCTCCGCACGTCGCCGAGCATGCCGCTGAGGTCGGAGCGGACCTGGTCCAGCGCCGCGCGGGCGGAGTCGGCGTCCCGAGCCATCAGGTTGTGCGCCGCCTGCACCTTCAACGCGGCGGCGGCCAGGGTGGGGCCCAGCCCGTCGTGCAGGTCGCGGCGGAGCCGGCGGCGTTCCTCGGCCACGCCGTTGACCAGGCGTTCACGGCTGTGCTGGAGCTCCTCGGTCAGCGCGGTGGCACGTACGGCGGCGGCGGCCTGGCGTACGACGTCGGCGAGCAGCCGCTGCGCGGACTCGGCCGGCCAGGCGCCGGGGCGCGGCACCAGGGCGAGTCGGCCGATCGGCGCCTCCCGGTAGGCGAACGGCAGCACGACGACGTCCGGACGGGGTGTGCCGTGTTCCACCACGACGGTCCGGCCGTCGGCGCGGTCCAGCTCGACCCGCACGTACGGTGACCGGTACCCTGCCGACACCGCCTTGGCGACCTCCAGCAGCAGGTCTTCCGGCCGCGTCGAGTCCTCCAGCCGGCGGGCCAGGGCCGAGACCACCTCGTACGGCTCCGCCCGCCCGGCCAGCACCCGGTTCACCCATCGCCGTACCCGTTCGCGAAGCGGCGCGTAGACCACGCCCACCGCGACGGCGGCCAGCACGGCCGCGACCGGTTCCCCGATGACCGCGCCGAGGCCGGCGAAGAGCGGGACGTCGATCGCGACGACGGCGAGCGCGAGCCCGCCGTACAGCAGGGTCCAGCCGAGCACGGGATCGATGGCGTAGAGCCGGTAGCGGCTCACCGCCACCAGGACCGCCGCGGCGAGCGCCACCAGGCACAACACGAACCCCAGATCGCGCGGCATCCCGTCCAGCACGGCGGAGGCCAGCATCAGGGCCGCGTTCAGCAGCGCGGCCAGCAGCATCCAGCGCAGCTGCGCCCGACGCTCGCCCGACGATCCCCGGAACCGCCAGGCGAAGGCCGCCACCGGTACGGGGAGACCGGCCACCAGCAGCACCGGCGACACCGCGTACGCCGCCTGCCAGAAGGCGTCGGGGGGCACCGGGATCGGCGCGTCCAGCCCGGGCAGGTAGTCCTGCGGCGACACGATGTGCCAGGGCACGAACAGGAAGATGAGCACCGTCAGGCCCGTGGCGGCGAGCGAGACCGCGGCCGCCCACCGCCAACGGGGCGAGACCAGCCGTCCGTCGGGGAAGTACAGCAGCACGAGCAGCGGCACCAGATTCAGGAAGGGCCCCAGCCGCGCCCCGGCGTAAACCGCAGCCGTGGTCAGCGGGAGCGTGCCGCCGTGATGGGCCGACGACAACACCGCGTACGCGCCGGCCAGGCCGTTCATGCAGGCCACCAGCCCGCCGGTGATCAGGATCCAGGTCATCAGGTGGCGTGGCCGCCGTACCGCCAGCACTCCTCCGGCGATCGCCAGGGCGGCGCCCGGGACCGTCGAGGCCCAGACCTCCCAATCGAGCGGCTCCGGCCGGGTCACCGGTCCGGTCGCCACGTCGATCCAGGTGGCGGTCACGGCGGCGAAGACGGATGCGGCTGCCAGCATCACCGCTCCTCCCGCCGCCCACCGGTCTCTCACCGAGACAGCCTGACCGCCCAGTCCAGCCGCCCTCTCGGAGCCGATCTCGTCGAGCCCATCGGTACAGACCTCGGCTGCATCCGCGGCGGCGGTCCGAGTGGCGCCTTGCGCGGCGGGGGCGCCGGTCATGGAGGCGCCGACAGGAGCACCGCGGTGGTCTCCTTGGGGCTGGTCATGGCCGGCGGCACGGAGGTCGGACACGCGGCCCACACTGCCACAGGCCGCATCCCGCGGGCACGGGAGCGACGTCCTGCCGTTGTCCCGTCCTGGCCGGGACAACGGTCCTGGTCACCTGGGGATCAAGCCGTGCCGGCGGTCGGAGTGGGCGTTCCTCCGCTTCAAGCCGGCGTGACCTAGGCGGCGACGAGCTCGGCGAGCGTAGCGGTTGACAGCACATGCACGCGCCGCCACACCAGCAGCTCGGCCTCCCGCAGCTCCAAGAGGGGCTTCATCGGCGACCTGGCAGAGGCTTTCGCCCCGCCCGCCGCTACGCCGCCGCCCACCTGGCCGCGATCGGCATCGGCATGGGCATGCCCGGCTACCAGACCCCCGCCGAAACCCCTGACCGCGTCCAGCCGGACACGCTCGTGGCGGCGGCGCGGCTGCTGGTCACCGCCGTGGGAATGCTGGCCGCCCAGACCTGATCGCCTCACGATGGCACCACCTGGGCAGCGGTTGCTGTGCTCAGGTGCCGTCGGCCCATGATCGAGTGGCGGCTTGCTGGGTGAGGTGCTCGGGGAGGGCGGTCATCCTGCCGAGGTCATGATCGCGAACGGCTTGTCAGGCGGTCGCCGGGTGCAGAAGGACGGACTTCCTCGTGCTGTTGCCGGTCAGGAGGCGAGGAAGTCGAAGTGAAAGCCGACGAGGAACAGCACCAGCGCAATCCAGCGCAGCGCATGAGCAGGCCGTGCACGATCAAGAAGGGCGGCGAGGGTGTCGAATGTGCTCATCGCCAGAATTACGAAGAGAAGGGCGGGTATCACCAGGGTGCCCAGGAGGAAGGCGCCGATCCAGATGCCGAGTCCGCGTCTGAAGGACCAGTGATCCCTGCTCATGATCCGGTGGACGAGCACAGCCATGGCCGCCACGACAGTCCACAGGACAACAGCTGACGCTGCCGTCCAGCGGGGGATGAACGGATCGGTGGAGGTAAGGCTGAGAACCAGCATGTAGCTGACGAAGCCCACCCAGGCCAGGGCTGCGGTAGCCATGACTACGGTGCCCGGCAAGGGGCTTCGCCAAGAATGATGTTCGAAGACGCGTCGGCGAGCCCGCCGCCCCACGGCTCGCAATGATTCGGGTCCGATCAGGTCGAGCACGACGGTCAGGGCGGCGAAGAACTGGAGTGCCTTACCGGCGCGCCCCCAGATGTACAGGGGGTGTCCCCACAGAGTGGCGCCGACGAGTTGATGGCCATCAAGCCAGCGCATCCACAGCTCCCATAGATCCCCCACGTGCGCATCATGTTGGCTGCATGACGTGGCGTCGAGCGGGACGGAGAATCAACCACATATGGAGGGGATGCGCAGAAAGGCGACTTTTGTTGGAGATGCCCTCAGCGCTTCACCGGGAGGAAGGCGCGCCGCCGCCACTGCTCTGCGATGCGGTCAGATTGAGTGGCGCAGCTCGCCGAGCAGCTTCTCCACACGCGAGGCGACGGATGGACGCTGCCCCAGCTGCGCCACTCGGCGCTGACCCGCCTGGCCTTACCTGGTCGTCAAGTTGGTACGTGATGGCCACGTCCTCGGCTCCCACGGGTCAACGTCTAAGCCCGCCGCCGATGGGAAGGTTGAGTGGGTTTGCGCGCGGCGAGGAAGGCCTGTGAGGGATGGGCATACTGAGCTGAGCCGCCCCATCGCCGCCGACTTGGGCCGGGTAAGGGATCAGGTGCACACCTTGGCGCTGGCCGCCGGTTTTGGGCTCGCGGGCCGGGCGACCTCGTCGTCGTGGAGGGACCGGAGACCGTCCGGCACGAGCTCCCGTCAGGAGTGTGCGGTGCGCCGCAGGAAGGCCGAGATCTCGTACGCGACGACGTCCGGCCTCTCCAGGCCGCACAGGTGGCCGAGCTCCTGCAGCAGCACCGCGCGGCTTCCGGGGATGCGCCGCACGTCGTCAAGCTGCTTCGCCTGGTCCACGACGACGTCCTTCCCGCCCAGGAGGTAGCAGGTCGGTACGCGCATCCCGGGCAGCTCGTCGGCCTGGCTGGTCAGCGCGCCGCCGGCCAGCCAGCCGTGCCACATCCGTTCGGTGACGGTCAGCATGCTGCTCGTCAGGCCCGATGTCCTGGACGGGTCCACGGAGATCGCCGCCACCGCGTGCGCGAGAGCCTCGACGTCGCCGTACGCGGCGTCGAAGCCGGCGATCACCTCGTCCTCGGCCGTCGTCCCCGCGGCGTTCCACGGGACGACGCCGATCAGGGCTCGCACCTCGTCCGGGCGGTCGAGCGCGATCCGCACCGCGATCGCGCCGCCGATGGACTAGCCGACGAGGCTGTAGTCGTCGGCACCCGCCTCGTTGATCGCCTCGTGCAGGATCGCGGCGAGCGAGGGCAGCCGTCCGTCCGCGGGCGCGCGTACGGACCGGGCGTGTCCGGGAAGGTCGAAGATCAGGACGCGGAACCCGTCGAGGTGCCGTGCGATCCCGGCCATCAGCTCGGCCGAGGCGCGGCGGCCCCAACGGGCTCAATGGCCGTCAGATCATCCGCCCCCAACCCGGGTGCGTCACCGGCCCGCACGTCGACGGCCTCAGAGCCTGCACGTACTGGGGACGGGGGCTCGCCGCGACCGACTACGACGGCGACGGCAGGACCGACCTCGCCCTGGCCGGCGAGGACGACATGCAGGTCATGGCGTGGAAGCCGGGCGGCATCTCCACGGTGTACCGCCACCAGCAGGCCGACGAGCGGTACGTCACATCGATCAAGGCGCCGTGGAACGGCCACGCCAGCGGCAGCATCCCGGGCACGGACGCCGCCGACGTGGACGGCGACGGCAAGCTGGAGATGGCCGCGCTCATCGAGGTCCAATGGCGGAGCAACAAGGTCTGGCTCGCCGTGCTCGACGAGCCGCACTCCGGGAACGGAACGGCCACCGTGCTGGCCTCGCCGGACAGTTGCAGCCCTCCGACGTTGAGCGGCAGCGTCGACACCTGCCCGAAGG
Source organism: Nonomuraea sp. NPDC005730 (assembly GCF_040630865.1). Lineage (NCBI taxonomy): Bacteria > Bacillati > Actinomycetota > Actinomycetes > Streptosporangiales > Streptosporangiaceae > Nonomuraea > Nonomuraea sp. NPDC005730. Next base: position 189,138 of record NZ_JBEXYK010000012.1, read on the forward strand.
TGGACTCGCGGACGGCGTTCGGCGACGTGAACGGGGACGGGCGGCTCGACGTGGTCCTGGCGACTCCGAGCACCGGCGGGTTGCAGGTCTGGTACGGCTCGGCCACCGGGTTCCCCTCACGGCCAGGGTTCGCGGCGCAGGTGTCGTGGATGGTCCCCGTCGCCGTCGACTTCCCCTGGGCGCAGGCCATGAGCCAGCCTCTGACCGTCGGCGACATCGACGGGGACGGCGCGGCGGAGATCACGGTCGGCGCCTTCACTGCCACCGTGTCCGGGCAGGCGGAGGCCGGGCATGTCGCGCTGGTGCCGGGATCGCGGAACGGGCCCGTCCTGGCCGGGACCCGGATCATCACGCAGGACGGCATCAGGGCCTACAACGAGCCCGAACCGTCTCCGACGCCGACCATCACCTCCCCCAACCCCACGCCGTCCGCGACCACCACCGTGACCCCAACCCCCACCGCGACCTCCCATCCGACCGCCAGCGAAACCCCGGGCCCCGTGGTGACCTTCGACCCGAAGCCCACCGACGAGCCCGCGTCCTTCGCCCGCGCGACTGCCGTCCTCGACCCCATCGCCACGGAATCCCTTCCCAACGACCACTTCGGCAAGGCACTGGCGATCCTTGACGTCACCGGCGACGGCAAGCGCGAGCTCGTAATCGGCGTCCCCGGCAAGTACGACGCCAGCGGCATGCTCGTCACGTTCCGCGGCACCCCCACCGGCATCGCCACCGACACCGCCCAGATCATCTACGGCCACGACGTCGGCGCCGGAGCTGACGGGAGCGGGTTCGGCCAGCGGCTTCTGCAGTAGCGCTCAGGCGATGGTGATCCCGGACACGGGCGTGCCCGGAGGCGCATCGCGTACCTGCTCGTGGATCTGACCGGCGATGTTCAGCCCGACCACGAAGCCGATCACGCCCAGGTTGTCCGGGCTCACCTCACCCCCGAGCACCCGCGGGTGCTCGAACTGGTGGATCTGGTCGGCCGCCAAGCCCAGGCCCCGCTGCTCGGCGGCCTGGGCGAGGCCGGCCAGCAGGTACCGATCCTTACCCTCGGCCGTGTTCGACTCGGCCCGCAGCGCGTCGGCGTCCGCCCAGGCCCTGGCAGTTTCGCTCTGGCTTGGTCGGCGCGCCAGCGCCGAATACGCCGCGGCTGTGCAGGAGCTCACGACCCAGGGCGTCGGCCGGGGCCCGGCCAGCCGAAGGGTTCAGCAGCGGCGGCCGCGGTCGCGCTGTCCGGTGTGCGGGCGAACGTGGTGGGCGGGCCTGCAGCTCGATCCCCAGCGCGCGAGCCTCTGCTCCCAGCAACAACCGCCACTGCAGTTCGTCCAGATGGGGTCGGATATCGGCGAGCTTGGCCGCGAGCCGGGCCTGATCGGCGGTCATCCGACCTTCTTTACCCAATTCCCGCGTGAGTCCAAAGATGGAGGGTGCCCCTGATATGCCTTCGAGGGGCTGAGTACAGAATTCAGCGGTAGAGGGTTGGGCGAAAGCCTTTGTCCGGCCAATGCGCCACCATGTGGCCGGACAAGGGCTCCCTTGCCCCCTGGCGGTGCCCAAGGGCGGGCCGCGGCTCGGCGGGGCTGCGGCCGGTGATGGTTACAGCAGGCCGCCGCCGCGGTGGACGACGTGGAGTTTGCCGTCGTACGCCGCGACCGCAGGGCGTTCGACGGAGGTTGCAGCGGGGCTGAAGGCGGTGTCGGTGCTCCAGCTGGTGCCGTCGAAGCTGGACCAGTAGAGCTTGGTGTTGCG
>NZ_JBEXYK010000013.1:0-180945 GCF_040630865.1 Nonomuraea sp. NPDC005730
CGGTGGGCAGTCGGGGGGGGGGGGGGGGGGGGGCCCCGCGCGCGGCAACCCGCCCCGGGGGGGCGGGCGGGGGGCCCGCCGGGCCCCCGCGCGCCCCGCCGCCCCGGTCGACCGGGCCCGCCATGGCAGGCATCCTGTCGTGCAGCCTGCCGTGGACGAAGCGGAAGGTGCGTCCGCCGGGCCGCGGCCGCTGGACGGCGACCGGCGTCAGTACTCGTGGTGGGGGTCGTGGCTGAACACGCTCGCGGCGGCCCGCCGATCGTGTTCCGCGGTGACGGCGGAGCTGAGGACCCCCCTTGCGGGGCAGCGCCCTTCCCCGCCTGAGGCTCATGCCGCACACCGGCCCGCCCTCGGCCTCCGCCCACGCCGGGGGCGTACGGGCTGCGTCCCGAGTGCGACGACCGCGACGGACAGGAGGGCGACTGGCGGCGCCCCCACGGCGCCGGACTCCACGCCACGGCCAAGGCGGTCGACCCCGGCAGGCTTGTGCCGGTCCCCTCCGGCACAAAACTTCCAGTTGCTGGAAACTTCTAGTAGAAGTATATTCGCTCGCATGCAAGAGTCGCGGCGGGAGCGGAAGAAGCGGGAGACCCGGCAGCGCATTGTGTCGGCGGCCATGGCCCTGTTCGAGGAGCAGGGCTATGAGCAGACCACCGTGACGCAGATCGCCGCGGCGGCGGACGTCGATCCCAAGACGTTCTTCAACTACTTCCGCACCAAGGACGAAGTGCTCTTCGTCGACATGGAGCGGGACTTCGACGTGCTGGTCGGAGCCATCGCGGACCGCCGCCCCGAGGAGGGCCCCGGCGAGGTGCTGGCCAGGGCGGTCGAGCGCTACGCCGCCCACCGCCGGCCCAAGATCCCCGCCAAGGAGGCCGCGGAGCTGTCCGGCGTGACCCGGCTGGCCCTGACCACGCCCGCGCTCCAGGCCAAGGGGCTCTACCTGATGCTCGACCTTCAGCAGCGCGTCGCGGGCGAGCTGCTGAAGGCGTTCCCCGCCCTCGACCCGATCACCGCGGCCGCGATGATCGGGGCCCTGATGGGCGCGATCCAGCAGGCGGGCCTGGCCAGCGTCCAGCTCGGCCGGTCCCAGGAGGAGTTGTGGGAGGCCGGCCGGCACGGCGTCGAGATCGCCATGCGCGGCCTGCGCTCGGTGCCGCCGCCCACCCCGAACCCTTGAGAGACAGGAGCGACGATCATGGGGGAAAGCATCCGGCGGCTGGCCCGCGACATGCGGCGCGCCGTACGGGAAGGCCCGGAGGCGATCACGTGGCGGCGGCGGGCCCGCCTGGCCGAGCTGGTGGCCCATGCCCGCGCCCGATCGCCTCTCTACCGCGAGCTCTACCACGACCTGCCGGACGGGATCGACGACCCGCAGCTGCTCCCGGTCACCGACAAGAAGACGCTGATGGCCCGCTTCGACGACTGGGCCACCGACCGCGAGGTGACCCGTGAGCGGGTCGAGGCGTTCGTGGCCGATCCCGGTCTCGTGGGCCACCGGTTCCTCGGCCGTTACCTGGTCACCACGACCACCGGCACCAGCGGGCAGCGCGGCCTGTTCGTGCAGGACGACCGGTGCCTGGCCGTGCACACCGCCACCGGGTTGCGCACCGGCGCCGGACTGTCGGCCCGCGACGTCCTGCGCACCCTCGCCCGCGCCGGCCGCACCGCCATCGTCACGGCGCCCCGGGGCCACTTCGCCACCCTCGCCGGGCCGGCACGGGCGGCCCTGGAACGGCCGTGGCTCGGCCGGTTGATGCGGGTCATCCCGACCGACCAGTCGACGGAGGAGATGGTCGACGAGCTCAACCGGTTCGATCCGGCCAGCGTCGCCGGTTTCGTCGGGCTGCTCACGCTGCTGGCAGGTGAGCAGGAGGCCGGCCGGTTGCGCATCCGCCCGGCGCTCGTCATCCCCGGCGGCGAGACGCTGAGCCCGCAGACCCGGGAACGCCTGGCGGCCGCGTTCGGGGCGAAGGTCCGCGCCGCCTACGCCTGTGGCGAGTGCGGCTTCCTCACCGCCGGCTGCCGGGAGGGCTGGTACCACGTCAACAGCGACTGGGTCGTCCTGGAGCCGGTCGACGCCGACCATCGGCCGGTGCCGCCCGGGCGGCTCTCGCACACCGTCCTGATCAGCAACCTCGCCAACCGGGTCCAGCCGATCCTGCGCTACGACCTCGGCGACAGCGTCCTGATGCGTCCCGGCCCCTGCCCGTGCGGCAACCCGCTCCCGGCCGTCCAGGTGCAGGGGCGCGCGGCCGACCTGCTCACCTTTCCCACCGAGCGCGGCGAGCGCGTCGGCATCTCGCCCATGTCCTTCAGCACCGCGCTGGCCGTTCCCGGCATGGAACAGTTCCAGCTCGTCCAGACCGCGCCCACCGTCCTGCGGGTACGCCTGCGGGCCGCCGGCGGCGCCGACCCGGACCGCGTCTGGCAGGCCGCCCGCGACCGGATCGTCCACCTGCTCACCGAGCACAAGGCCGGTCACGTGACGGTCGAGCGCGCGCAGGAGCCGCCGGAGCAGTCGGCCGGCGGGAAGTACCGCAAGATCATCCCGCTGCCGCAGCCCTGACGAGCTCCGGCCTCTCCGCCCAACCGGACGGACAGCTGTCGGCGACCGGCCGCCGGACCTCGACAGCGGACGGGCGGGTCAGATCCAGCCCTTGCGGGCCGCGTACAGGGCGAGCTGGAAGCGGGTGACGGTCCCCGCGCGCTGGTTGAGCTGCTCCAGATTGCGAGACAGGGTGCGGCGGCTGATGCCCAGCAGCTGTGCGATGGTGTCGTCGGTGACGCCGGTTCCAAGCAGCTCCAGGATCCGTATCTGGAGCGGCCGCAATGCGGCCGGAACGCGGGCGCTCAGGTGCATCGGGAACGCCGAGCGCCATGAGGTCTCGAAGAGCCCGGCCAGCGCGGACAGCAGGCTGGAGGGGCGTACCACCAGCAGCGAGTCGTTGACCTCCGCCTCGACGAACGACATCGAGACGATCGCCAGCCGCCGGTCGAACACGGTGAGCTTGACCGGGACGGTCGGCAGCACGCGGGCCTGCTCGCCCGCCGCGATGCAGGGCCGGATGTTGGCGGCGTAGTAGAGGCCGTTCTCCACGGCGGACCTGGCATAGACGACCCTGTACTCCACGCCGCGCTCCAGGTTGCGCACCTCGGTGGGGTTGGCCCCCACGCGGACGTGGTACGGCGGCGAGTCGAAGCGCAGCACCTGCGACTCCACGGCGCCTTCGATGTGGTGGATCCGCTCGACGATGCCAGGCCCGGTCACCACCTCGACGAGGTCGTCGGTGGCCTGCGGGCGCACCGAACGCCGGTAGTCCCGGTAGGCGTTGACCGCCGAGGTGTGGGCCTGCCACAGCTCGGCCGACCTGGCGTGGGACAGGTGGTCCAGCGCGATGGTGGGCTCCACCGGCGTGGCCTCCAGCCGTCCAGGTCCGCCGGCGGCGGCCAGGCCCAGGTCGACAAGGCGGCCGAGGGCGCACTCGGCCTCGCCGGGCTTCCAGCCGAGATGGTCGGCCAGGTCCGCGGCGCTGGTACGGCCGGTGTGCAGCATGGCCAGGTAGACCTCGGCCTCCGGCTGCGCCAACCCTAGACGGCGCAGGTGCGTCGGCAGGTCGTCGTCGCTCATGAGGGTCCCTTCACGTCCGGTTGACGTGGCCGGACAAATCCTGTCATGCGGGGGTTCGATGACGCAGGACCCACTTATTCCCGGCGGCGGCCGGCCCCCGGGGGACGAGCGCGCCCATTCCGGCCACTGGCGACAGGTCGCCACCATCCGGCTCCGAACGGGAGTACACCGGACACGACCCGCCCCCCACTACTCACCGGAGCCGTCATGCATCCTCGTGCCCGCCTGCCCGTCCTGGCCGCCCTGGCGGCGGTCGCGCTCCACGTCCTCCCGGCGCCGCCCGCGTACGCGGCCGATCCGGAACCACCCGCCCGCGTTCGCGCCATGCCGGATGCCATCACCGGCCAGTACATCGTGGTCCTCAAGAACACGGCCCCCTCCGTACGAGAGGAGGCCGGTCAGGTCGCCCGGGACCACGGTGCCGGGATCCGGCGCGTCTACCACACGGTTCTCCAGGGCTACGCCGCCGAGATGTCTGCCGACCAGGCCGCCCGCACCGCCCGCGACCCGCGCGTGGCCTACGTCGAGCAGGACGCCGAGCACCACGGCTCCGACACCCAGACCGACCCCCCATCATGGGGCCTGGACCGCGTCGACCAGCGCAACCTCCCCCTCGACCACGGCTACACCTACACCACTCTGGCGAGCGGCGTCACCGTCTACGTCCTCGACAGCGGCCTGCGTACCACCCACACCCAGTTCCAGGGCCGCGCGAGCATCGGTGTGGACGAGGTCGGCGACGGCCGTGCCGGGCAGGACTGCCTCGGCCACGGCACCCACGTCGCCGGGACGGTCGGCGGCAAGGACTACGGCGTGGCCAAAGGCGTCCGGCTCGTCGCCGTACGTGTACTTGACTGCGACGACTCGGCCGCCACCTCGTCCATCATCGCCGCGGCGGACTGGATCACCGGGCACGCCGTCAGGCCCGCCGTGGTCAACATGAGCATCAACGGCCCGGTGAGCCGGAGCGAAGACACCGCGATCAACAGATCCATCGCCGCAGGCGTCACCTGGGTCGTCTCGTCCGGCAACAAGAACGCCGACGCCTGCGGCAACTCCCCTGGTGACATCGCCGCCGCGATCGTGGTGAACAACTCCGACTCCACCGACACCCGCCGCTCCGACTCCAACTACGGCTCCTGCACCGACCTGTTCGCCCCCGGCACCGGCATAACGTCGGCCTGGAAGAGCGGCGACACAGCCACCAACACGATCACCGGGACCTCGATGGCGGCCCCGCACGTCACCGGCGCCGCGGCCCTGTGGCTCTCGGCCCATTCCACCGCCTCTCCCGCCGATGTGCAGGCCGCGCTCGTCGCCGCCGCCACCTCCGGCAAGATCCGGAAGCCGGGCCGCAACACCCCCAACCTCCTCCTCCACACCCTCGCCCAGCCCTGACCCCCAACCCCACAAGGAGGTCCTACGATGCACCCCCGCATCGGCGTCCTGGCCCGCGTGCCGGCTCTGGCGCTCCTGGCCGCGCTCACGCTCACCGCCCCACCGTCAGCGGACGCCGCCATGAGCTCCGCCTCGGCCACCACTGCGACCGTCCCGCAGTTCGACCATGTGGTCGTCGTCATGTTCGAGAACAAGAACTACTCGACCATCAAGGGCGGCTCCTCCGCCCCCTACCTCAACTCCCTGGCCTCGCAGGGAACGTTGTTCACCAGCTCGTTCGGGATCACCCATCCCAGCCAGCCGAACTACATCGCCCTGTTCTCCGGTTCCCAGCAGGGCGTCACCAACGACGACTGCCCCAAGTCGCTGAGCGGCGGCAACCTCGGGCAGCAGCTGCTGAACGCCGGCCGTACGTTCAAGGCCTACTCCGAGGGCCTGCCCAGCGCCGGATACATCGGCTGCAGCAGCGGCAAGTACCGGCGCAAGCACGCCCCCTGGGCGGACTTCCCCACGGTGAGCGGCTCGGCGTACCACGTGGCGTACTCCGCCTTCCCCACCGACTACAGCAAGCTGCCGACGGTCTCGTTCGTCATCCCCGACATGTGCAACGACATGCATGACTGCTCGGTCGGCACCGGCGACTCCTGGACCAAGGACAAGCTCGACGGGTACGCGCAGTGGGCCAAGACACACAACAGCCTGCTCATCGCCACCTTCGACGAGGACAACTTCACCTCCGTCAACCAGATCTACACCGTCTTCGCCGGCGCCCACGTCAAGGCCGGCTACCAGTCCGGCACCCAGATCAACCACTACAACGTGCTGCGCACCATCGAGGACATGTACGGCCTGCCCGCGCTCGGCAACGCGGCCGGCAAGTCCCCGATCACCGACGCCTGGACCACCTCCACCCCCGGGACCACGGTCTTCTCCGACGACTTCGAGTCAGACAAGGGCTGGCAGGTCGACGCGTCCGGAACGGACACGGCGACCGCGGGACAGTTCGAGCGCGGCGTGCCACAGCAGACCACGTCCACCTACAGCGACCAGGTCAAGCAGCTGACCGCGGCCTCCGGCTCCCACGCCCTGACCACGGGCGCGGCAGCCGGCGCCGCCTACGGCGACAACGACCTGGACGGCGGCACCACCACCGTTGCCTCCCCGCAGATCACCCTGCCCACCACCGGCCCGCTGACCCTGCGCCTGTCCTACAACCTGGCCCACGGTGACAATTCCGGTGCCGACGACCACCTGCGGATCGGCATCGCGGGCGGTCCCACCCTGGTCGACCGGACCGGCGCCGCCAGCGAGGCGGCGGGGGCATGGCAGGGCGCCACCGCCGACCTGTCCGCATACGCCGGCACCACGGTCCGGCTGTCGCTGGAGGCCGCCGACGCCGGCACCGCCAGCCTCTTCGAAGCCGAGATCGACGACCTGTCCATCACTCAGGGCTAGTCCGAGCAGGCCCCCGCCGCCCGCCCGGCGGGGGCCTTTCCCCACCGCCACCGAGGAGGCGAACCAGGCCGTGTACCTGTCCACCATCGACCGGCCACCCCGGGGCCGCGCGGGCCGGGGCCTGCGCGGCACCATCGGCGCGGTCGGCACCAACGTCCTTGCGCTCGGAACCGTGAGCCTGCTCACCGACGTCTCCACCGAGATGGTCACCGCCGTCCTCCCGCTCTACTTCGTACTCACCCTGCACCTCAGCCCCGCCGCCTATGGCCTGATGGACGGCCTCCACACCGGCGCAACCGCCCTGCTGCGACTGGCCGGCGGCTACATCGCCGACCGTCTACGCAAGCGCAAGGCCGTCGCCGCCGCCGGATACGGCATCTCCGCGCTGGCCAAGCTGGGCCTGCTGGCCGCAGGCGCCTCGATGCCCGCGCTCGGCGCCGTCATCGTCGCCGACCGGGCGGGAAAGGGACTGCGAACCGCGCCGCGCGACGCGCTCATCAGCCTGTCGGTTCCCGAGCCGCTGCTCGGCCGGGCCTTCGGCATCCACCGGGCGATGGACAGCATGGGCGCGTTCGCGGGGCCGCTGGCCGCGCTCGGCGTCCTGGCGGCCGTCGGGGCGGCCACCCCGGCCGCGTTCGACGCGTTGTTCCTGACCAGCTTCTACGTCGCCGTCGCCGGATTGCTGGTACTGGCCGCCTTCGCCCGCGACCGCCGTGACAGGCGGCCCGCAGCCTTCCCCGTTACCCTCCGCGCCGCCGGCGGCCTGCTGCGGGCCGCCGGGGTCCGCAGGCTGCTCTACGCCGCCGGCCTGCTGGGACTGGCCACCATCGGCGACGGCTTCGTCTACCTGCTCCTGATGGGACGCCAGTCCATGCCGACCGGCTGGTTCCCGCTCCTGGCGGTGGGCACCAACCTCGTCTACCTGCTCCTGGCCGCGCCCTTCGGCGCCCTGGCCGACCGGTACGGCCGCCGCACGGTCCTGCTGACCGGGTACACCGCGCTCCTGGCCGTCTATCTGCTGCTGTGCAGCGCCCTGCCGGCCACCCTCGTGACCGTGGCCGCGCTCTGCTGTTACGGCGCCTTCTACGCCGCGACCGACGGCGTGCTGATGGCGCTGGCCGGTCCGCTCCTGCCCGCGGACCTGCGTACCACCGGCCTGGCCTGCGTACAGACCGTGCAGGCCCTGGCCTACCTCGCCTCCTCCCTGGCCTTCGGGCTCGCCTGGACGAGCTGGGGAAGCACCGCGGCGATCGGGGCCGCGGCGGTCGCCGTCGCCGTGGCCGCCGCCGTCACGGCGGCTCTCCTGGCGGGGCGCGCGCGAGCGGGGGCGGCGGCGTGACCGGCCGGGGTCTGCGCCTGGTGTCCGGACTCGCCGGACTCGTCCTTCTGGCGGCCATGTCCATCGTGATCGCGAGAGTCGCCGGGTCGTCCGCGGGGGCGGCGACGGCCGGCGAACTCTCGCTGGTTCCGGGGCCACGGCTGGTGGCGCGCAGCACAGCCGACGACAGCGCCGGGCGGCTGGTGTCCGTCACGGCGGACGACCCCGGCGGTGCGCGCGTGGTCTCGCCGGTGTCGTGCACAAGGGTGTACGCGTCCGGCGGCACCGGGCTGTGCCTGCGCCTCGACCCCGGGCTGACGACGTACCAGCTCGCGGTCCTGGACCCACGGCTCCGGACGGTCAGGGAGATCCCCCTGGTCGGCGTGCCCAACCGGGCCAGGGTCTCGCCCAGCGGCCGGCTGGTGACCTGGACGGTCTTCGTCACCGGCGACTCCTACAACGGCGGCCGTTTCTCCACCCGCGTCGGCATCCTCGACACCCGTACCCAGGAGCTGATCCCCACCCTGGAGGACTGGCCGGTCACCGTGGACGGAAGGCCGTACCGGGCCAGGGACCTCAACTTCTGGGGCGTCACCTTCACCTCCGACGACCGCCGCTTCTACGCGACCATGTCCACCGCCGGACACCGCTACCTGGTGCTCGGCGACCTCGACAGCCACCGCCTGCGGGCCCTGATGGACAACGTCGAGTGCCCCTCGCTCTCCCCCGACGGCACCCGGATCGCCTTCAAGTCCGCGCTCGGCGGCGATCCCGCCCGTGGCTGGCGCCTGTCGGTACTGGACCTGGCCACCGGCCGGATCACCCCGCTCGCCGAATCGCGCAGTGTTGACGACCAAGCCGCCTGGATCGACGAGCGGACCGTCGCCTACGCCGTCTCCAGGGGGCGGGAGCATGCCGACGTCTGGAGGGTTCCCGCCGACGGCACCGGCAGCCCGGGGATTCTCATCCCCGACGCGACCTCTCCCGCCGCCCTCGGCGGCGTCATCGGCCCGGAGGCCCAGTGATCAGCGCGTTCGACCTCTTCAGCACCGGCATCGGCCCCTCCAGCTCGCACGCCCTTGGACCGATGCGCGCCGCCCGCCTCTTCGCCACCGGCCTGGCCGACTCGGGAACGCCGGGCCGAGTCTCCTCCGTGCGGATCGACCCGTTCGGGTCGCCGGCCGCCACCGGGCTCCTCCGCGAGGGCGCCTGAGACCGGCCGGCCCGGCGGCCGGCGTCGCGCCGCCGATCGCGACGTCGCCCTCCCCGGAGCATCAGAAGTCGTCGGAGGCTCGGCGGTGAGTGCCTGCGCCGCGGACGCCGCAAGGTCGAGACGCGTGCGCGGCTTCCGTCGGTCCACTGAGTGGACCGAAGATTGCCCGTCGCCGTTCGTCACCAACAATATGGACCCGTAAAGGGGAGATTACTGTCTGTGACAGACCGAAGGTCGAGCAATCGGACGGCAGGCGCTCCAGCCTTAAGGCCCGGCGTCCGACCGTCGTCGACGCGACACCCAGATCCGGCGGCGGCGATCAGGCCGTTCACGAAGGGAAGACCACGATGAGCATCCGATCGGCGAGTGTCTTGTCACGAGCCCTGATCGCAGCGGTGGTGGCGGGCGCTGTGACGATGGCGCCGGGCCTGACCGGCACGAGCCGTGCCCTGGCCGCGGCCGACCCGACGTGCGGGAGCTGGATCTCCAGTCTCGTCTTCCCCGGTCTGTCGGCCCGAGCCTGCATCTGGGGGACCGGTGCCGCCTGGAAGCAGGCCCAGACGGAGGTCTTCAACGGCACGGGTTTCTCGGTGGAGGTCGAGAACCTCACCGCCCGCCTGGAGTCTCTTCCCGCGGACGCCCGCTGCGTCAACATCAGCCTCCAGAACGGGCAGACGGCGTTCTGCGGCACCCGCAGCGTGCCTGACAACAACCCCTTCCAGTTCGACCGTGCCCTGGGATCCGCCCAGGTCACAGATCTGGTCAGGCGGGAGCAGTTCTCCTTCGAGTCCCCCTTCGTGGGCTGAGCGGGCCCACGATCGGCCGGACGGTCCTGCTGCAGGCGGGTCCACGCCGGGAGGCGTCGTGGACTCGGTGTTCTTCGGTTCCATCACGTGGGCCAGGTTCTGCCACGGCCTCCACGTCGATCTCGATCGTGGCTCGGGCGTGGTGATCGCGGAGCGCTGCAGGAGGCGCGCATCGCCGATGGGGGAGTCGCCTCCTGGTCGTAGCGCGGCCAGGTGGCCGCCACCGTCAAGATGCTCCCAGGACGCTTCAGTGCGGCGAACACGACCAGCTCATCCACGTCCCCGCGCGCAGGCCGAATTCCGAGCCGCCCACGTCAGCGCACGGCATCGACCGTGGATGCGGTCGCGCCCAGGGGAAGCACAGCCTAACCACGGTGATCGAGCACGCCGCGCCATCGGTGGCATGCCGGGACCGTCTCGGTGGTGGTCTCGACGGCGCCCCGCATGCCGTGGTGACACCGGCGATGCGAGTGGTGTGGACGGCCCCCAGGACGGCGGTGCCGATGCCGGCTCCGGCGGAGGCCAAGCCGGTGATCGTTCCGGCGACCATGCCGGCTCGCCGCTTGTCGGTGACGTTCATGGCGACGGCCATGACCGGTGCGCCGGCGATCCCCCAGACAAGCAGAGGGATTGTCAGGAGCCAAGGGGTGACGGTCGGGGTGAACGCCAGTGCCAGCGCGGTGGCGCCCACCGCCTTGCACGCGTAACCGCCCGCGATGACGTAGCCGGGGGGGGAACCGGCTCAGGAGCTTTCCTCCGAGCATGCCCGCCGCCATCTGGGCGAGGAAGACGGGTGTCAGCAGCAGGCCGCTCTGTGTGGGGTTCAGGTGCAACGACCACTGAAAGTACTGCACGAAGTAGACCGTGCCGCCGATGGTCAGAACGCGGGAGACGAAGACCGCCAGGGCGGCGCCGGCGAAGGCGGGCTTGCGGAACAGGGCGACGTCCAGCGTGGGCGCACCGCCCCGGCTCTGGAGAAGAAGGAAGGCCACGAACAGGACGACCGCGATCGCGAGCTGCGTCAGCGTCGCCGCCGATCCCCAGCCCTGGTCCTCTCCACGTAGCAGGGCCAGGTTGATCAGGGCGAGTGAGGTGATCAGCAGTGCGGTGCCCGTCCAGTCGATCCGGCCCTGCCGGGCGGAGGCCGAGCTGTCGGGGGGAAGGGTGCGCAGGCAGAGCACGAAGGCGACCGCACCGATCGGGACGTTGATCAGGAAGATCGCGCGCCAGCCGAGCGTGTCGACGAGTGTGCCGCCCAGCAGGGGGGGCGATCAGGCCGGCCGCGGTCGCCGCGCTTCCCCAGGTGGAGATGGCCAGGTTGCGCCTCGTGTTCGGGGACACGCCCGGCGCCTTCATCGGGGCCTACTTCGGGGTGCTGACCCTGCCGAACGTCTCCGGCCTCGACGGCGAGCTCATCATGCACGTCGGCGTCGGCCGTACCGTCGGCGTCTACGGCGCGCGTCACCTCGACGGAGCGCGGGCGTTGTTCCTGTTCCGGAGCGCGTACGAGCTGGACTGCCATCACCACGACGTGCACCGTCAGAAGAAGCTGCTGCGCGGGGCGTTCGACGGCATGCACCCGGCCGTGGACCGCTGGCTGGACGAGCTGGACCGCAGCGCGGCGTTCTACTTCGACTCGATCAGCCAGCTCCGCATGGACTCCTGGTCGCGGGGGAGGGTGACGCTCGTGGGCGACGCGGGTTACAGCCCCGGCCCGGCCGTCGGCGGCAGTACCAGCTTGGCCGTGGTCGGCGCGTACGTCCTGGCGGGGGAGCTGGCGCGGGCGGGCGGCGACCACGAGCGCGCCTTCCCCGCCTACGAGCGGGCGATGGCCGAGCACGTGCGCGGCAGCCGCGAGGCCGCGCTCAGCGCGGCGAAGACTCTGATCCCCACCTCACGACTCGGGGTGGCGGGACTGGCGCAGGGAGCTCGGCTGATCTCCGGCCTGCCGTCCGGGATCGGCCGCGCCCTCCTCCGCCTCGCCACGAAGAGCGCGCGCCTCCACAACTCCATGACCGTCGAGGACTACCCGTGCCCTCCATCACGGGCCCCGCTCGGGTAACCGCTGTTCGTCGGCGAACCGGGGAATTCGCCCAGCGGGAGGGCGTACGAAAGCGCATATGACGCGGTTACCGTGACGAGCGGACCAGCCGCGTCGCGTCCGAGGCCGGAGTCCGTGGAGCCGCTACGTCCCAGTCGACGAACACCACCACGCGTGACCCCGGCGACATGGAATGAGCAGCATGACGACCTCTCCCGGGCCACGCTCGTCGGCCGAGATTCGCGCCCACCTCAAAGACCATCTCAACCAGGCGCTTCGCCGGCCCGGCATGTTCGGCGGCGAGACAGCCCTGCGCCTCCTGTTCGATCACCTGGCCTACGCCGAGCACCAGGAGACGGAGTGGGCGCGGGCATTGCAGTCCCTGAAAGCGCGGGGCGCCTTCAACGGCCTCGGTGTGACCGGAGCGCTCGCCACCGTCCTGCCTGCCCTGACCTCGGCCTCAAGGCTCTCTAGGGGCACAGCGCAGAGGTCAGCAGGGTCATGGCCGCCTGATGAGGGTCGCCGGAGAACGGGGTGATCGACAATGTGACCTGTCGCGAACCGTCGGCTGAGTTGAACGCCACCGTGAGATAGCCCGGGGCACCGCCGCCGTGGCCGAACGCAGTGCCGCACGGCAGAGGCGCCAGCTCCAGCCCCAGCCCATACCCGCCGGTCGTGCCGGGATCCTTCATCTCCTTCAGCAGACCGGAGCGGAGCAGCTTGCCCTGGAACAGGCCGCGGTAGAACCGGTTGATGTCCCCGGTGGTGGAGATGATCTCGCCCGCCGCACCGGCCATCGTGGGATCGAACCGTGTGACGTCAACGGGGACGACCTTGCCGCCCCTGGTGACCGGCACATATGCGTGGGCGTGCGGGCCGTACACCTCCGGTGAGGCTCCCGGCACGCGGGTGTGCCGCAGGCCGAGCGGCCGCAGGATCCGCTCCCTGATCTCTGTCGCGTACGGCCTGCCGGTGACCCTCTCGATCAGCATGCCGAGCACGATGTAGTTGGTGTTGGAGTACCTGTACTCAGACCCGGGTGGGAAGTCACGCGGGAGTTTCTCGGCTCTTTCCACCAGCTCTCGTGCCGACCAGGTGCGGTAGCGCTCCTTGGGGATGCCCGCCTCGTCCATCATGCCTGTCGAGTACTCGGGAAGGCCGCTGGTGTTCTGGAGGAGGTGCCTGATCGTGATGTCGGCGCCCCTGTCCACGAGCGCCGGCAGCCACTGCTCCACACTGTCGGACAGGTGCAGCCTTCCCTCTCCCGCCAGTTGAAGCACCGCGGTCGCCGTGAACGACTTGGTCACGCTCCCGGCCCGGAAGCGCCCGTCCACCGGGGCCGGCCGGGCATTGTTCATCTTCGCCTTGCCGCTGGCGGCTCGCCAGGTCTTGTCCCCGTCGCGAACCTCGGCGATCGCGGCGACCGCACCGCCTGCGACGACCTTGTCCAGCATCGCCTGCAAACTCGGCCGACCGCTCGGGCTCGCGTCTGCCGCCGCGGTGGCGGTCACGGCAGGCGTCGCCGGCAACGACACGGCCAAGCACGCCACGACGGCCGCGCTGATGCGTCTTCCCCTCACGTTGCTCCTCCGATTCACGGAGTCCGGCTCTCGGCCTCCGCCGTATCAAGATCTGACACGAGAGGGCGGTACGGCGTCGGAGTCCTCCCCTACGGAAACCCTGATTCCACACCGACGATCTCCGACTTGGGAAGGACGCCTGTACTGGCCTTCAGGCCAACCTCGGCCATTGACGAGTAGGCGGCCCCCAGTTCTCCGGCGTGCGTCCATGACTGCTCGGTCGCAGATGGCTGGCCCCCAGGCGCTCTCGATCATCGTGAAGCCGCGCGGGCCGGACCGTCAGCTTCGAAGGAGCTCAGAGGACACGCCGCGGGTCGGCCGGCGCGATGACCGGACGGCCCTTCGCCTGGAGCCGGGCGATTACGCCAGTCATGATCACCTGCCGTGCGTCCGAGCTCAGAAGCGTGTCGCGCGACCTAGAAGGCTTGCCAGAGCGCCAGGCCGCTGAACGGCCGACACTGGCGGGCCTCCATCAATGACGAGTGCAGGCACGCCTCGGATCCCCTCTGGGCGGCGCGGCGTTCATCGGCTCGAACTTCACCGGTGAACGCGTCGCCGCTCAAGAGTTCACCCACCTGGACGAGATCAAGTCCGGCCTCGACGCCGAGCGCTTGGAGAACGTAGCCATCCCGCCCGCATCCCGCTTCTGCGTCGGCCCAGCAGGATCGCTCTCATCGACAACGGCTGTCCACCGGTTCCTCGGCCTCACTCGAAGGCGATGAACGCCAGGGCAGGCTGGTCGCCGTGCACGCTGGTGAGGCGTAGCTGACTCCGGTCAGGCGTTCGGACAGTTGCCACAGGTGAGCGGCCGTATCGGTGTCGCGGATGGCGCGTTCGCGGGTGCGGCGTATGGGCTCGCCGCGCAGTTGCAGCGGCCCGTCGGGAACGATGTAGCTGCCGCCGGACAGGCCCGGTACCGTCGCCGCGTACAGCGAGGTCTTCGCCCCTTCCGGCGTCGGGCGGAAGGCTGCGCGCACCAGCAGGCGCGCGAGAGTCGCGTACAGTCGTCCTCTGCCGCTGTTGGCGCCGCCGGTGAGCACGTTGGTGCGGGTGAGCCCGGGGGCGACGGCCATGCTGCGCAGCCGCAGCCCGGCAGCGTCGGCCCGGCGCTGCAACTCCATGGCGAAGTAGAGGTTGGCCCGCTTGGACTGCACGTAGGCGAACGCCGTGCGATATCTGCGCTCGGCGTTGAGGTTGTGCAGGTCGAAGCGGGCGAAGCGCTGGCCTTCACTGCTGACGGTGATCACCCGCGGGTCGGGCGCGGCGAGCAGGTGCGGCAGCAGCAGGCCGGTCAGGGCGAAGGTGCCCAGGTGGTTGATGCCGAACTGCGACTCGAACCCGTCGGCGGTCCGGGCGTACGGCACCATCGCCACCCCGGCGTTGTTCACCAGCAGATCGAGCCGCCCACGGTCCCACCCGGCGGCGAACTCGCGGACGGAGGCCAGGCTGCCCAGGTCCACCCGGCGCAGTTCCAGGCGGGCGCCAGGCGCCTCGCCTTGCATGCGGGTCAGCGCCCGCCGGCCCCGTTCGGGGTCGCGGCAGGCCAGGACGACCTGCGCGCCACGGCGGGCCAGTTCGCGGGCGGTGATGTAGCCGATGCCGCTGTTGGCTCCGGTCACCACCACGACACGGCCGGTCTGGTCGGGGATGTCGTGGAAGGTCCAGGCGGGAGGGTTGTGCATGATGTGCCACCTCGGAGGAGTGGGGACCAACACATCGCAACTTTGAGTTGCGATAGATTGATCCTGTCATTCGCCCCGAAATATCGCAACTTGGAGTTGCAATGCGGTCTGGTCAACCCCCTGCCCGGCCGGTCGGCCGCGGCGCCAAAGTGCGCGCCGCCGTCCACGCCGCCACCCTCGCCGAGCTCCTCGACAAGGGCTACGCCGCGCTGACCGTCGAGAACGTCGCCCAGCGCGCCGGGGTGCACAAGACAACGGTGTATCGCCGGTGGAAAGATCGCGAGAGTCTGCTCATCGACGCCCTGGCCGAACACATGGCGACGGACATCCCCGTGCCCGACACCGGCGCGATCGAGAGCGACCTGCGGGCGCTGGCGCGCTCGATCGTCCAGGTGTTCACCAGCCCGGCCGGGCAGGCCATCCTGGCCGCCATGTTCACGGGGGCGGCCCACCTTCCGGAGATCGCCGCGGCCCGCCGGCAGGTGTTCGACGACCGGCTCGCCAGAGCTGAGCCGATGCTGAGGCGCGCCATCGAGCGCGGCCAGCTTCCCGGGGACACCGATCCCGCCGAGGTGCTCAAGACCCTGGCCGCGCCGATCTACCTGCGCCTGCTCATCACCGCCGAACCCGTCGACGAGAGGATCGCCGACCAGGCGGTGCGCGTCACGCTCGCTGCCGTGCGCGCGGGCGCCCTACGGCCGGGGCGCGACGATGCGCCGGTCGGCGAGTGAGGACACTGGTCTGGTGCGGCCCGTCGCCCCTCGGCGCGCCGGTCGCGGCTCGTAGCCGCGTGGGACCTCGGGCGCGGGCTTGTCCAGCCCTTCGGGCGAGCCGGTCTCTTCGGCGATCAGGGCTGGATCGGTGCGATGCGCGTGAGTCGGCGCCTAACGCTCGCCCGGAGTGACAACCCCGGATTCGTACGCCAGCACGACCGCCTGGACCCGGTCGCGCAGCCCGAGCTTCGTCAGAATGCGCCCCACGTGGGTCTTGATCGTGGTCTCCGACAGGAACAACTCGACCCCGATCTCGGCGTTGGACGCGCCTGCGGCCAGGCTGAGGAAGACTTCACGCTCACGCTCCGTGAGCACCTTGAGCACGGCGTCCGGGTCGGTGTCGGACTTCGCGACGAGCCGCCCGATGAGCCGGCGGGTCGTGGCGGGCGCGATGATCGAGTCACCCCGGTGCACGTGCCGGATCGCAGCGATGATCTCCTCGCCCGGCGCGTCCTTCAGCATGAACCCGCTCGCACCGGCGCGCAGCGCGGCCAGGGCGTGCTCGTCGAGATCGAACGTGGTCAACACCAGCACCTTCGGCGGGCCGTCCAGCCGCTGGATCTCCCTGGTGGCGATGACACCGTCCATTCGGGGCATACGGATGTCCATCACCACCACGTCGACGTGCCGCGACTCCAGCGCCGACAGGGCCGCCAGGCCGTCGGCGGCCTCGGCGACCACCTCCATGTCGGGCTGGGACCTGACGACCATGGTCAGGCCGTTGCGCAGCAGCTCCTGATCGTCGACGATCATGATCCGGATGATGGGAGACTCCTCGGCTCATAAGGCAGGGTGGCCGACAGTTCGAAGCCGGCGCCGGGGCGTCTGCCGGCCTCCAGGGTGCCTCCCACCATGCTGAGACGTTCGCGCATCCCGGTCAGCCCGACGCCGGCCTCTCCGGCGGCCGGCCCGGCGTCGTCGTTCGTGATGGTGATGTGCAGTCTGTCCGCGCGCCAGGCCAGCGTCATGTCGGCGGCGGCCGTCGCCCCCGCGTGTTTGATCACGTTGGTCAGCCCCTCCTGGATGACACGATAGGCGGTCAGGTCGACGGCGGGGCGCAGCGGCCGGGCGTCCCCGACCTCCTGTACGGCGAGCCGGACGCCTGTGTCGCGTACCTGGTCGAGCAGGTCGGAGAGCTCGCCGAGGCCCGGTTGCGGAGTGGTGCCGCCGTCGGCGCGCAGCACGCCCAGGAGCCCGCGCATGTCGCGCAGGGCCTCGCGCCCGACCCCGGCGATGGTGGCGAACACATCCGCCCCGGGCGAGCCGGGGGCGGACAGCCTGCCACCTTCCGCCTGGCTGACCATGACGGCGAGCGAGTGGGACACCACGTCGTGCATCTCGCGGCTGATGCGGTCGCGCTCCGCCCGCGCCGCCTCTTGCCGCTCCCGCGCTCGGTCGGCCTCTGCGCGCTCGGCCTTCGCTCTGAGCTCGGACAGGAACAACGTCCGGATCCGGCTGAGGCGGCCCAGCGACCACAGGCATGCCGCCGCGGCGACCAGGCCGACCGACAGCCCGATCCGCCACGCGACCAGCTCGTAGGAGCCCGACGAGCCGCCCCATGAGGCCGGATTCCACAGACGCGCCAGGACCAGGGCCACACCCGTCAGGGCGACACCCAGACAGGCCAGGCTGGGCAGCAGGTCGAGCCGGCCGCAGGCCGTGTAGAGCAGCAGCCCGAAGACCAGCGCGCTCGGCAGCAGCACCGCCGGATAGTAGGCGCCGCCCGGGTCATGCAGGGGCGGTAGTGCCACCAGCAGCAGCATCGCCGCGGCGGCCAGGCCGTACGCCACCAGCGGGCGCAGCCGACGCGGAACGACGCACCCGTGCAGCACCAGCAGGCCGAGACCCGCGAGCAGGCGGAGCGGCGCAGGACTGTCCGAGGCCCGGAGCAGGCTCAACGAGACCAGGCCGAGCGGCAGGAAGAGCAGGACCGCGAGCAGGGCATCGGTGCTCACCTGATGCCGGTCGAGAAACGAGTCCACCGCGGCATCGGAAGACGATGGGGACTCTCGCACGCCCACCATTATGGTCGCCGTGCGTGAACGGGGTGCCGGCGGCGGGAGAGGTACGACAGCGCGGCCACCGCCAGAGCCGTACCCCACAGCGGCCACAACATCTCCGGCAGCCAGGCCCCCAGTTCGGTGTTCGCCCCCGCAGGGCCGACCTGCTCGCCGGTGAGCTTCTTGCGGACGTACATCAGTCCGGCGGAGGTGACGGGGAGGGAGACGGCCAGAGCCGAGCAGACCGGGAGCCTCGCCGGAATCGCCCGCCCGCGCAGGAACGGCACCCAGCGCGGCCAGATCTCGCCCCACGGCCGGACCAGGCCGAAGGTCAGGCCCGCACCGATGAGACCGAGCGTGCTGAGACCGGCGCCGATCGGGGTGATCTCGGCGATGTGGGCCAGGAACCGGTCGCTGATCCCGACAGGCACGCCCAGCAGCCAGCCGAAGCGGGTGACGGCGTAGACGACCGGGACGGCGACCGCGACGGCGGTCGCGTACTGCCCGACCCGTAGCGCGCGGGCGGCGCTGCCGGGCCGTCCGGTCCCTGCGATCAGTGTGCGCGTCCCCAGGAGCATCAGGCTGACGCCGGCCGCCATCAGGACGAGCAGGTTGACGCTCGGCCACGTGAGCATGGTCGCGATCATCGAGAACTCGGCCTGGCCGGCGAGCGCGGCAACCAGCATCACCGGCAGATATCCAGCGGTCATCATGATGCGCACGTCAGGCAGGAGCACCGCCAGGCCGGCGCCGAGCGCGACGGCCACGACGGCGGGGGCCCGGTTGAGCGGACCTCTCCGGGCGAGCACCGCGACGACGCCGGCCACCAGCGCCGACACCGCGAGCACGGCCCCGCCGGCTGCCGCCGGAAGAGGGTCGAGCAGGGTGCTGCCCGCGCCCGTACGGCCGGCGTCGAAGGGATATGCGGGCCCTCCGAGAGCCCAGAGAAGGCTGAAGGGCAGATAGCTCACCGACCAGACGGCGACGATCAGGGTCGGCACGATCGCGGGACGGTTTCGTGGGGGAGAGGTGTTCACCCGGCCCAATCTGCCGCCGCGGGGGTGCCCCGCACATCGTCGCCGGGTCTCGGCCGGCTCCTCCGGAGGTCGCGACGGCGTCGTCCCGGAGGATGACGCTCGACCGTCCGGTCGGCGCGTGCGGGGCGCCCCAAGCCGCCGTGCTGTGGGTGGCGGGCTTCTCGAAGGGGCGTTCACGAGCGCGCCTGAAGGGCCTTGGAAGATCGATGCCCATCGCACGCGTGATCGTTCCCCGGACATCCGGCCAGGAGCGGATGACTGATGTCAAGGAACGGGAATCCGAAGCCGCCGACGGGGCCGCGTGACGCAGGTCGGAGGGCCCGGTCCGCTCACCTGCCCCTTGCCGCGACCATTCATACAGCAACCGGCCCGGCGGGCATCCTGGCGGGCCGTGCGTCCCGCATGAGGCATCGATGCACGTGGAACCACCGGCCGGAGCGGGCCACGAGCTTGCACGGACGCCGACCGCGACCTCGCCTACGTCGTGGCGGCCCGGACACCGAGGACGACGAGCACCACCGCCGTCACCTTGCCGACCGCCCGCTTGAAGCGGGCCTTGTGCAGAATGTGCGCGCCTCGGCGGACAAGGGCCGTCCAGGTCAGCAGCCACACCGCTATCAGCAGGGCATGGGCGGTGGCCAGGGTGAGGACCTGCCCGTTGAGGGAAGGGCCGGGCACGATGAACTGCGGGACCAGGGTCAGGTAGATGGAGGCCGCCTTGGGGTTGAGTACGTTCGCGAGCAGGGCCTGGGTGTAGACGGAGCCGGTACGTTCCGGCCGGTCCGTCAGCTTGGGAGGCGGGGGCAGGGTGGTGGAGCGCCAGGTCCACAGGCCGAGGCCGATGAGGTAGGCCGCGCCGAGGAGTTTGACGACGGTGAAGGCCTGGCTGGAGTGCATGACCAGGGCCGACAGTCCGGCGATGGCCAGGGTCGCGTGGGCGTACAGGCCGCTGACCGTACCGAGGATGATCGGCAGGGCCTGCCGGTGACCGCCGGCCGTGACGTGCTGGATGAGCAGGGTCAGGCTGGCGCCCGGAGTGGCGATGACGGGCAGGATCGCCAGTAGGAACCCAAGGACCGCGTACGGGTGAGTCATGCCTGGAGCACGACGCGGAAGTGGGTGGTGAGGCGGTGGTCGTCGTCCAGGATGTGGAAGGCGAGGCCGGGCGGTTGGTCGCGGTCGGCGGGCTGGTCGCCCTCCCACGGCAGGCGCAGGGTCCAGGTGACGGCCGGTGCGACGATCAGGGGACGACCGGCGAAGGTGGAGGCGGCCGCGGTGTGAGCGTGGCCGGTGAGCACGGCGACGACCTGCGGATGGGCGTCGAGCAGCGCGGCCAGGTCGCCGGATGCCTCCAGCCGTCCGGAGTCGGGCAACGGGTGGTGGAGCACGACGGGCGGCTGATGGAAGGCGATCAGCGCGGGCGTGTCCGGGGCGAGCCCGTCGAGGGTGGCCTGCATCCAGGCCAGGGTTTCGGCGTCGAGGCGGCCCTCGTCGCGCCCGGGAATGGTGGAGTCGCACATCAGGATGGCGGTGCCGGCGACGTGGTGCACCCGGTTGACGGGGCCGGGCGCGGGTGACCGTCGCAGCAGCGCCTTGCGGTAGGCCGGGCGGACGTCGTGGTTGCCGGGGCAGGTGAGCACCGGGAAGGGGGCGGCCAGGATCTGGGCGGCCTGCTCGTACTCGGACTCCTTGCCGTGGTCGGCGATGTCACCGGTGACCAGCAGGGCGTCGACCGGGCGGGGTAGCGCCCTCAGGTGGTCCATGACCTGGGTGGCGCGCCGGGTCGCCCTGTCGGTGCCGTCGAGGTGCAGGTCGCTGATCTGGGCCAAGAGCAACGTCATCGTGCGGTCCTCCCAAAAGCTGTCTAATGGTTAAATGGGATTTAACGTTAGGGACCCTAGGGGACGGAAGAGGACGTGAGCAACCGGGAGGTTCGAGTGGAGCGCTGGCCGGCACTGGAACTGGCGAGCACGATCCGCCACGACGGCAACGGCGGTGTCGCCGACGACCTGGCGACGGCGCAGAGCGCGACCGGCTGGATCCGGCAGCAGGCCGGGTTGCTGGCCGGCCGCGTCGACGTCGCAGAGCTCACGGTGGGGGAGGAGCTCAGGAGCGAGATCGTCGGGCTCCGCCGGGCCGTGCGGGCGCTGTTCGCGCAGGCGGTCAGCCCGGCGCCCCCGAGCCGGGCCGACGCCCACCGGCTGATGCCGGTCGAGCAGGCGCTGGCGCATCTCAACGCGGCTGCCGCCCGTGAGGCGATCGTCCCGCAACTCGACTGGCCCACGAGCGGAACACCCCGTACGGCGGTGTTGTCGACCGAGCGCGATGCGGGCGTCCAGTTGATCGCGGCCCTGGCGCGGGCCACCATCGATTTCCTGAGCGGTCCGCGGCGGGAGCAGTTGCGGGCCTGCAACGCGCCGCGCTGCGTACGCTACTTCGTCAAGAGCCACGGGCGGCAGGAGTGGTGCAAGCCGTCATGCGGTAACCGCGCGCGGGCCGCACGCCACTACCAGCGCCACAGCGTCACGACCGCCCGAGAGCTGCCCGGGTCCTGACCACCTCGGATCTCCTTGCGAGACCGCCCGGAGGCGCACCAGCCGGCGATCGAGCGGGCGTTCACCGAGCACCGCAGCCTGCTGCACGCTGGCGATCGACCGGCTGCGCAGCGCGCGTGTGCGGCGGGAGTCCAATGTGGGGTCGTGGCCGCCCGAGCCGATTCTGACCGATGCGGATGCCGCCCAGAACGCCCTGCTCAAGGAGTCGGTGTCGACGGCGATGCTGCTGGTGCTGGAGACGCTCTCCCCCGTGGAACGCGCGGTGTTCGTGCTGAGCGAGGCCTTCGGGTACGGCCACCACGAGATGGCGCACTTCATCGGGCGCGAGCGATCGAGGCGATCCATGTGGTCAGCAATCCGGAGAAGCTGACCGGCGTCGCGCTTGCGCCCGTTGGGGGTGCTGCTGGCCGCCGGGACGCTGGGGCTGCTGGCCGGAATCGCCGTGCCGATCCTACGGCTTCCCGTGCGGTAGCCGCGCCTCTCAAAGGCCCAGGCGGGCGGCGATGCCGTCGAGGACGCAGTCGAGGCCGAATTCGAACTGCCATTGGGCGTCATCCTTGCGGGCGGCTGTGTGCAGGTACCGCTGAAAAGTGGGATAACGGCCGGTTCGCATGTGCCACATCATCAACGGGGCGAGGGTGTCGCGCAGTTCGTCCCCGTCGGACAGGTTCTGCTCGGCGATCAGGGTGCTGACGGCACTCTCGTAGTTCATGGAGCCGTGCACATAGGCGTCCACGGTACGGAAGGCGCTCATCATCGCGTCAGCGTCGAGCCCCAGGCCGTCGAGGGCCGCCAGGGCCTTTTCGGCCACGGCCATCCGACGAGGTGTGAGGGAGAGCTTGGCCTGCGGGGGCAACTGGGCCAGCCATCGGTGGTCGAGCATCAGCCGGCGCGTGCGCACGGCAAGCGTTCGCAGGTTCTCGCGCCAGCCGAGGCCGTCGGGCAGGCTCAGGTCGCCGTAGACGTGGTCGACCATCAGCTCCAGCAAGTCGTCCTTGCCGGACACGTGGCGGTAGGGCGCCATGGGGGCGACGCTCAGCTCGGCCGCGAGGCGGCGCATGGTGACCGCCTCCAGGCCCTCGGCGTCGGCGATCGCGACGGCGGCCGTGGCGATGCGCTGCGGCGACAGCACCTGGCGGGGCGTGGGGGCGGGCCGCTCCAGCCGTTCCCACAACGACACGTTCTCATCCGTGGCCACAGTCAGGGCCTCCCTTCCAGGCGTGACCGATACAACGTATCAGTAGTAGACAATGTACACAGTGGTGCGTACATTGTCTCTCACAAATACGTTGTACACATTGGGGAACGACATGCTCAACATCGCCGTCCTTCTCGGCAGTACCCGTGACGGCCGCTTCGGCCCCGCCGTGGCCGGCTGGATCATGGACCATCTGGCCCGGCGGGCGGACATGAACGCCGACCTGATCGACCTGATCGAGACCCCGCTGCCGACCGTCTATCCCGTACTCGGGCAGCCGCCCGCCACGCAGGAGGCCAAGGACCTGCTGGCGGCCGTGTCACCGCGGATGGCGGCGGCCGACGCCTTCGTCATCGTGACGCCCGAGTACAACCACAGCTTCCCGGCGGCGCTGAAGAACGCCATCGACTGGCACAACACCGAGTGGCACGCCAAGCCCGTCGCGTTCGTCTCCTACGGCGCCTTCTCCGCCGGGCTGCGCGCCGTGGAGCAACTGCGGCTCGTCCTGGCCGAACTGCACGCCGTAACCATCCGCGACAGCGTCGGCCTGCAGCATCCCTGGGCGCAGTTCGACGGCGACGGCAAGGCCGTCGACCCGGCCGCCGACGCCGCGGCCAAGGTCATGCTGGACCGGCTCGCCTGGTGGGCGCACTCGCTGCGCGATGCCAGGACCGCCCGCCCCTACGCCGCCTGAACCCCGCCCAGCTCCCGGGCCTCCCCAACAGACGGCGGATGCCGTACGGCTGGCCGTCACCGACGGCCTGCACGTCATGCTCCTCGGAACCGTCATTCTCGGTGCGACCGTCTTCGCCGTTGCCTGTCTGGTCCGCGAAACCCCGCTGCGTTCCGGCGTTCCCGACGCTCCACCCCCGCCGGGGGCGACGGAGCCGTCGGGCCGATCCGCCAGGCAGCGCCCGACGCGGCTGACGCAGGGCGCTACGGGGTCGGAAGCCGCCTGAGCAGGGGCGGCCAGAGCCGGGACCCCACGTTATGTGGACGTTGCACCGACGCCGCCGGGGTGGCGGTCGAGCAGGTCGGCGAAGGCCGCCGCCGCGTTGTCGGCGCGCGCCGGGTCCGCGGCGACCATGCGGTCGAGCGCCAGGCCGTCGAGTGTGGCGAGGATGAGGTCGGCGAGCGGCTCCGCCTCGCCCGCCGCGACACCCAGGGCGAGGAGGCCGCCCCGCAACGGCTCGCGCCACGGCCCGCGCAGTTGTTCGACGGCCGCACTCCAGCGTTCGGGCTCCTTGGCGGCGAGGACGGAAAGGTCGAGATAGAGCCGGGTGGTCTGCGTGCCGCTCGGGTGCGCGAGGCTGGACCACAGATGCCTGACGAGGTCGGCGACGCTGCGCACCGCCTCGCCAGGAGGTTCGGCCGCCGCGGCAAGCCGCTGCTGCGCGAGCGCGAGGGCCGCGCCGACGAGCCGTTCCTTGCTGCCGAAGTGGTAGATCAGCATGCGGTCGCTGGTGTTCAGGGCGGTGGCCAGCGGACGCAGCGACAACCCGACGAGACCGTGTTCGAGCACGTAGTCCAGCACCTGCTCGGCCAGCTCGGCACGACGATCCATGCCTCGACCGTAGCAGTCTCACCCACGGATGTAGCGCATGCTACATTCGTGTGCATGTAGCGCCTGCTACAGGCAAAGGGGTGGCGATGATGGTGAACAGGGTGGCGCCCGTACTCGCACCACTGGTGTGGGGAGCGGTCGCGGGGGTGAGTACGCCGCGCGGCCCGCTGACCCCGGCAGCGGCGCTGACCAGCATCGGGCTCAGCCTGGTCGTGGGCGGGGTCGCCGGATACCTCGCCAGGTCGCGATGGGCGATGATCGCGGCGCCGGCGGTGTTCGCCATGGTCTTCGAGATCGTCCGGATCGGTGCGGAGGGGCCGAGCGTCGACGCGCCGCAGGGTGGGCTGTTCGGAGTGCTCGCGTTCCTCGCCGGGCGGGGCGTGCACGGGCTGCTCGCGTTGCTTCCGATGCTCGTCGGCGCCGCCTGCGGAGCCGGCCTTGCCCGATCAGGACAAGGGGCCGGCCTTGCCCGATCAGAACAAGGGGCCGGCCTTGCCCGATCAAGATCGGGCACAGGGCGCGTCCGGCGTCGGCTCGGCCGGACGCTGATCGGCGTGCTCGCGATGATCGTCGCCGCGCTGGCGATCGGCGTCACGCTGCCCGCGAGCACCGCTCCGATCACCGGTGAGCGTGCCGTCGCCGAGCTGACGGCCATCCCGAGCGGCTCCCACCGGCTCGGGCTGATGATCCGCGGCCGGGACACGGCCAAGCCGGTCCTGTTGTTCCTCCCCGGCGCGCCCGGCGCGGCCGAACGCGGAGCGGTGCGCAGGCACCTGTCCGCGCTGGAGGACCACGTCGTCGTCGCCACCCTCGACCGACGCGGCGGCGGCAGTTCCTACCCGACGCTCGAACCCACCGCCACGCTGACCCCGGCGAGCGAGACAGGCGACATCCTCGCCGCCGCGAACTACCTCAAAACCCGATTCGGCAAGGACCGGATCTACCTCCTGGCACACTCCGGGGGCACCCTGCCCGCGGTGCTCGCCGTGCAACGGCGGCCCGAGCTGTTCCACGCCTACGTCGGCGTCGGTCAGGCAGTGAACACCGGCGCCGCCGACCGCGTCCAGTACGCCGACACCCTCGCCTGGGCGCGCGGCCACCGCGACCGCGACCTCGCCGCCGCACTGGAAGCCGTCGGGCCCCCGCCCTATGCCGGCATGTACGGCTACGAGCCGATGCTGCTCGCCGAGAGCAAGGTCTACGCGACCGGGAACGGACAGGGCGGCCTCGACGAGAGCCTGGCGGCGCCCGAATACTCCTTGCTGGACAAAGTGCACCTCGTCACCGGCTTCCTCGACGCCTACGATCGCTACTACCCACGGGCCCGCGACCTCGACCTGCGGACGCGCGTCCCGCGGCTCGCCGTCCCCGCCTACTTCATCGACGGCGCCGACGAGGTCCCGGTACGCAGCCGGCTGCTGGACGACTGGTACGCCACACTCGTGGCGCCCCGCAAGGAACGCCTCGTCCTGCCCGGCGCGGGGCACCGGTCGCTGTTCGAGCAGCCGGACAGGTTCACCGACGTCCTCGTTGGGCGCGTCCTGGCCACAAGCGTCGGAACCTGAGCACCGCGGCCACGTCCGAGACGGCTGGCTGGTGGGGTCGTCGCACTGCTCCAGGTGGTCGCCGAGAACCACGCCGAACGGCCTTCTTCGGTGAGTTGCAGGACGAAGTGGGCCCGCAGGATCGAGATGGCGCGGGCGGCAGCGCAGCCGGGTCAGGATTTCCAGGTCTTCAAGGTCACAACGGCGCGTCCCCAGTCCCTTCGGACCCCATACTGCCGGCGGGCCACGCGGGAGTGATCACGACGATGTCGCCCGACGGACCGCCAGGGCATCAGCATGCCTGATCCTTCGCGCCGGGCGCGCGGCCGAGCAGTCGCAGGATGTCGTCGGACAGGAGCTCGTCCGGGCCCTTGAGAGCGTCGGCGAGTTTCGTGTCGGTACAGAAGATCATCTCTGCGGCGATGTTGTCCTGCACGATCCGGGCGACGTTGTCCAGGGCGACGGGGATCGGCTTGGTGGGGATCTCGGCCGCGGATATGTCGATCAGGTGGGTGTCGGCCTGTGCCGGGTCCATGAACTTCTTGATGATGATGGAGTTCTGGTTCAGGGAGGATGTGGTCCAGATCGTGAAGACGACGACGTACAGGCCCTTCCAGGCGTCGTCGCCGAGTTGTCCGCGCCAGCGGGTCATGATGTCCGCGACGCCTTCGATCTGCACTTTGGACGCCCAGTACATGGTGGTGCGGATGTTCGGGTACACGCTGCCCGCGTAGTCCTCGAAGGACTTCATGGTGAAGGAGCGGCTTCGTGTGGTGTCCGCGATGAAGTCGCGCGATCCGTCGAGAATGCTTGCGCACGACTGCTGAAGGCCGTCCGGAAGTCTCGCCTCGCCGAGTCGCCGCCGGGCCGTGTCGATCGTGGCGGAGGCGTCCTGGAGCGGCTGGATCCAGCCGTCTCCCGGCCCCTTGGACGCGACCATGTCCAGGTCGTGCGGATCGATCCGAGGGCTCTGGAACGCCGGGACGTGTTTGGGCAGGTATGGGGCGATGATCGTGAAGATGCCCAGCGGGAGGTGGGCGATCGACTTGGCCAGTTCGAAGATCTCGTCGACCGGGTGTAGCGACTCCAGTGGCTGCCCGTTCGAGACGAGGCTGTACAGACCACCCCGATGGTCGTTCTGGACGACGATGACCGGGCTCAGGCGGTTGACGAGGTCGGCTTTCAGGGCGGCGTAGTTCCGCCGCGTGTCGGCGTTGACCGCGCGGATCGCGTCGCGTGCCGGCCGTTGTCCGATCGCATCCGGCGAAGCCGTGCCGGGTGCGGCGGGGAGGAGGTTGCCGCCGAGCAGCGTTGTGGCACCGGCCGCGGTGGCGGTGCCGAGGAATGTTCTGCGTGTGACCACTGTCTGACCTGCCTCCCGAAACCCGCCGTACCTCACGCGGCAAGACCGGCGAGGGCGACCCTCGTGCGTGCGACCCCCGCTCGGCCAAGCCGCCACGCGCCACAGCGACGGCGGAATCGTCCGCCGACGCCAGGCCCTCCGTCACGTCATTCCCACTCCGGCCCGAGCCGTCCTGAGCCGGAGAGTTGACTTAATGTTTGTGTATGGTAACGGTAAGTAGCGGGTCTGTGGGTTTCCGGCCCGGGACAAGTGAGGTCCGGCAACCGTGGCCATCGCGTCGTAGGCAGGAGAGGGAATGTCAATCCTCGAGGGCGTTCCGCCGGTCGTGTCCACCTCACACGGGCCTCGGTTCGCCGGGATGGCGATCGGCGGCCTTGTGCTGCTCGTCGCCATGCTCGTCGCCATGCTCGTCGCCATGTTCGTCCCGGCCGCGACCGGCGCACGTGCCGCGATCGGGTTCACCAAGTGCACCGGTTCCCAGACGGTGACCTACACCCCCGGCCTCACCGACCAGCCCCGGGAGGTCACGGTCAGCGGGAAGGCCCCCTTGATCGAGTGCGTCTCCAGCAGTGACCCCACCATTTTCCAGGCCACGTCGACCTTCTCGGCCACAGGGTCGTTCTCCTGCACCTCCGGCACGAGGACCGGGAGCCGGCGGATCACCTGGAACAACGGCAACACCAGCACGCTGTCCTCCACTTCCACCGTCTCACTCAACGGCGCCGAAAGCCTCGTTCTGATCAAGGGTGTGGTGGTCGACGGCGAGTTCACGGGAGCGCGGTGGACCGGCACGTTCACCATGTTCAGCACGAAGCCTCAGGCCTGTCTCACCGCGCAAGGGCTTGCCGCCGTCTCCGGCCCGCTCACCCTGAGCATCGGCTCACTGTGAACCTGGCCGACTTCGACCGCCGGCGTGTCAGCAGGGCTGGAGGGCGGGCAGGCGGCCCTGGAAGAAGGCGGCCGGGGTGACGCCCATCAACGTACGGAACTCGGCCGTCATGTGGGACTGGTCGTAGTAGCCGGTGGCCGTGGCCAGGTCGGCCCAATGGCCGTCGGCGCGACCGAGGGCGAGGGCTTTGCGGACGCGTTCGATGCGTTCGTAGCGTTTGGGCGAAAGGCCGACGGCGTCGGCGAACAGGCCGCGCAGGTGACGCTCGCTGACGGCGAGGTGACGGGCGAGCGCGGGCAGCGGTTCGCGTCGTGCGCCCGGACGACCGCGCAGCGCCCGGACGGCGGCCTGGACCAGTTCGCGCCTTGCCCCGTCCGTCGAGATCCTGGCCGGCAGCGCCGCCTCCAGATGCCGGAGCACCAGGCCGTGGTCGCCACCCGCGTTCCTCAGGGCGGCGTTCAGCGGATCGCAGGAGGCGCCCCACAGGTCCCCGAGGCGGACCACCCGGTCCACGACCTCGCTCACCGGGACGCCGAGCAACGGCCCGGTGGCGCCGGGACGCAGCCGCAACCGCAGGCAGAACGGCAGGTCCTTGCCGACGTGGTACGAGGCACGGGTACGCGGGCCGGCGGCCGGTGCCGAACACGACGGGCCAGGGCAGGCAGGGGGTCGTCGATCCGCGGGACGTCGCGGAGGTGGCGGTGCGGGCACTGACGTCCGACGAGCACGTGCGGTCCGTCCTCACGCTGACCGGGCCCGAACTGCTCAGCGTCCCGGACATGGCCGAGATGCTGGGGGAGACGCTCGGGCGGCCCGTCGAGACGGTGGACGTGCCGCTGGAGGTCTACCGCACGCAGCTGGTCGCCGCCGGGATGGATGCCGAGTTCGCCGACGTCGCGGTCGACGGCTCCCGGCTGGTGGCGCGGGACGGCAACGCCCGGCTCACCCCTGACGTCGAGCGGGTGCTGGGACGTCCCCCTCGCACGTTCCGCACCTGGGCGGCCGATCATCTCCGGTGACGCCGGCCGCCGGGTCAGGGCGAGTGTGCCGTCACTTGTTCCAGGCCACCAGGAACTCCGCCAGCGAGATGCGCCCGTCCACGTCCCCGTCGTGCTCGTCCGAGGAGTGGAAGATCGAGTCGACTTCGGCCGCGGTGACCTCCTCGCCGCGCGCGTTCATGGCGAGCGCGAACTCCTCGCGGGTGATGTATCCGTCCCGGTCGCGGTCGAACTCCTTGAACGTGGCGGCCGGGTCGTCAAGGTCTGGCATCGGTGACCTCTCCTTCGATGTACTGACAAAGCAACATCGAAGCACAAGCTCGAACCCGGGCGAGGGACGACGGGCCGAAAACCCGTGCCGGTGTGCCCGGGTGCACCGGCGGCGCCGTCGCTCGGCGGTGTCACCTTCACCGCCCGCGGCCTCTGGCACACCGCCGGCACCGCCCAGCAAGGCCAGATCACCGGCCGCGGGACGTCGCCCGTCCCGCGGCCCTGACAGGGTCAGCCGACTGCGTAGGCGCGGGTCACCGTCTGGGTGACGCCGTCGCCGGCGGTGTCCTTGACCGTCGCGCGCAGGGAGACGAACCCCGACGAGCCGGGGTTGGCGACGGACGCCGTCCAGCCGGAGGCGGCGGCCCGGGTCGTGACGGGCTGCCACGTGGCGCCGTCGTCGGTGGAGGACTCCAGCTTGACCGTGCGCACCGCGGCGCCGCGGGCGCCGGGGTTGCGTTCGATCCAGATCGACAGCTGGGTTCGCGACCCGGGTCTGGCCCGGTTCGCGGTGTCGAGGCCCCTGGGCGCGTACCTGACCGCCATCAGCGGCAGGGGCGTGGCCTGCGCCGTACGGGCCGAGCGGAACGTCCAGACGGCGTCGACACCTGTGGACAGGGCGTTCACGGACATGTCCCTGTGCGAGGACACGGCGAGGGTATAGGTGCCGGCGTCCTGCGGCAGCGTCGCGGACAGCGCGCACTGCCCGCTGTCGCCCGGCGCGCACCCGGCGATGTCCCTCGTGGCGATCTGCCTGCCGTCGCGCGAGAGGGTCAGGGTGCCGGTGGCGGTGGCGTCCATGCCGGTCAGCCCCGCGACGCCGTCGCTGTAGAGCCGGCCCGCGAAGAACTGGAGCGTGTCTCCGCTACGGCTGCCGCCGGGCGTGGCGAACGACGGGCCCGCGACCGCCGCGTTCCAGACCTCGGAGAAGGCGCGCTCGCGCACCGGGCTCGTGCCGATCTGACGGGAACCGCCCGTCTGGAACTCCGAGGGCCAGGCAAGCCCGGGGCTCCGGTAGTGCGTCATGGCGGAGGGCAGCGGGATGTCCTTGGTGGGCAGGGTGAGTGCCCCGATGCCGGCGGGGTCCAGCGGTCCCGTCCACATGGTGCCCGTGCCGGCCGCGCCGGAGGCGCGAAACGTCTCGGACGCCTTGACCAGGTCCCTGGTCCGCACGGAATAGGTAGGGTCGTCCGGGATGCCGCCTGTGCGGCGGTCGACGAGGTCGTACCGGTAGGGGCTGGGCGCGGCGTCCTTCTTGTGCCAGACGCTCCAGGACTGGTAGATGAGCCCGGGTTGCCGGACGGGAATGACGTAGTAGCTCTCGTTGGGGTCCTGGCCGGAGGAGTACCAGCCGTACTGCCATGGACCGTTGGCGAGGTAGAGGCCGAACTTCTGGTCGGCCGCGGCGGTGGGGTCGTCCACGGCGAACCGGACCTGCTCGCCCTTGCGCGCGTCGATGGTGATGCGCACGTCGTCGTCATCGACCGTGAGCGGCCGGTGGCCGGTCGTCAGGACGACGGGGTCGAAGTCGTAGATCTCGGTGTAGAGGTTCCAGGCGCCCTTGGGGAGCCGTGCCTTCGCCATCCCGTCGCGGAAGCGGAGGGTCCGCTGGGCACCGCTCGCCTGGTCGTAGACCATTCCGTACGCCACGCCGGCCGGAGCGCCCGACCTGGCGACAGTGGTGACGGTGACGTCGTGGGACTCCGGTTCCACGTACGCGCCCGCCGGCGTACGGAGGATCGTGTCGCCGGAGGTGGCGGTGAGCACGCCCGGGTAGTCGCCGGCGGGCTTGCCGGTGACGTCGACAGTGAGGGTGAGGGACGCCTGCCCGCCCGCCGGGACCTCCAGCTTGTCCTGCGGCAGCTTCAGCACGTCGGTGTCGGTCGTGAGGTTCAGGGTGACGGGGGCGTCCCCGTCGTTGGTGTAGGTGATCGTCCGGGCCGCCTGGTCGCCACCGGTGTGCTGCCACGGGAAGCCGGCCCAGACGGTGGCGGGAGAGGCGATCACCGGCTGCGCCAGCGCGCGGGGCACGTCCACCCGCCCGGCGCCCTGCTCGTAGAGGCCGGTCCCGCTGGTGGGCTTGGCGCTGTCGACCAGCGCGGCCTTGAGCTGCTGCCCGGTCCAGCCGGGGTGTCGCTGGGCGAGGATCGCCGCCGCGCCGCTCACGTGCGGCGCCGCCATGGAGGTCCCGCTGTGCGCCACATGGGGCCCGTCGGCGGTGCCCTCGGCCGCGGCGGCGACGATGTCCACGCCAGGGGCGGTGATCTCGGGCTTGATCGCGTGATCGCCCGCTCTGGGGCCCCTGCTGGAGAAGTCGGCCACCTGGTCCGACCGGTCGACGGCGCCTACGGAGAGCGCGGCGTCCGCGGTGGACGGGCTGGTCACGGACCCTTCCCCGCCCTCGTTGCCGGCCGCCACCACGAAGAGCGTGCCCGTCCGTTCCGACAGGGTGTTCACCGCCTGCTCGACGGGATTGTCGCCGGGTTCGTCCGCCGTGCCGAGGCTCATGTTGACGACCTTGGCGCGGACCTCGGTGGCGGCCCACTCCATGCCTGCCAGCAACGCCGAGTCGGCGATGCCGTCGACGCCGCCCACCTTCCCCACGGCGATGCGGGCCCCCGGCGCGACGCCTCGGTACTTCGTTCCCGCCCCGGCGACGATCGAGGAGACGTGCGTGCCATGGCCGACGTGGTCGGTCATGTCCGGCTCGTCGGAGAAGTTGCGCTCCTGGGTGACGACACCCTTGAGATCGGGATGACCGGCGTCGTAGCCGCTGTCGAGCACGGCCACCGTGACGCCCTGGCCGGTGAACCCCTGCTTCCACGCCTCGGTCGCGCCGATCTGCGCGGTGCTGCGGTCCAGCGTGAAGGACCGGCGCCCGTCGAGCCAGATCTTGCCCTTCCCCGCGGCCCGCGTACGAACCCCGCTCACCAGGTCCCGCCACGTCCGCGCGGCGGTGCTCTTCGGCACCCGCACCGCCGCCACGCCGAGCTCGTCAAGCTTGCGGGTCAGGCGGGTCCCGCTCAGCGTCGGGGCCGGCTTGTCCCCCAGGGTCTGACTGATCAGCGGGATCTCGTCCGTGTCGGCGTCGCCGTACCGCCACGCGAGAAGCTGGGTCACATCGAAGAGCCGATCGTCGAGCAGTCCCTCGCTGACGAGCGGTAACGCGTCCGAGGGGATCACGTAGAGGTGTCCGCCGCGAAATTGCGTCGAGTAGCGGACCTGCCGTCCAGGGGCGCTCTCCACCCGGTGGCCCCGGCCGCTGACCGTCACCTTGTCCCCGGTCAGGAGCGTCACGCTACCGGACACGACCGGGCCGGATCCTCCTTGGGCCGGCTGCGGGGCCGCGGCGAAGGAGGGTTCCTGAGCCGTGACGGCTCCCAGGCAACCGGCCAGTACGGCGGCCACCAATCCTGTTCGCAAAGTTGTGAATGCCACACCCCTACTTGGACGAACCGGCTTGAAGCGTTATGAGGCACGTCGCCGGCGGAAACCCCCCAGCTCGGGCACGCCGGGCTGGGCGGTTTCTGGCCGTTCGTCAGGGTTACTTCAGTCCGTAGGCCTTGTGGATCGTCTGGTCCACGGTGTTGCCCTCCTGGTCGGCGGCCTGGGCGCGGAGGCCGACGGTGCCGTCGGTCCGGGGCAGGGGCGGGTGGGTGATGGTGCCGGTGAAGGCGCGGTCGCCGGAGGCCGACATGGGGACGGGCACCCAGTGGGCGCCGCCGTCGAAGGTGGCCGAGAGCCGGAGCGTGGTCAGCTTGGCGTCGGGCTGCCCGAAGGAGCCGTTGTAGCCGGTGACGGTGATGCGGCGGGCGAGCCCGGCCCTGGTCTGGTTGTCCAGGTCGAGGTCCAGGTCGTAGCTGAGGTTGAGCCGGCGTACCGGCGCGCAGGGAGCCAGGACCTGGGTGACGAGCCAGCCCGCGCACAGGCCGTCGGTGAGGTCCTTCATCCCGGATTCGGGGCGCTTGGAGCGGAAGGTCCAGGCCGTTTCGATGTCCGTCGCGAACCGCTGTCCCGACTGCGGGGTGTGGAAGGTGTCGGTGAGCCGGTATTCGGCCTCTTCGGGCGGAAGGGTGAAGGTCGGCAGCTTGATCGCGACGGGCCCGAGCGCGCCGATCTTCTCCTCCAGGGGCACTTCCCGGCCGTCGCGGTAGAGATGCAGTTCGTCCTTGCCGCCGGCCCACGCCTGGAAGTTGGCACTCCAGGTGAAGGGCTCCTGGTGGTTGGGTTCGGGGCCCATGACGGGCACCGCCGCCGTGAACAGGTCGCCGGTACGGCACGCGAAACAGGTGACCGTGCCCGAGTCGATCACGCGGTCGCTGTCGCGCGGGCCGCCGGGGACTCTGGGCTGCGTGCCCCACCGCTCCGTCCGGCGTCCCGCCTTGGTGAAGACATCGAGCGCGACCGTGCTGTAGCCGGTCCTGGAGGGGTTGCCCTCGTCGTACCGCATGCGGACGTCACGCTGCCACGTCACGTCTGGCGAGACCGGCCCGACGTACTCGGTCACGGTGGTCCGTGCCTGCCAGGCGCCGTCGAGACCCCACGCGGCGAACGGTTCGGAGCCGTTGAGCAGCACGGGGGTCCAGCTCATGCGTACGGTGCCGGGGCGGTCGGAGTGGAAGCGGTCGTCGATCTCCTGGAGGTTCTTCCTGGTCACCCGGTAGTCGAGCCTGGCGGGGATCCGGCCGCGCTCGGGGAAGAACAGCGAGTACATGTACGGCGTGGCCGGGCTGCCCTCGACCCTGACGTCGACCGGCTTGCGGGCCAGCGCCCTGCCCTGGTCGGCGGGCAGGCTCATGGTCGGGATCGGGTAGAAGGCCCAGCTGCCGGTCGGGTCGAGGAAGGCCCGTCCGGACGCGCCGTAGCCGAGCACGCCCACCGCGCCGGCGGCCGCCAGGGCCTCCACGCGGTCGAGCCCGTCGCCGGAGCAGGTCGTGTCCGGGCAGAGGTCGCCGAGGTCGAGCAGGGCGAGCTTGCCCCGTACGTCCAGGCCGGACAGGTCGGTGCCGTGGCCCACGTCCACCAGCGGGAGGGTCCGCCTGCCGGCCAGCTTGGGGATGTCGGGGGTGATGCCCACGTAGCGGGGGGCGAGCGTGCGTCCGGCGGCCTTCATCGTGACGAGCGGCGCGCCCTGCCAGAACTGGCCGGTGAGGTCGAGGGCGCCCTGCTTGACCGGTTCGGTGGGCAACATCCAGTAGTGGTGCAGCCCGTACGCCGGGTAGGAGGAGAGGAAGTCGGCCACGATGCCGTTCGCGGTGGTCCGCCGCAGGGCGTAGTGGGACAGGTAGGTCTCGGTCGCGCGAGGGGTGTCCAGGCGGACCTCGCGGGCCTTGCGCAGGTCGAGGGTGACCGTCGTGTCCCGGTCCACCTTGACCTCGGGCGCGGTCGGCAGTGACTGCTGCCACTCGCCGTTCTCACCCCGCCAGGCGGCGATGGTGTTGACGCTGAAGGTGCCCGGGTAGACGCTCGCCTCGCCCTCGGCCGTCTGATAGAAGGAGTCCAGGTCGTCGCGGTCGTCGGTCCGCAGGAACAGCCACGGGACGGAGACCGCGTCGGTCGCGCCGTCCGGCATGATCAGTTCGGTCTTGAGCTTGACCCTGCGCGGCTCGACGAACGCGCCCACGGCCGTGCGCACGACCACGTCGCCGCCGGTGGCCGCCACCGCACCCTCGTACCAGGTGGCCGGTCCTGACGGGTCGAAGGAGACGGCCACGTCCGCGGCGCCGTGGGCGGGGACGGTCACCGTGTCGCGGTCCAGCTTGAGCGCCCGCTCGGGGGCGGTGCCGCGGTGCGCCGCGATGCTCGCGCGAAGGGTCAGCGTCACCGGCTGGTCGCCGTCGTTGGTGTAGGTGATCGTCCTG
Source organism: Nonomuraea sp. NPDC005730 (assembly GCF_040630865.1). Taxonomy (NCBI): domain Bacteria; kingdom Bacillati; phylum Actinomycetota; class Actinomycetes; order Streptosporangiales; family Streptosporangiaceae; genus Nonomuraea; species Nonomuraea sp. NPDC005730. The sequence continues at coordinate 35,177 of NZ_JBEXYK010000013.1, forward strand.
GTGGCCGGGCCGCTCTGCGGGGAGCTCAGGAAGCCGAAGTCGAGGTTGCCCGAGCCGCGTACCTGCTGCGTGACCGCCCTGGCCACGTCGATGCGTCCGGCGCCCTGCTGGTAGGCGGTCAGGCCGTCGTCCTTCGCGGTGCCGATGAGCGCCGCCTTGAGCTGCGGGCCCGTCCAGTCGGGGTGCCGGCCGGCGAGGATGGCCGCCGCGCCCGACACGTGCGGGGTCGCCATCGAGGTGCCGGAGGCGGCGGTGTGGAGCTCGTCCACGGGGGAACCCATCGACGTCCCCCGCGCGCGGGCCGCGACGATGCCGACGCCGGGCGCGGCCACGTCGGGCTTGAGCCCGTAGTCGAACGGGGTCGGGCCTCTGCTGGAGAAGGGGGCCAGTTCGTCCTCACGGTCGACCGCGCCGACCGTCAGCGCCGCCGCCGCGGATCCCGGCGAGTTGACGGTACGGCTGCCGCCGTCGTTGCCGGCGGCCACGACGAACAGCGCGCCCGTCTCGGCGCTGAGCGTGTTCACCGCCTGGTTGATGGGGCCGTTCTGGTCCTCGTACTCGCCGCCGATGCTGATCGAGACCACCTTGGCCTGCGCGGCGGCCCACTGCATGCCCGCGATGACCTGCGAGGAGGTGCCCGTGCCCGACGAGCTGAGCACCTTGCCCACCAGGAGCGTGGCCTCGGGCGCCACGCCCGTGTACCGTCCGGAGCCGGCGATCGTGGAGGCGACGTGGGTCCCGTGGCCGTGGCCGTCGCAGGCGTCGGGATCGTCGGTGAAGTTGGCCATCGCCCCGATCCGGCCGGCCAGGTCGGGGTGGTCGGGATCGACGCCGGTGTCGAGCACGGCGACCTTGACGCCCTTGCCCTTGTAGCCGGCGGCCCAGGCCTGCGGCGCGCCGATCTGCGGCACGCTCTTGTCGAGCACGGCCTTCATCTTGCGGTCGAGCCAGATCGCCTTCGGCGCGGTCGCGCGCGCGGAGGGGGACGAGGCGGCCGCGGCCCAGAACTCCCGCGCCGCCTTCTTGTCCACCTTGACGGCGGCGCCTCCCACGCTGGCCAGGGCGACGGGCGAGGCGGTCGCCGGGAGCGCGTCGGCCCGCGCCGACAGCGTCGCGGCGGCCTGCTCGGCGGTGCCGTACTGGACGATGACCGGCAGGGTCGGGCGTTCGGCGTCGGTGTAGCCGTTGGCGGCCAGGTACGCCACGTCGAACAGGCCCTTGTCCACCTGGCCCGAGGCCACCGGGGCCATCGCGTCGGAGGGGAAGACGTAGAAGGAGTCGTCCTTTCGCAGGGTCACGAAGGACACCGGCGCTCCTGCGGCGCGCCTGGCCGGTTTCACGTCGGCGCGCGGGGTGCCGTCGGCGGCCTTGCCGTACGTCACCACGTCGCCGGTGATCAGGGTGAGCTGGGTGGCGGCGGGTAAGGCGCCCGGGGCGGGGGCCGGGATGTCGGCGGACTCGGGTGAAGGGGAGGGCGTGGCCATCCCCATGGACAGGACCAACCCCAACGCGGTCAGCCCGGCGAGCGGGCGGCGAGCCATGGTTCTCCTCGGAGTAGGACATGATCGAGCACACAAAACCTCCCATCACGCGCCATATCCGGAAAGATGACCTTTCGTCCTCTTCACGCCGTTGGCGGGAAGAGGACACGATGGGCGCATGCTCGAATCACTGGGCCTGTCGACGGCCGAAGAGGCGCTGTACCAGACGCTGATCGAGGTCTCGCCGATCACGGCCGCCGACCTCGAACGGCTCGCCGGCCCGCAGGCCGCGCTCTGCGCGCGGCTTCAGGAACTCGGCCTGGTCACCCGGCTGCCGGAGGACCCGCCCAGGTACGCCGCGGTCGCCCCGAGCATGGGTCTCGACGTGCTGATCAGCGCCAGGTCCAGGGCGCTGACCGCCGCCCGGGGCCGCATCGCCAGGCTCAGCGCCGCCTTCCACCGGGCGGGCACCGAGCGCGACGCCGCCGGGCTGGTCGAGGTGGTGATCGGCAGGCAGGCGGTGAACGACCGTTTCGAGCAGCTCCAGCGGGAGACGCACCGCTCGATCCGGGTGTTCGACGCGCCGCCGTACGCCGGGGTGATCGGGGCGAACACGCGTGAGTTCGACCTGCTGGCAAGGGGCGTGAACTACCGCGTCCTGTACGACAGGAAGGCGATGGAGCTGCCCGGGGCGCTGACGGTGGTCACCGACTACATCACCGCCGGCGAGCAGGCCAGGGTCGGCGAGGTGCCGATGAAGCTCGTCCTGAACGACCGGCCGACGGCCATCGTGCCGCTGCGGCACGACCTGCATCTGGTCGAATCCGCGCTGGTGGTGCACGACCCGACGCTGCTGGCGGCGCTCGGCGCGCTGTTCGAGATGAACTGGCAGCGCGCCGTCCCGCTGGGCGTGCGGCAGGGGCAGGCCCGGCTGCCCGAGGAGCGCAGCCCCGCCGACGCGCACGAGGACCTGCTGCCGCTGCTCATCTCGGGGCTGACCGACGCGGCCATCGGGGCGCAGCTCGGCTGGAGCGTGCGCACGGTGCGCAGGCGGGTGCAGGCGATGATGGTCCAGCTCGACGCGCAGACCCGGTTCCAGGCCGGCTACCAGGCCGTCCTGCGCGGCTGGCTGCGGTGACGCTCGAAGCGCTCGGGCTGAGCCCGGCCGAGGAGGAGCTCTACGAGCTGCTCGTCGAGTGCTCGCCGGCCACCCTCGACCGGCTCGCCGCGGGCTTCGCCGGCCCCGGCCTGCCCGCGCTGCTGACCGGGCTGGAGAACAAGGGCCTGGTCAACCGGCTGCCGGACGAACCGGCGCGGTACGTCGCCGTCGCCCCCGACGTCGCGCTCGACGCGCTGCTCACCGTCGCCGAAGAGGGGCTCGCGCGTGCCAGGGAGCGCGCCGCCGACCTGGACGACGCCTTCCAGCAGCGCGCCTGCGGGCAGCAGCCGCCGCTGGTCGTGGAGGTGATCACCGGCGCCGCCGCGGTACGGCAACGCCTCCTCCAGCTCCAGCGCGCGGCCCGCCACCAGGTACGGACCTTCTCCCAGCCGCCGTACTTCGACCGGCACACCAGCGTGGCCGCCCACCGCGAGCTGCTGGACCGCGGCATCACCAGCCGGGTCATCTACGAGCGCGACTTCATCGACCGGCCGGGCGCGCTGCGGCTGATCGAGGAGATGATCGGCGCGGGCCAGCTGGCGAGGGTGCTGCCCAGCCTGCCGATGAAGCTCTACCTGGTCGACGACCGGTTCGCGCTGCTGGTGCTGCGCTACGAGTCGCCCGACTCCGCGGCGCTCCTGGTGCACCCCTCCGGACTGCTGGAGGCGCTGAGCAGGCTGTTCGAGGGGACCTGGGAGCGGGCGCTGCCGATGCGGCTGACCGGTTCACGCGAGGCGCCGCAGGACGACGAACGGTTGATCGCCCTCCTGCTGACCGGCCTGACCGACGAGGCCATCGCCCGCCAGCTCGGCATCGGCTACCGCACCGCCCAGCGGCGCATCGCCGAGCTCATGGCCAGACTCGGCGCCCACACCCGCTTCCAGGCCGGCGTGCAGGCCGCCCGATCCCAGGCCAGGAGCACCCCGCAGGACCCGCGCACCCTCCTCGCTGCTCCCACGCACAGCCGAGCCAAAGCCGATCCATAGCGCTGCGTTCTACGGTGTGCCGCATGCGACCTACGACGGCAATGCGCCGTGCATTCAGTATCGGGCTCGTAGCAGTCAGCGGATTCATCGCTGTCCCTGCGGGGTCGGCCTCCGCCACTACCGTCCGAATCGCCTCTGACCTGAGCTGCTACAAACAGGTTCTCACTGTCCGTGGTGGAGGTATCAGAGGGTTCTCCGTCAACTGCACGGGCCCGACCAGCAAGATCAGGTCCTTCACCGTCTGGGGGTGGCGCCAGAACGCCGGCACGCTGACGAGCAGCGGGATGAGCGTCTACGGATCCGAAAGCGGATGGGTGTCGCTGCCGACGCTGTCGAGCGGCACCTACGAATGGATCGACGTCAAGTGAACGGCAGAACGCTCTGACGCCACTTCGGGGCTGGGACCTCTCCGGGGAGCAGAGAGCCTCCAGGCGTCTGCCGGCATGGGGCTCAGGTGGAGGCGACGGCCGGCGGAGACAGCCCTCGCTATCGTGATCACATGGGGGCAGACGACGTACGGTTCAACATCCTGGGCCGGCTCGAAGCGACGGTCGGCGACCGGCCGGTGCGGCTGGGCGGTCCGCGGGCCCGGGCGGTGCTGGCCATGCTGGTGGTCGGCCACGGCAAGGTGCTCAGCATCGACCGGCTGGCCACCGCCTGGGGGCAGAACCCGCCCGCAACCGTACGCAACCAGGTCATGATCGCGGTGGCGGCCTTACGTAAGGGATTACGCGAGGCGGGCGCCGAGTCGGAGATCATCAAGACCGAAGGGTCGGGCTATCGGCTGGCCGGCGGCCTGGTGGACACCCAGCACGCGGAACAGTGCATCGAACGGGGCCGGCAGGCGGCTCAGGCGGGACGGCAGGCCGAGGCCGCCGGCCTCCTGGGCCAGGCCCTGGCTCTGTGGCGCGGCCCGGTGCTCGGCGACCTGGAACTGGAGGAGCCGGCGGCCTTCGCCGGGCGATGGGAGGAGCTGCGCCTGGCCGTCCTGGAAGAGCGGGCCGAACTCGACCTCGCCCTCGGCCGCCACCGCAACGTGGTCGGCGAGCTGTCGGAGCTGCTCGCCGAACATCCGCTGAGAGAGCGCCTGCGGGGGCTGCTCATGACGGCGTTGCACGGCTCCGGGCGGCGGTCCGACGCGCTTGAGGTGTACCGGCAGGGGCGAGCCCTGCTGGCGGACGAACTCGGCCTCGACCCCGGCCCCGAGCTGCGCCGGCTGGAGGCGGCCATCCTCGCCGACGCCCCCGACCTGGAGCCCGTCCACGGAGGCGGCGGGACGAGGCAGGTGCCCGCCGAACTGCCCGCCGACGTGACCGCCTTCGTGGGGCGCGAACGCGATCTGGCCCTGCTGCGCCGGTACGCCCTGTCCGAGGGAGTGCCCTCCGTCACCACCGTCACCGGCCCGGCCGGGGCGGGCAAGACCGCCCTGGCCGTACGGTTCGGCCATCTCGTGGCCGAGGAGTTCCCCGACGGCCGGCTCTACGTGAACCTGCGCGGGCACGCGCCCCGACCGCCCATGTCGCCGCTGGAGGCACTCGTACGGATGCTCGGTTCGCTCGGGACACCCCCGGAGCGGATCCCTGAAGAGGAGGAGGCCGCGGCGGGCCTGTACCGCTCGCGCCTGGCGGGCCGGCGGATGCTGGTGCTGCTCGACGACGCGCGCACGGCCGAGCAGGTACGCCCTTTGTTACCGGGCGCTCCCGGTTGCCTGGTCCTCGTCACCAGCCGCAACGCGCTCGCCGGGCTGGCCGTCTCCCACGGCGCCCGGAACCTGTCGCTCGGCGTGCTCGACCGTCGCGAGAGCATGCGGCTGCTGGCCTCCGTGGTCGGGGATCAGCGGATGTCCGCCGAGCCGGACGCGGCCGAGCAGATCGTCCGGCTGTGCGGCCGGCTCCCGCTGGCCCTGCGCGTGGCCGCCGCCACACTGGCGACGCGTCCGCGCAGGTCGCTGAGCGAGTACGCCGCCGCGCTGTCCGCGCGCGGGCTGGACCTGCTGCGGATCGACGGCGACGTGGCGGTGCGGGCGGCGTTCGAGCTGTCGTACGCGGGACTGCCGGAGGCGGAGCGGCGCCTGTTCAGGCTGCTGGGGCTGGTCCGGGGGCCCGACATCACCGCGCCGGCCGTCGCCGCCCTGGCCGGCGTCGAGACAGCCGAGGCCGAACAGCTCCTGGACCGCCTCGCCGCCGCCCATCTGATCGAGGAGCATCGGCCGTACCGGTACACCTGCCACGACCTGCTCCGCCAGTACGCCGGAGAGCTCACGCTCCGCGACGACGCCCCGGCGGCCGGCGTCCAGGCCCTCGAACGCCTCGGCGACTGGTATCTGGCCGAGGCCGTCGCGGCGGCCGAGAGCGCCTATCCCTCGATCACCCGTCTGCCGCTCCCCGTCACGTCCGGGCGCAGGCCCCGTGCCGAGGCGATGGCCTGGCTCAGCGCGGAGCAGGCCAACCTGGTCGCCTTCGCCCTGCACGCCGCCGACGCCGCCTTCGCCGCGCCCGCCGCCCGCCGGCCGCCGATCAGCGGACCCAGGCGACATGCCTGGCTGATCGCCGACGCCCTGCGTGGCCACTTCGTCCACCACACCGCCACCAGCCTGGCCGACATCGTGGCGGTCTCCGACGCCGCGGCGCACGCGGCCACCGTCGAGGACGACCCGCTCGGCCTGGCGGCGGCGCACCTCTGTGCGGGCACGGCCGCTCTGTGCCGCGCCGCCTATTCCGCCGCCCGCCTCGCCTGCGACCTGGCCGTCCGGCACAGCGAGCGCGCGGGTTGGTCCGCCGGGGCCGCCGCCGCGCACAACAACGCCGCCGCCGCCTGCCACGACCAGGGCGAGCTGGGCCGGGCCATCGACCATCTCGTCAGGTCCGTGGAGCTCAACCGTGAGATCGGCGACACCTACGGCGAGGCCCGCGCCACGGGCAATCTGGGCGCCGTACACCTGGAATGCGGCGACCTGGAGGCAGCGGAACGACACCTGCGCGACGCCATCGCCCTCCACCGCCACCTGCGCAACAGCGAGCTGAGCCACTCCCTCAACGAGCTCGCGACCGTCCGGCGCCTCGGCGGAGACCTGGACGAGGCACTGGCCCTCGCCACCGAGGCGCTCCGTCACGACCGCGCGAGCGGCCTGCACGTGCCCGAGTCCAAGAGCCTCACCACGCTGGCGGAGATCCACCGTGACCGCGGCCGTCTCGATCTCGCCCTTGAGGCCGCGGTCCTGGCCGGTGAGCGGGCGGAAGGCGCGCGCCACGTCTACGCCATGTGCAGCGCCACGCACGTACTCGGCACCGTCCGGGCGATGACCGGACATCACAGCGAGGCCCTCGACGCCCACCGGCGAGCACTCACCTACGCCGTCACGGCAGGCATGCGGGGTCTGCAGGTGAGGCCGCTGCTCGGCCTCGCCCGTGCGCACGCCGACCTGGGCACGCACGACCGCGCGCTCCAGTACGCCCGTCAAGCGCTGGACCAGGCGTCCTCGACCGGCTACCGCCTGCTGGAAGACCTGGCGCTGTCGCTCCTGGCCGACCTCGAAGGGCGGCCACGTCCGGCACGTCACGAGGGGGACGGGCACCGTACTCGGCGGTGATGCGGCACAGGCGCGCGGAGGCGTGCCCCGAGCCTGAGCTCCGGCCCTACCGGGAAGCAACGCCCACTCCCCAGGCCCCTCAGGCTCTCAGCGGCTCGTCGGGTTCTCGGTGAGCAGTGGCTCGAGGGCGCCGAGGGCCGCGCCGACGCAGATGTCGCGTAGCTGATCGCGCGTGCAGGTCTCGCGGGTGAGCCAGTCGACGCAGAGGATCTGGACGAAGACCAACCAGCTCTTCAGGACCCCGGAGACGGCCTCGCGAACGTCGTCGCCCGCGAGCGGAAGGACCGCCAGCAGCCTGGCCCGGAGCGCGTCCAGCTCGTTCGACATGATCGTCTGGATCACCGGATCGCCCGTGAGGACGCGGTTCGCGGCGAGGACGGCGTTGCGGTTGGCCACGAAGTAGTCGAGATGGACGTCCATGCCCTGCACGAGCTGCTCACGCAGTGAGTGGGCGGGGTCGAGCCGCGTCTCGGCCAGCAACCGGTCCGCGGCCTGCTGGTAGACGGCGGCGAAGAGGGCCTGCTTGCTCGGGAAGTGCCGGTAGAGCAGAGCTCGTGACACGCCGGCCTGCTCGGCGACCTCTTCCATCAGCACGTCGGCGTAGGGGAGCGCGGCGAAGAGCCGGGCGCCGACGGCGAGGAGCTGGGCGTGGCGCCCGTCAGGAGTGAGTCGCTGGCGTGGAGGCATGGGCCAATCCTAGTTGACACACGTCTACTAGCGCGGCACCGTAGTAGACACACGTCAACTACGGTGGGAGAAGTCATGGTCAAGGCGCTCCGGACGCTCGCTCAGCTGATGGGGTGGGCCTGCGTGCTGATCGGCCTGCTCCACGTGGCGCTCGGCAACGCGGCGATCCCCGGCGCCGTTTCCGCGGGGCCGACGATCGACAGCTGGGGCCGGTTCATGGGAGCCGCCTTCGTCGGCTACGGGTTGGCGTGGGTGTGGGCGGCGCGGCAGCGCCCGATCCCGGCCACGGTGGTGCGGTGGCTGGCCGCCGTCTTCCTGCTGGGCGGCGTGGGTCGGCTGCTCTCGCTCGCCGTGTCCGGTTGGCCGCACGGGTTCCAGGTCGTGCTGGCGGTCATCGAACTCGTTCTGCCGCCGGTCTTCTTCTGGCTTGCCGACAAGGAGGAGCGCATCCACTCGGCCTGAGCGGCACGGCGGAGGCACTCGCGGGCGCGACCTCACCGTGCCGGACGCCACCCGCGGGGGAGTGCGGTACCCCTTCGAGATCGCGGAGCACCGCGACCGGCGGGCTCAGCTCCAGGTCGCCCGCTCGAGAATCGTGCCGAGCCGGCCGTTGCTCCACTGGTCGAAGATGAGGATCTTCGACTTGGGCAGGTGCCAGATCCGCTCCTGATAGGAGACGCCGGTCCGCCTGGCCGACTGCGTCGCGCAGCCGACGCGCCAGACGCGGTAGGTGGCCTTGTGTCCCGCACCCACCGGGCGGAGACCACGGGCGACGAGCTTGCCGGGGAAGTCCGCCACGTAGCGCTTGTCGGGTACGCAGGCCGCGAGCCCGTTGCCCGGGTGGTACGGCTCCGCGGGGTCGTAGGGGTTGCCGTGGCGGGCCAGGGAGATGCCCTCCGGCCCGACGAGGTAGAACCCGCGGCACTCGACGGCGAGCCGGTCGCAGCCGCCGGTCTTGACGTGGATGCCCCACATGTCTTCTTTCCCGACTTTCCAGGTCCTGGGGATCTGGAGCGTCATGCCGCGGAAGGTCAGCGGCTTGGTCGCCGTGCTCTGCGCGGGTGCGCCGGTGAACAGGAGGGAGGCGGTCACAACCAGGGTCGTCAACATGATCCCGAGGCTAGGGAAGCCCGCTTGTGGCTCGGCTGCAACGCTCTTGGAGCACGCGCGAACGGCCACGCCGGACTCCCGGCACCGTTCCTTCCGGCGGCTCGCTGCCCGGCCCCTTCCCAAGGCCTCCCGCCTGCGTTCCAAGTGACCACAAGCGGTTTCGAAGGAGGGGGACGGAGACTGCCGCTCCATGCGTGTTCCTGTCGTACTCCAGCACAGCATGGTCGAATGCGGCGCCGCATGCCTGGCGATGGTCCTCGGCGCGTACGGACACCGCGTCTCGTTGCCCGCGCTGGCGGCCGAGATGGGCGTGGGCCGGGACGGTGTCAGCGCGCTCGCGCTGGTGCGCGTCGCCCGCGCGCACGGCCTGGACACCCATGCGCTCTCGGTGCCCGCCGCCCAGGTGCCGGAGCTGCCGTTCCCCGCCATCGTCCACTGGCGGGCCAGGCATTTCGTGGTCGTGGAGCGCGTGGCCGGGGACGTGGTGACGATCGTCGATCCGGGCGTCGGGCGGTTCAGGATCGACAGAGCGGAGTTCGCCCGCGACTACAGCGGCGTGGTGCTCACGTTCGCTCCTGGGGCCGGATTCCAGCGCGGGCGCTTCGGGGATCGGCGGCCCTGGTGGGCGCGTTATGTCCGGTTCAGCGTCCTGGACCATCGGGCTCTCGTGGCTGCCTCGGTGCTGCTCAGCCTTGTCCTTCAGGGGCTCGGTCTGGCCCTGCCCGTCGTCACGGAGAACGTGGTCGACCGGGTGCTCGGGCGCGCTGAAGTGGATCTGCTGCCCCTGCTGGGGGCGGCCGCGGCCGGGGCGGCGCTCGCCTTTCTGGCGGCGAGCGGGATGCGGGCCTGGGCGCTGGCCGTGCTGCGGTCGCGGGCCGACACGGTGCTGTTCGACGATCTGGCCGGACGGCTGCTCGCCCTGCCGTTCCGGTTCTTCGCCCACCGGGGCTCGGCCGACCTGGTCTCGCGGATCAACGCGGCCGGCGTGCTGCGGGAGGTCCTCACGGGTCAGGTGCTGTCGGCCCTGCTCGACGCGCCGCTCGCGGCCGGTTATCTGATCGCGGTCACGGTACGGTCGCCGCTGCTCGGCGGCGTACTCCTGGTCCTGGCGGCGGCACAGATCCTGGTGCTGCTCCTCACCGGGCAGCGCCTCCGCGACTTGGCGCGCCGCGAGCAGGAGGCCCGCAACGACGCGCAAGGACTGCTGGTCGAGGCCGTCAGAGGCATCGAGACGGTCAAGTCGGCCGGGGCGGAGACCCAGATCCTGGACCGCTGGGGGAAACTACTGACCGTCCAGTCCCGGTGGGTGCGGCGCAGTGCGGCGGCGCAGGGAGCGCAGGACAGCCTGCTCGCGGCGCTGGGGTTCGCCGCGCCGCTGGCACTGCTGTGGGCCGGTGCGTGGCAGGCGGCGGACGGTGTGCTCACGCCGGGCGCGCTGCTGGGGGTGCTGGCCTTGGCCGCCGCCGCCCTGGCGCCGCTGGCCTCGCTGACCAGAAGCCTGCGCGGGCTTCAGACCGCCCGTGCCCAGGCGGACCGGCTGGCCGACATCTGGGAGGCCGAACCGGAGACCCTGGCGCCGCCCCTGCCCGCGACCGGCACGCCGCGGACCTGGATCGAGCTGCGGGGAGTCGGCTTCCGGTACGCGCCCGAGAGCCCCTGGATCGTCCGAGGGGTCGACCTGCGCATCGCCCCCGGGCAGAAGGTCGCGCTCGTGGGCCGGTCCGGATCCGGCAAGACCACGCTGGCGCGGCTGCTGCTCGGGCTGGTCCCGCCGGTCGAAGGCCGGATCCGGTACGACGGCGCATCGCTGTCGCGCAGGCCGCGGCCCCGGTTCGGAGTGGTTACGCAGGAGCCGGCGCTGTTCACCGGAACGATCGGGGACAACATCTCGCTGGGCAGCCCCGACGCCGATCCACGCGAGGTGGCGGAGGCGGCGAGGCTGGCCTGCGTCCACGACGACATCCTGGCCATGCCCCTCGGCTACCACACCCCGCTCACCGAGGGCGGGGGCCTGTCCGGCGGCCAGCGCCAGCGCATCGCCCTGGCCAGGGCCCTCCTCGCCCGGCCCGAGATCCTGCTGCTGGACGAGGCCACCAGCCATCTCGACGCCCACACCGAGGCGGCGCTGAGCGCCAATCTGGACGCACTTCCGCAGACCCGGATCGTGATCGCGCACCGCCTGAGCACGATCCGGGACGCCGACCTGATCCTGGTGCTCGACCGGGGCCGGATCGTCGAGGGCGGCACACACGAGCGGCTGGTGGCGGCCGGCGGCCTGTACGCGTCCCTCGTCCGTTCACAACTCTCCGGGATGCCCCTTCAAGCAGGCACAAGCTGATGCCAAGGGCTGATCGGCAATCTCTTTCGCGGCAACCGACAAGAGAGGAGGACCTCCATGGCCATCAAGCCGCGCACCGAACTCGGGGACATCACCCCGATCGGCGCCGAACTGGACGAGAGCGCGCTCAGCACCCTCAACGGCGGCATGTATGACGACGAGCAGTGCAAGCGCCTGTCGTGGTACGACCCGCCGGGCATCTGCACGCACGACTACTGATCGACCCGATCGGCTCAGGGCCGCCACTCCGCGTCATCCGCGGGGCGGCGGCCGCGACGCCGCCGACCCTAAGGAGACTTCCGTGAACGCCAAGCCGCATACCCGACTCGGGGACATCGCCGCGATCGGCGCCGAACTGGACGAGAGCGCGCTCAGCATCCTCAACGGCGGGCAGGACCCCGTCTGGGGTGACGTCATGATGTGCTACTTCGACCCGCCCGGCTGGTGCGGGATGGACTGATCTCTGATCGACCCGCGGCCGCCGTCCCTCCCGTCCCAGGAAGGCGGCGGCCACCCTTCCGAGAAGCCCGGCCTCGCCCAAGGAGTTTCCGTGTCCTCCCCGCATGTCCTCGTCCTCACCTGTGACGGCGACGTCCACGCCGACCGCGTCAGGGAGCTGCTGGTCCGGCGCGGCGTCCGCACCACCGTCTTCGACAACGGGGACTATCCCGCGCGGGCGCACGTCGAGCTGGCCTACGACGGCCGGGGGCTCACCCGGCGGCTGCTGCACACCGAGTCGGACACGCTCGACCTGGACTCGGTGACCACCGTGTGGTGGCGGCGCCCGAGGCCGCCGGCGGCGCATCCGGCCGTCCTCGACCCCGCAGTGGCCGCCTACACCGCCCAGGAGGCCACCGCCGTGCTCTCCGGCCTCTGGGAGTCCCTGCCGTGCCGTCCGGTGCCCGGCCGGGAGTCGGCGCTCACGCGCGCCAGGCACAAGCCGTCCCAGCTCACGCTGGCCGCCGAGCTGGGGTTCGAGATCCCGGAGACGCTGGTCACGAGCCGGGCGGACGCCCTGTGGGACTTCCACAACCGGCATGACGGGCACATCATCACCAAGGCGATCGGCCGGCCGTGGGTGGAGGATCTGGCCGGGGGGCACTCGGTGCTTCGCAAGTGCGAGTTCGTCTCGGGCCGCGACCTGGCGTACGCGGAGGGGCTGCGGTTCTGCCCCGTCATCGCGCAGCCGTACGTCCGCAAGCGGATGGAGCTGCGGGTCACGGTGGTCGGGCGGCGGACGTTCACGGCCGAGATCCACTCCCAGGTCAGCAACCGGGCCAGCGTGGACTGGCGGAGCTACGACCTCGGCGCCACCCCGCATACCGTCCACTCGCTGCCGGACGAGATCGCCGAGCGGTGCGTGGCGCTGACCGAACGCCTCGGCCTCGTCTACGGCGCCATCGACCTGATCCTCACGCCGGACGGCCGGTACGTGTTCCTGGAGATCAACCCCAACGGCCAGTGGCTGTGGATCGAGGACCTGACCGGCCTGCCGATCAGCGAGGCGCTGTGCGACCTGCTTGCCGAGCCGTGATCTGCGCATGGCCGAACGAAAGGATCTGATGTGAACCTGCTGCCCGACCGGTCGGAGAAGCCGGCCGGACTGTCGCCCGGCCTGCTCGGCGACGCGCTGGAATGGCTGCGCGGCCTCGACGGCGTACCGCCGGAGAACGCCCGCGAACAGCTGACGGCCCTGCGCGCCCGCCATCCGGAGACACCGATGCGGCTGCTCTGGCAGAGCGAGGCCGCGACCGGCGACCACCACTACGACCTGCTGTTCCCCACGCCAGGGGCGACCGTGTCGCTGGCCGTGGCGCCGGACCGCGCCATCCCCTGGCCCCTTCGCGGAGGTCAGCGTTCCGGCGGCAATCTCCTGCTGCGCGTCAATGGCACCGACGTGACCTGGGAGAAGGCCGTCTCGGTGCTCGACGTGCTGTGGGAGGACGCCGACCTGGCCCGCCGGCTGGTCAACTCCGCCCTCGTCGAGCAGGCTCTGGCCACCCGGAACACGGAGCCGGACCCGGACCGGCTCCAGCAGGCGATGGACGCGTTCCGCCGGGCCCGGGGCCTGCTGACCGCGGAGGCGACGCGGCGCTGGATGGTCGAGCGCGGGCTGACCCACGCCCGTCTGGAGGAGATCGTGGCCGGCGAGGCAGCGGTGGCGGAGCTGCGTCGCGAGGTGCTCGGCGGGCGCGTGGAGGAGTGTTTCGCCGCCCGTCGCGCGGACTTCGACCTGCTGCGCGTGGTCAGGCTGCGGTACGCCGACGCAACCCGCGTCGCGACCGCCGCCGCGACGCTGCGGGGCGGGGAGGCCGACCCGGTCGCGCTGGCCGCGGAGGAGGTCCTGGCCGGGGTGGCCACGTGCCGCATGGAGGCGAACGACCGGAGCTCGCTGGTCGGGCTCTTCGGCCCCGAGGCCGAGAAGGCCGCCGCCGGTGACGTGCTCGGGCCCGGACGGCTACCGGACGGCGGCCTCTGCGTCGCGCACGTGCTGGCGGTGGAGCCGGCGGTGCTCGACGGGATCCGCCGCGGGCTCATCGAGCGGCACCTGTTCGAGGAGTGGCTGACGGAGCAGCGGCGGACCGCCCACCTGGAGTGGTTCTGGGGCAGCCGGGCCCGCACGGACGCGGCCGACGCCAAGCTACGCGCCTCCTGAGCCCCCGACGGCTCAGTCCCCACCGCCGCCCAGGAGTGTGGTCACGCCGAGCACGTGCACGAACCAGGTGCGGGCCTCACCACGAAGAAGTCACAGGCCGGAACTGAACCGGTCGCCGGGGAGAGCAAGGAGGGCAGGGCACTGCAGCAACATCGCGGGATTCACGGTGATGACTACCGAGCCCCCAGGACCCTCGCCTACCAGGCGTGGTGAACCCTTGAAGACCTCACCCGGGCCGGGCAACGATGGAATCGTCGCACTCAGCCCGGGGACGGGGGACGATGAGAGACACGCTGCTCGCCGAGGCGCGGGACCGGATCAGGCGGTACGGCGAGTCGAGGCACCCGCAGTGGCTGCTGGACCGCGGAGCCGGCCAGGTGGTCCGGCGGCTGGAGCGGCTCGACGGGGTCCTGCGCGATGCCGACGTCCTCACCGTCCTGGCCGAGTTCGGCGTCCTGAGGTCGAGCGTGCTGAAGGGCGGCAGGAAGGCTGACGCCGAGTGGCGCAGGGCCATGCAGTGGTACGCGGCGCTGTTCCTGGTCGATCATCGCCGCGTTCCGGAACCCCTGTGGCCCGACCTGACGGCCGCGACGGGCTTCGACCCGCGCGACGATCCACGGACCCGGGCGCTGCTCGACGTACAAGCCCTGGTCGATCGGTTCGACACCACGGGCGATGGCGAAGCCGAGACGGCGTCCTCCGGCCGGATGGACGCCCTGATCGAGGCCACCCAGGTGCTCCGCCAGGCCGTCGACGCGGAGACTGACCAGACCGGCCGCGCCGCCCACCAGAGCACGCTGGCGCGCGTGACCCGGCTACGGCTGGAGTGGGAGGAACCGGACGGCCCGGCGGAGACGCCACCGGAGGCCGGGCCTGCGGCCGTCGAGCCTTCGGCGCCCGGCCCGGACGGCACCGCGCAGGCCCAGGCTGACGCCGTCGTCGCGACCGCGGTGGACCTGGTCAACAGGGTGATCAGCGAGGAGCGCGCCCTGGCGCGGGCTTCGGACATCGGACGGGGGGTGACCGAGCATGCGGTGATCGCCCTCATCGACGCGGCGCACCGGCTGCTGAGCGACGGGGACAGCCGGGTCGCCCTGCCGATCGTCCGGCTCACGCTGGAGGCGGCCGGCGTGAGGTGGGGCGCGCGACGCGGGACCTGGTGGTGGACGCTGGCGGACCTGTACGTCGAGACATCGCGCTTCTTCCTCGGACAGTTCCCCGACGGTACGCGGTTCCGATCGGCGTGCACGATCGTCGATGACCAGATCGCCAAGCTACGTGCGGAATCACCCCGGGACGACGAAGAACTGGCGCTCACCCTGTACGCCTCGGCGCTGCTGCGCTCCACCCCGTACCTGGAGCACATGACCGCGATCGCCGCCGAAGACGCCCAGCAGTCGTGGCGGGAACGGCTCAGACGGGCCAGGTTCCGCCTCGGCGACGGCCTGGCGGAGATGCCGCCACCGGCCGGGCCGCTACAGGTCGCCCTGACACATCTGCGGGAGGCGGAGACCCTGACCACCGGGCACACCAAGGGCCGCATCCTGGTGGCCCAGGCACGTGTCCTCCCCGCCCTCGGCCTGCTTTCGGGCGAATCGGACGGCCGACAGCAACTCAGGGCGGTTCGCGAGGCGTTCGACCTGCTCGACCCCCGGCGGGATCCCATCGGGCGGATCCATCTGTTACGCCTGATGGCCCACTTCGGCGAGGTCGAACTCCCGGCGAGCGCCGACCGGCTGTGCGCGGAACCGCTGCACCTGCTGGGGGAACGGCTCGGACGCAGAGACGCCGAAACCCTGCACGCCGACGCGCTGGCCCTGGCCGCCGAGACGGCCCGTCCGGATCTGCAACGGCAGATCTGGCGAGCCCGGGACCTCCCCTCCACCACCTCGCCCGACAGCCGGCGTCGGCGCTGGGACACCGAGGTACACGCGCTGCCCGGCAACCGCGTCGCCTGCGCACAGGCGAAGGGCGCGGCAGAGGCGGTCCGGTCACGGGCGCTTACCGAGGGGTGGCCCGCGCCCGAGCTGGCGGTGACCCTGCTGCACCTGGCGATCCACACCGACGGCGCCGAAGCCGGCCAGGGGGAGGAGCTCATCGAGGAGGCCGCGCGAATCTGGCCGGACCTCACCGCACAGTACCCCGGCCTACGCTGGTACCACAGCGCCCGGCTGGCCGAACAGGCCGCCAAGTCCAAGCTGGACGACGGGGATCCGATCGGCGCGGCGACGGCGGCCGGTTCCGCGATCCGCCAGTACGGCTTCGCAGCCGACCCGGCCGCGGCGGCCGATGCCATCGACCTCGCCATGGCAGTCGTCCTCGCCACCGGCGAAGCCCGCATCGATCACGTCGTCGGCTTGCTCGTGCCGGGCATCGCCTGTCTTCACGCCGTCACAGCGGAGATCGGGTTCAAGATCCACGAACTCTGCCTGTTGATGTCCCTGCGCCTCGGCTCGCGCCGAAGTGTCGCCTACGACGTCGTGTTCCTGCTGCACCAGGCCGCCAAGGGCGTCGACACGACCGTCGCGCAACTCGACAGCGGCCCTCTGACCCTGTCGCCGGGGCTGGAGCGCCACCTCCTGCGGGCGGGCGCCGTCGAGCGCACCGGCCCGGCACGGCCGTGGCCGGACGAGACGTTCGACATGCTCGCCTACGCGGGGGCGGGGGAGGCCGAGCCCGAAGCGGCCGACGCCGAGCGGCTCAACCGGCTGCGCCTGGCAGATGAGTGGATCACCGGCGAGCTGACGACCTCGCGCCGGCCTGGCGGTGTTCCGCTGCTCTTCCTGGACCAGGTCCAGCCGTTCGTACCCGGCGACACGGTGATCCTGTCGATCTACCTGGGAGCCACGGACGCCGCCGAGGACGGGCAGACGCCACGTGCGTCACTCAGTTGCCTGGCGATCAGCCGCGACTGGGCCGAACTCCACACCATCCGGATCTCCGACGTGGCAGCCGGCATCATCCGGGCGAGTCAGGATCAGCACGTCGTCATGTTCCATCCGGTCGCGTCGGAGGTGTCCGATATTCGCGCCGGCATCCAGGACGACCCCCTCCATCGTCCGGTGAGCCGCGCCGCGCGGCGGTTGCTGACCGAGGTCGGCGACACCTACCTCGGGCGCTTCGGGCAGCGGATGGGCGAATGGAGCCGGCAGGGGAAGACCCACCTGTGCGTCTGGCCGCACGGCCCGTTGCACTATCTGCCGTTCCACCTGTTCGAGACGGAGGGAGAGCCCATCGCGGACGGCTGGACCATCACCCAGATCTGCGGGCTGAGCCCGCTCCGCCGCTCCCTCGGCGGTCCGATCGCCCGAACGACGCCGCCCGCGCGAACACGGCGCCTGGTGGTGTTCGGCTCGGCCGAGGGTGGTGCCCGCCACGGGCTGCAGGCGGAGCCTGGCCTGGAGGCCCACGCGGCCGAGGTGGGGCGGGCACTGACGGGGGAGGTGCTGATCGGAGCCGCCGCGACCCCGGGCGCCTTCCTGACCCTCGCGCCCACGGCCCGGTACGTGCACGTCGCGGCGCACGGAAGCCACAACGCGGCGGCGCCGTGGTTCCAGTGCCTGTTCCTCACGCCGGGCCCTGATGACGACGGGCGGCTGCTCGCGCACGACCTCCTGCGGGCCGACCTCCGCAACGTCGAGCTGGTCACGTTGAGCTCGTGCGAGTCCGCGCTCGGCCGCTTCGACATCAACGACAACCTGCGCGGCCTGCCGGCGGCGCTGTTCGCGGCGGGCGTCTCGGCGATCGTGGGGTGCCTGTGGCCGGTACGGCCCGAGGCCGCGACGTTCTTCTTCGCGACGCTCTACCGGTGCCTGGCCGAACACGACGACAGGCGGGCGGCCTTCCGCACCGCGCAGCTCGCGACCCGCCGCCGATGTCCGGCCTATCAGGACTGGGGAGCGTTCGGTTTCATGGGAGACTGGCGAACCTCGAACGCCCCCGGGGAGGCCACGAGATGACCGGACTCGACCAGCCGGACGCCACCGATGTCTTCGACGTCGATCTCGTCCTGGACCGGCGACTGGGGGGAATCGCGGCGGACCCCCGGCTGGCCGGCCGGGTGTCGATCGGAGCCCCCTACGTTCGCAAGCTCACCGCCGACACACCGGAACTCGACTCCGCCGCCCGGGCCTTCATCGCCGAACACCAGGATCGATACGACTTCCACTGGCTCGCCATCGTCTGCACCTTCCGCGAGGGCACAGCCGGCGCCCCGTTCACCAAAGCGGCCGTCGGCATGCGGTTCGAGTCCCCGGACGCCGCCCCGGCCGAGCAGCCCATCGCCTGGTCCCTCGCCCCCAAACTCCAGGCGTACCCCCGCCGCGCCCGCGACTGGCGCGTCACGCTCACCGCCAACCTGTCCTTCGTGGAATCGAGCGTCGAGTACGCCCCCGGCCCTCCTCCACAGGACGTCTTCCTCGCCGGCTACGGCGAACGCGACCCCGACCCCGAATGGCGCCTGGAGGCCGTGGCCGGCCAGCCCCTCGCCGGCGACCAGCCCCTTACCGTGACGATCCGCGCCGCGGCCGGCCGACCGGTGACGGCCGACATCCGGGTCACCGCGACGATCCGCCACCACAGGCTCGGCCTCATCCCCTACCGGGCGGAGCTGCCCGCGGCCCTGGAGACCATCCCGATCTCCACCTGACCGACGTGTCACTCTGACGGTCATGCCGCCGGGACGTCGCCGCGGTGGAGGTGGTGAGTGCAGGTGAGCGCTTCCCGGCCAGAGCAGGTGGACCCAGCTGAGAACCCCGGCTCAGTCAGTCGGTGGGGTGAACCCTGAGGGGAAGCGCTCCCCTCCGCCCTCACGGTCAGTCGGTCACCGTGAGGACAAGCTTGCCGCGGGTGCGGCCGGCCTTGAGACGGGCGTGGGCCGTGCCGGCCTGCTCCAGCGGGAAGGTCTCCGCCACCTCGACGGCGACCTCGCCGGCGTCGATCAGGCCGGCGATCGTGGTCAGCGCCGCGCCGTCCGGCTCGACCAGGTACGGAGTGACGCGTACGCCGGCCGCCTCGGCGGCCTGGGCCAGCTCCGGGGATACACCGGCCACGAAGGCGACCAGCAGGCCTCCGGGACGCAGGACCTTGAGGGATCGGGTGCTGGTCCGGTCATGGGCGTCGCCCACCAGATCGATGACGACGTCGACGTCGGTGGCGGCGTCCTCGAAGCGGGTGGTGGTGTAGTCGATGGTCTCGTCGGCGCCGAGCTCCTTGAGCCAGGGATGGCGTGCGGCGCGGGCGGTGGCGATCACGTGGGCGCCCAGGTGCCGGGCGAACTGGACCGCGAAGTGACCGACCCCGCCGGCGGCGGCCGTGATCAGGACGCGCCGGCCGGCCTGCACGTGGGCGGTGTCGACCAAGGCCTGCCAGGCGGTCAGCGCCGCCAGCGGCACGGCGGCCGCGTGCACGTGGTCGAGGGTGGACGGCTTGCGGGCCCACTGGCGGGCCGGTGCGGTCACGTACTCGGCGTAGCCGCCGGCGGCGCGCGGGAACCACGGCATGGCGTACACCTCGTCGCCGGGCGCGAGCGTGGTGACGCCGAAGCCGACCTCTTCGACGACACCGGAGACGTCCCAGCCCAGGATCAGCGGGAACGTCTGCAGCCCCGCCAGGCCATGACCCTCGCGGGTCTTCCAGTCCACCGGGTTGACGCCGGCGGCGTGCACCCGCACCAGCACCTCGGTCGGCAGCGGCTCAGGGCGCGCGACCTCCTCGACGGTCAGCACCTCCGGCCTGCCGAACTCCCGTCTGGACCACGGGGCGGCGGTGGCTCTCGTCCGCCGCACGGCACTGCGTGGTGGCGCCGTGGCACGAAGGCGGGCAGGCGCAGTTCATCGAGCACCCGGTTCCGCCGGACACCGACCGTTCCACCTCGGCGACCCGGCAGTGGGCGCTGGACCGGCTGGCCGAGCCGGTCACCCTGGAGGACATGGCCCGGCACGCGCACATGAGCGTGCGCACCTTCACCCGGCGGTTCCGCAGCGAGGTGGGCAGCAGCCCGCAGAAGTGGCTGGCCCAGCGTCGGCTGGCGCACGCGCGCCTGCTGCTGGAGTCCACAGATATGAGCGTTGCGCGGGTCGCCACCGCCTGCGGCTTCGGCGACCCCGTCGCCCTGCGCAAGCACTTCAACACGTACCTGGGCCTGTCACCCCTGGCCTACCGTCGCGCCCACAACGCACCAGAACCGATGACGGCACGGTGAGCACCCGCCCGCGATCGCCAGGGGCACAGGCGCGCTCGCTCACTCTTGGGGACGCGCTGCAAGAGGTCACTCGTCCCGGACATGACGAAGGGCGGTGAGCGCCCCTTCACCTTCCAAGTGGTGCACGGTCATGCCAGGCAGAGTGGGCAGGTACGCCCAGTGGGTGACGGGTTCGGCACAGGGGCGGCCGTAGGGCAGACGGATGATCCGGTCGGAGTCGATGAAGCACTCCCGGTACTCGGTCCCGTCCTCGCCGATGTGGAGGGTGGTGAAGTACATGGGCATCACCAGCCAGAAGTCCGGTCCGGACGCGGCTCCGGGCGCTGCCCCGCCTCCGGCTGGGTAACGGCCCGTAATCGCCGCCGCTACAGGCATGCCGTCCCTCGGCAGTCTCTCGCGCGCGTTCACCCACTCCACCACTGCGTCCATGTCCACTCCCAGCTCACGTCCCCTGCCGGCGATGCCATTCTGGCGCTCGCCGACGCCGTCGTCGCCCGCGAGCGCGCCGTGCCCCCCGAACAGCGGGTGCAAGATCGCCTTTCTCGAAGGGCGGCAGACGCCCTCAGCGCCCCGGCGGCCCTCGACGGTCAACACTGTGATCACTGTGTGTTGACAGTCTGCATGGCGTCTCTTGCCGGGCGGCCGGGCGACCTGCTTCACCATCGGCCGCCCAGCCCGCGGGAAGGAGGGTCAGCGCAGCGGGGTGGCTGCATCGACCCGGTTGAGGTGCACGATCACGTCGAAGGCCGCTCCCAGGGCCAGCGGCCGGTTGAACTGCTCGGGCACGTACGTGGCCGGGATGGTGAAGGTCGGACGGGCGGTGTCCAGCCACGCTCGGGTGGACGGGGTACGTCCGGCGCGGCGCAGGTCCACGTAGTAGTCGCGGTGGCGCACCCGGTCCAGGACGGCCTCGCTGCTGGCCGGGACAGGGGCGCCGGTGTCGAAGACTGCGACCTGGCCGGTCTTGGGGTCGGTGGCGCGGAAGCGGCCGCTGTGGATGGTGGTGCCGATGGCCACATAGGAGGTGCCGGCCAGGGAGCGCAGGACGGCGCCCTGGGTGACCGGGTACAGGTCGGGCCAGGCCGAGACGTAGCCGATGTGCCCGTTGTGCGCGGCCGCCACCGTCTTGGTGCCGGTGTCGCGCTGCCACCACATGGTGTTCTCGGCCATGGCCCGGTCACGGTGACGGTGCAGCGCCGACCCGTCCAGTGCGTACATGGTGGTCATCTGGACGATGACGCGGGCCTCCTGCAGGACCCGCGGGCTCGCCTTGCCGCTCTTGTCCAGCAGGCGGTAGGCGGCCTGAGCGTCGCCGGCCAGGGCGGTGCGCCGCTCGGCCGGCAGTGCGGCCAGGGTGTTCATCCGTTCCTCCACACCGCCGGGCAGGGCGAGCAGGCCCGCGTAGCGGCGACGCAGTTCGGGCGCCAGCGACGGCTGGTGCTTCTCGGCCCACGCGAGGATGCGCCGGTACTGCTCGGGATTGACGTCGCCGATGTCGGATCCCATCACGCGCAGCTTGCGTGCGGCGGTGCGGTTGTAGTCGCGCATCCACTCATACAGGTCCATCCACTCCTGGGTCCTCCACGAGCGGTAGGACTGCTGGAACTCCTCGGCCATGATCGTGCGCAGGTCGCCCTTGCCGGTGCGCACGTACGCGTCCAGGCGGACGCCGGCCGACCAGGTCGCCTCCAGCGCCAGCGTGGTGAAGCCCTGGGTCTGCACCAGGTGCCGGAACATCCGGTGCCGCAGCGTGAACAGCTCCTTCGAGCCGTGCGTGACCTCGCCGATCCCCACGATGGTGGCGCCCTTGGTCATCGCCGACAACGCTCGCAGGTCGCCGGACGGGCCGCCCGGGACGGTGCTGCGCAGTTCCTGAGCGTTGCGCTCCAGGTCCGCCACCACCCGCTCCTGGCCGGTGCCGACGGCCGCCGTGGCGACGCCGGCGGAGGCGGGGGCAGGGGTGGCGAATGCCGGAGCGCTCAGGCTCGTCAGACAGGCCGCCAGCGCCAGGGTGACCGGCACGGTACGACGCAGAGTGTTGCTCGTCAAGACAGATCCTTACGTTGGGTGTCGGATGAAGCAATCACCAACGTAGGGAGCGGCGCGGGCGGTTTCGATCCCGGCCGCTGGCCGGTCGATGGTGGTGCTGGCTACCGCACGCCACCCTGGCCCGGCTCACAAGGCGTTTCCCAGAGGCTGTTCTCCAGAGGCCGGGTGTCAGAGGCCGGCTTCAGGCGCCGAGGTAGCGCAGCACGGCGGCGACCCTGCGGTCCATACGGTCGCTGGGAGCCAGGCCGAGTTTGGCGAAGATGTTGCGGATGTGCTTGTGCACCGCTCCCTCGGTGATCACCATCTTGTCGGCGATGGCCAGGTTGCCCAGTCCTTCGGCCATCAGCGCGAGCACCTCGCGTTCGCGCGGGGTGAACTCCGCCAGGGGGTCGCGGCGGCGGGTGAACAGCTGGGCCACCACGTCCGGGTCGATGGCGGTGCCGCCGCCGGCGACCCGGTTCAGCGCCTCGAGGAACTGCTCGACCTTGCCGACCCGCTCCTTGAGCAGATAGCCGACCCCGTGCGTGCCGTCGGCCAGCAGGTCGGTCGCGAACGCCTGCTCGACATGCGCCGACAGCACCAGCACCCCCAGGCCCGGCTGCAGGCGCTTGGCCGCCACGGCCGCCCGGATGCCCTCGTCGGTGTGGGTGGGCGGCATGCGCACGTCCACCACCGCCACATCGGGCCGGTGTTCCTCGACCGCGGCCAGGAACCCCTCGGGGTCGCTCGCGGCCGCGGCCACCTCGATGCCCTCCCCGCTCAGCAGCAGCACCAGGCCCTCGCGCAGCAGCGCGTCATCCTCAGCGATCACGACTCGCACGGCAGTTCCACCTCGATCACAGTCGGCCCCCCATCGGGGCTGGTCAGGGTCATCGTTCCGTCATGGGCCTCGACACGGCGGCGGATGCCGGCCAGCCCGGTGCCCGCGCCATCACGGGCGCCGCCCTTGCCGTCGTCCTGCACCTGGACGCGCAGCAACGGGCCTGCACGTTCGACGACGACCTCCGCGTGCTGGGCGCCGCTGTGCTTGCCCACGTTGGTCAGCGCCTCGGCCACGGTGAAGTAGGCGGTGCTCTCCACCGACAACGGCACCTCGGCGAGCTCACCCACCCGTACCCGGCAGGGCACCGAGCATCCGGCGGCCAGCGCGTCCAGCGCGCCGGGAAGCCCCTTCTCCTCCAGGATCGGCGGCAAGATCGCGCGAACCACGCCGCGCAGCTCCGCCAGCGCCTGCTCGGCCGCGTTCCTGGCACGTTCCAGTGCGTGCGCGGCCAGGGCGGGATCGCGCTGCAGTGCACGCTCGGCCGCGGCCACCGTGACCACGACCGCGTTCAGCCGGTTCTGCGCGCCGTCGTGCAGGGCCCGCTCGATCCGGCGCAGCTCGACGGCGTGTGCGCGCAGCGCCCCCGCGCGGGTCACGGTCAGCTGCGCGATGCGCTGCGACAAGTCGATCGAGGCGTGCGGGACCAGCAGTTTTCTGGCGGGCAGCGCCTGCAGCCGCGCCAGCACGGGGAAGAGACGGGCCAGGGCGACCACGACGGCCATGCCGATCACCGAGGTGGCGATCGCGCCCGGCCAGGTGGTGACCGGGATGGCGAAGTTGGTGAGCTGATCCTCGCGCGACAGCAACTGCCAGTAGAGCGGGTACGTGACTTCCCGCAGCGCCGCCACCGGCATGACCAGCCCGAGCAGGCCGCAGGCCGGGCCCACCACGGCGTAGAGGGCCAGCCAGCCCAGGTCGCGCCAGGTCGCCGGGTCGGCACGGGCCTCCCGCATCCTGGCCGCCCAGCCTCTGGGCAGCTGCTCGGCAGGCAGCCGGTACGGGCTGACGATCTCGACACCCGCGCCGGCCAGGCGCCTGCGTTCCCACTCGGCCGCGCCCCTGGTCATCGCGATCATCGCCGGCACCAGCGCCAGCCCGACCCCCACCAGGCTCAACGCGGCCACCACCAGCCAGCAGAGCGAGACGACGACGGCCATGAACGCGGTGCCCAGCCCTCCGGCCAGCCGTTCCAGACTTTCAAGGATTCCCCGCAACACTGGTGCCATAGTAGGTGAAAGAGGACACAGCTTGCTCCAGCCCGCTGTACCGCGGCCAGGTAGCGTGCGGGATTTCCGTAGATCGGGCCCATTTCTAGAGTTCTGGCCATGACCGACCCCTACCGCATCTCCAGCCCTGACTCCGACCCCGCCACCCCCCGGGCCACCACATCCCGGCACGCAGCGCGCAGGCCCCCGCTGAGCAGAGGCGCTCTCGCGCTGCGCGCCCTGCTCTGGCTCGTCCTGATGGCCGGCGCGGTCGTCAACCTGATCGCCAACAGCATCGGCCGCGCCTGGCCGCTCGGCCTGGCCTCGGGCGGCGTCGTCGTCGTGTGCGTCGCCGCCCTCATCGTGCACCACGTGAGCAGGCGCAAGACATGAACCACGTCGTCCCCCTCACCGGCGTCACCGAGATGTTCGACTACAAGCCGGCTCGGTCTACGTCGTGACCGGCAAGAACGGAACGGGACACCGGGCCACGGAGGCGGGCTCGCCGTCGCCGGGAGACGTTCGGGGCCGCCGGTATATTGGGCGGATGCTGATCAGAGAAGCCACCCTGGACGACTGGTCGGCCATCTGGCCGTTCTTCCGCGAGATCGTCGCTGCCGGTGAGACCTTCACTTATCCGCTCGATCTCGGTCAGGAAGAGGGGCGCGGCTGGTGGTTGCTGCCCGCCCCGAATCGTACGGTCGTCGCGGTCGACGACGACGGGATGATCCTCGGCACCGCGAAGATGAACAACAACCAGATGGGCAACGGCTCGCACGTCGCGAGCGCCAGCTACATGGTCGATCCAGCGCATTCCGGACGCGGTGTGGGCCGCGCGCTGTGCGAGTACACCATCGAGTGGGCCCGCGACATGGGTTTCCGCTCGATGCAGTTCAACGCGGTCGTGGAGACCAACGAGACGGCGGTGCGCTTGTACCGGCGGCTCGGATTCGAGGTGCTCTGCACCGTGCCGGAGGGCTTCTGCAGTCCGGCGAAGGGCTACGTCGGACTGCACATCATGTACCGCGCTCTGTGACCGGTTCCCGCGACGCGCCCGGCCGCACCGCGGGCACCGCGCACCGCTGAACGACCTTGCGCGCCGCGCCGGCCGGGCGCGGCGGCGCCTGGCCGAGCAGCCGGGCTGTGCCGAGTTCCGGCCTGATGACGCGCGCCGGCGGGATGGTCAGGCGCAGAAGGAGGTCCAGGCGGCGCGGCCCGCCGGGTCGCGCAGGCGGTAGTCGCCGGTGGACCAGTTGAGGTCGAAGTAGAGGGCCCACAAGGAGGCGTGCCGGCTGAGGTACGCGGTCATCTGCCCGAGCCAGGCGGCGCGGCGGGTGCCGTCGTCGCCTGCGGCGATGTGGCTGCCGAGTTCGGCCACGCCGTGCGGGAGGTTCTCGGCCTGGTTGACGGCGTACGTACGGTCGAGCAGGGTGGCCGGGGTGAGGTACTGGCCTTTGGCGGCGGTGGTGTCGTAGTTGTAGACGTCCCAGGCCAGGACATCGATGGCGGTGCTGCCGGGGTAGTAGTCGTGCCAGTCGCGGCCTGAGGCCGGGTCGACCGTCCAGCCCATCAGGATGAGTGTGGCTCGCAGACGGGGGTTGGCCGCCTCGTCGGCCAGCGCGGCGAGGTGGCCCCAGGCCTGACGGTAGGCCGCGGCGGTGAACTCGCCGTTTCTGATGTTGTCCTCGGGTTCGTGGTAGTAGGTCCAGTAGATGTCCTGGTCGGGTGGTGCTGCGGCGAACCAGGCGCGCATCGCGGCGTCGTGGGTCCCGGCGACGATCGCGGCGGGGGCGGCCTTGAACGAGATGACCATGGGGCGCTTGCCCGCGTTCAGCTTGCCGGGCCAGGGGTCGGGCAGGCCGCCGTAGAAGACGCGGACCGCCTTCAGCCCGCCGAACAGGGAGTCCTCGCGAGCCAGCGCCTGCTGATAGGTCTCGCCGGTCTCGGCGGCGAAGGACGCTCCGCACAGGGTCGGCCGGGTGTAGGTGATGACCAGGCGGGGGCCCAGGTCACCGGCCTCGCGCGAGTGCACGACGGTCGCCGACTCCGCATGTTCGGGGACTGCGGCCCCGCATGGATGCCATGCGCGCCCTTCAGCAGAGTTCGCGGTACGGGGCGTCCGGGACGTAGCGTGACCAGTCGGTTCGGGAAGGGTGGCCGCCGACGCGGGTGCACAGCAGGACGGCGGCGCGGGGGCCGTCGGTGACGTAGGTGAACAGGGCGCCGTCGCCGGTCAGCGCGTACAGGGTGCGGCCGTCGGGGGAGAAGGACAGGGCGAG
The DNA here is from genome assembly GCF_040630865.1 of Nonomuraea sp. NPDC005730. Lineage (NCBI taxonomy): Bacteria > Bacillati > Actinomycetota > Actinomycetes > Streptosporangiales > Streptosporangiaceae > Nonomuraea > Nonomuraea sp. NPDC005730. Next base: position 61,741 of record NZ_JBEXYK010000013.1, read on the forward strand.
CACGGGGCCCGCGGTGCCGGGGAACGGGAGGTCGGCGACCTGGCCGGTGGAGGTGTCGCGTACGCGTATGCGCTGGTCCCTGTCGACGGTGGCGAGGGTGCGGCCGTCGGGGGAGGAGGCGGCGGCGTCGACGCCGGCCTCGCTGACCAGCGGCGGCTCGATGAGGCGGCCCGTACGCAGATCGGCGAGGTACAGCGCGTTGACGCCGGTGAGGGCGTACCGGGGGTCGGGCGCGAGGCCGCTCAGCGACCCGCCGACGGCGTCGGTGGTGATCCGCCGGGCCGTCCGCCCGGAGGCGACGTCGAGGAGCACGAGCCCGTCGTCGTCGCGTGCCACCACTTCCCGGCCGCCGGGGAGGAAGGCGAAACTCCCGTAGGTCGCGTTCACGGTGTGGGCCGGCCGCCAGGAGGGGGTGGCGGTCCAGAGCTGGGTGGCCCGTTCCTCCTGGCAGGTGCCGGCCGCGCGGTAGGTCGTGGCGGCGGCGAGCGTCCTGCCGTCGGGGCCGAACGTGAGGTCGCCGACCCGCCACAGGTCACCCGTCCGGCGGGGCGGGCGGCGGGAGAGGCGGGCCAGTTCGCGGCTGGTGGCGACGTCGCTGATCCGTACGGCTCCGTCCGGGGTGACCGCCGCGAGGGTGGCGCCGTCCGGGCTGAGGGTCACCGCGTGCTCGGGGTCGTTCGAGGCGGCGCACGGCGAGGTCGCCTCCGTGCCCTGGAAGACCAGGGTGGGCCCGACCTGGCGGCGGGTGCGCAGGTCCCACACCCGTACGCCGTCCGGCCCGGCCGTTGCGGCCCGTCCCGCCCCGACCGCCAGCGCCGCCTGCACGGCCTCCCCGCCCAGCCGATCGGGCGCGGTCCAGGCGGCGACGTCGGCGAACCGTACGCCGCCCGGCCGTACCGTGTAGGCCAGGCCGCGGCCGTCGCCGGTGAACGCCAGCTCCTCCACCAGGGACGGCAGGCCCGGTACGACGGTCGCCGACCGGCGGGCGCGTACGTCCCAGAGCCGCAACCCCTGGCTGCTCGCGGTCGCCAGCCACCGCCCGCCGGGGTCCGTGGCGAAGCTCTCCACGTGCTCCCCGGCCGCGGCGTGGCCGGCGAGCTCGGCGCCGGTGCCCGTGTCCCAGAAACGGAGCTCGACGGCGTGGCTGATCAGGGTCCTGCCGTCCGGGGTGAAGCGCAGGGCGCGGATCTCGTCGTCGGAGGGCGGGACGGTGAAGACGCGTGCCGTCCGTCCCGACGCGAGGTCCACCAGCTCCACCCGGCGGTCCGCGCCGGCCAGCGCGAGGGTGGACCCGTCGGGGCTCAGGGCCGCCGCCGTGACCGTCTTCCTGGTCAGCGTGCTCACGACGGTGCCGCGGCGCAGGTCGAGGACCGAGACCGGCCTGCCGGAGTCGTACGTGAAGACCGCCGCCCTGCCGCCCCCGGCGGCGAAGACCGCTCCGTTGCCGACCAGGGGCAGTTCGTGCCGCAGGCGGCCGTCGCGCACGCCGAACAGGCGGGCCCTGGACTGGTAGGCGTCGATGGCGAGCAGGAGGGAGGCGTCCGGGCTGAGGAAGCTGTTCGCGCAACATCCGGGCGAGGCGATCGTGCCCAGCGTCCGGCGCGTGGCCGGGTCGCGGACCGTCGCGCCGTCGCTGTCCCAGGTCAGGACGTGCCCTCGGGCCGACACGGCGACGTACCTGCCGTCGATGCCCGTACTGACGTCGGCCTGGCCGAGCGAGGCCAGCAGCCCGAGCCGCGCCTCGGGCACGGGGGACAGGCGCCAGGCGGCGAGGCTGAGCTGTATCGCCGTGGTGGGCGTGTGCAGGCGCAGCGCGGGCACCCGCGCGGCGAGCCCGCGGGCGATCGCCTCGTCCCGCTGCCCGGTGACGGTACGTCGCTGCGTCTCGGCCAGCGCGCCCAGGACCGCCGCCACCGCGAGCAGCGCGGCGAGCAGGGCGAGCAGCAGAGCCCGGCGCCGCCTGCGGCGGCCCGCCAGCGCGGCCGAGGCGGCGAGGAACCGCCGTTCGACCGGGTTGAGCCGCAGGTGCCGCCTGGTCTGGCCGGCCCAGCGGTGGTCGCGTTCGAGCGCGGAGCCCTGGTGCAGGTCGGCGTCCTTGTGCCCGTTCGCCGCCCATGCCCGGGCCGCGTCGCGCAGTCGTTCGAGATCGGCCAGGCCGGGACGTTCGTCGGCCAGCCAGCCGCGCAGCCGGTGCCAGGCGACGGGCAGGGCGGGCGAGGCGATGCGCACGCCGTTCGCGTCGCCGGTCAGCATCCCCGCCCGGCGCAGGGCCTCGACGGCGACGGGTGCCGCCGGGTCGTCGCCGAGTTCGTCCAGGGCGGCGGATCTGAGCTGGTCGCCGGGGCCGACCAGGCGTACCAGGAGGCCGGGGACGGCGGCCTGCGCGGGCTCGGGCAACGCCGCGAACGCCCGCTCGGCGCGCTCGCCGAGCGGTGGCCGTTCGGCGCCGTTCCGGACGGCGAGGACGCCCGCCGCCCGGCTGCCGGCCTCCATGAGGCTCCCGTGGGCGGCCCGGTGTTCCAGCAGCCCGAGCAGGAGGTCGCGGGCCGCCGGACGCTCTTCCGGCCGCTCGGCCAGCCCCGCGTCCACGAGCGCGCGGAGCGGCTCCGGCAGCGGGACGGTGTGCGCCTGCGCCCGGTACGGCGGACGGCCCGACGCGGCGTACACCATGACGGCCGCCCAGCCGTAGACGTCGGCGGCAGGTCCCGCGGGGGCGCCGCGCAGCACCTCGGGGGCCATGTAGAGCGGGGTGCCGACGGCGCCGCCGGGGGTGATCGAGCCGGTGAGCAGCCGGGCGATGCCGAAGTCGATGACGCGGGGCCCGTCGGGGCCCAGCAGCACGTTGTCCGGTTTGAGATCGCGGTGCACCACGTCCGCGCGGTGGACCGCCACCAGGGCCGTGGCCACCCCCACCGCCAGCCGGTGCAGCTCGTCGCCGTGGAAGGGGCCGTGCTCCTGGACGGCCGCGCGCAGGCTCGCCCCCGACACGAACTCGCTGACGATGTACGGCCGCTCGGCCGCCAGGTCGAAGTCGAGGATCCTGGCGGTGCAGAAGGGGGCGATCCTCGACAACGCCCGTACCTCGCCGTCGGGTGGGCGGAGGGAGGCCGCCCCGGCGTGCAGCGCCTTCACCGCCACCCGGTCACCGGCCGGCCCGTACGCCTCGTAGACGACCCCCTGGCCACCCGCGCCGAGACGCCCCGCGAGGGTGTACGCGCCGATGCGCCGGGGGTCACCGTCGAGGAGCGGGCTCCAAGCCACGACCCATTGTGCGCGCGAGACCGTCACGAACGTCAATGCCCGACCGGCCGCCCGCAGGGGACCGCACGCCATGCGCGAAGCGCCGCCGACCGGTGTCAAGTCTGCGGTTACGCACCATGGCTGGTCCGCCTCAGCGACCCCAACGGCATCGTCGTCGAACTGACCGAATGGATCACGCCGAGCGGCGCCTGATCTCCCCTCCGGCGGACGGCCGCAGCAGGCCGCTCACCGTCGAACACTCTCCGTATCCGACGGGAATCCAGGCGGTGCTGTCGTCGTCGAAGTTGTTGCGGATGCTGTCGCCACGGGCAGCATTATTGCGCGCCGAAGGACTGCGCTGCCTGTGGCGGCAGCCGCTGCTCCGCCTGATGGCGCTCGCCCTGACCGTACTCAGCGCCTGCTGGGGCGCCTGGCTGGCCCTCGTCCCCCTGGTCGTGACCCAGCTGATGAAGCTGGAGCCCGCCCAGTACGGCCTGCTGCTCAGCGCGCTCGGCGCAGGCGGCCTGGTCGGCGCGATCACCGTCACCACGATCAACCGCCTGCTCGGACGCCGCTGGTCGATGCTCGCCGACCTGATCGGCACCGCCGCCATGGTCGCCGCGCCCGTGTTCACCACCAACCTGTGGATCGTGGCCGCAGCCGCCTTCCTCGGCGGCATGGGCGGCATCCTGTGGACCGTCAACGCCCGCACCATCAGCCAGCGCCTCGTCCACCCCGGCATGCTGGGGCGCCATGCCCTTGGGGGCGGGCCTGGTCGGGCTGCTCGCCCAGTGGCTCGGCAGGCAGGCCGCCTTCGCCCTTTTCGCCGTCGCAGCCCTGGCCGTCATCGTGCCGTTCCTGAAGGCCGCCACCCCCGCCGCGCTCGCGGCCGCCGACGTAGCCGCACCCGCCGCGTGACTCCGGCCGGGAGCGGCAGCAGGCGGCGCGCAGAACGGCCGGTCCGGCTCGCGCCGGGCGATCACCTGCCGGTCGGGACGGGGCCTCGTGCCAGAGCCTGACGGATCTGGCGGGTGAGGTCGTCGGCCAGGATTTCGGCCTGGCCGGTGGCGAGTCCGTCGAGTGCCTGGGTGGCGACGTCGGCGGGGTCGGCCTTCGGGACACCGTCCAGCCCGGCGGTCATGTCGGTGTCCATGAAGCCGACATGGAGTGCCGAGACGCTGATCCCCCTGGGCTGGAGTTCCTCGCGGGCCGCGTCGGTCAGTGCCCACGCGGCCGCCTTCGCTGCCGCGTACGCCCCGGCTCGCGCCGGGTGCAACCACGAGATCACCGACAGGATGTTCAGGATCGCACCTCCGCCGTTGACCTCGATGACCGGGGCGAACGCTCTGGTGACGGCGAGGGGGCCGTAGAAGTTCGTCTCCAGTTCCCGGCGCACCGCGTCGAGGTCGCCGCCGATGAGAGGCGTGCCGGTGGAGATCCCGGCGTTGTTGATCAGGAGGGTGGCGTCGGCGGCGATCCGCGCGGCAGCCCGGATCGACGCGTGGTCGGTGACGTCGAGGAGCAGCGGGGTGACTCCTGGCAGGTCCAGGTCGTCGGGGCGGCGGACGGCCGCGTAGACCGATGCGCCGCGGTCCAGCAGTTGTGCGGCCAGGTGGCGTCCCAGACCCCGGTTCGCACCGGTGACCACCGCGACCGCGCCGTTCAGAACCATGCCTGTCTCCTTGATGCGGATGGAATAGATTATGACGGTAATCTATCTGTCGCAGCATAGGATAGATGACGACTGACATCCGACAAGGGGGCGCAGATGGGACGCGGATCACAGGCGCAGGCGCGGCAGAACCGCCGGCGGGTCGTCGACACGGCGTCCCGGCTCTTCCGCGAGCAGGGCACCGAGGTAAGCGTCGCCGACCTGATGAAGGCCGCGGGGCTGACCCACGGCGGCTTCTACAAGCAGTTCGCCTCCAAGGAAGCCCTCATCGGCGAGGCGACCGCGCGCGCCTTCGACGAGCACGCCGACGTTCGCGCCACCGCGCTCGAACGGCACGCGGGAGATCGCGAAGCCGCCCAGGCGGCGTACGTGGACGCCTACCTCTCCTCCACGCACCGCGACAACGCCGCCGACGGCTGCCCCGCCGCCGGGCTCGCCGTGGACATCGCCCGCGGTCACGGGGACGCCGAGGCCCGCCGCGTGTTCACCGAGCAGGTCGGCGACACCGCGGCCTGGCTCGCCACCGCCGACCAGGACGGCGTCGTACGGCTGTGCACCATGGTCGGCGCCCTCGTCCTGGCCCGCGCCACCGCGGGCGACCCGCTGTCGGAGGACATCCTCGCCGCCGCACGCACGGCACTGGCCGGCGACCGGACCACTCCCTAGAGGGACACCGCACGTGATTCGTGCGTTTCGCGGATCAACCACAGTGCACAGCCGGAACAACGATGAGTCCGGAAAGCTCATCTTCAGCAGGAGCAGGCAGGGCAGGCGTGGAACTACGTGACATCGAGATCTTCCTGACCCTGGCCGAGGAACTGCACTTCGGCCGCACCGCGGCCCGGCTGCACGTGTCACCCGCCCGCATCAGCCAGGCGATCCAGAAGCAGGAGCGGCAGGTCGGCGCGGTGTTGTTCGAGCGCAACAGCCGCACCGTACGGCTGTCGCCGGTCGGGCAGCAGCTCCGCGACGACCTGCGCCCCCATTGGGACGCCTTCCGCGATCGGCACCCGCGGTGGAAGCTACGCCTGCAGAACAGCCGCTCCAGCGACGCCTTCGCCACCCTGCGGCGCGGGGACATCGACGTCCTGATCGCGTGGTCGCCCATCGACGAACCCGACCTCACCGTCGGACCGGTCCTGTTCGCCGAACCGCGCGTCCTCGCCGTCTCCGCCGGCCACGAGCTCACCCGCCGCACGTCGGTCTCCCTGGAGATCGCCGCGGACTTCCAGCACCCGCGCTCCGACACCCGGCCCGGCTACTGGTACGACGCCGCCATCCCGCGCGAGACCGGCCGCGGCCGCACGATCGAACGCGGACCCCTGGTCCACGACACCGAGGACGCGATCATCGCTCGCCGGCATGGCCGAGATCGTCGTGCTCTTCCCCGCCCACATGACCCGCTACCGGATCCGCCCGGACATCACCTACCTGCCGGTCACCGACATGGCGCCGCTGCCGTACGCCCTGGTCTGGCGCAGCGACACGGAGAACGAACTCGTCCGGGCCCTCGCCGGGATCGCCCGCGACCTCGGCCCTCTCCCACCCCGGAACTGACCTGCCGAGTCCGCCCGTTCTCCTCAGCGGTGCGATCCCATGCCCACCTGCCGCGGGGCGGTCACGCGCCCGCCGTCCGGTCGGACCCGCCCGAGCAGGGCGGTGACGACGCCGTCCGCTCCGGCAGGCGGCCCTCGGCCAGGTCGGCGAAGGGCAGCGGGCAGTCGGGACAGGTGCAGTGGGTCAGGCTGTCGCAACCCGCCGAGACCACCTCGGCCAGCGCGGCGCGGATGGTGGTCAGATCGGCGATCTTCGCCTCCACCTCGGAGATCTTCGCCAGGGCGCGGGCCCGCAGATCCGGGGTGGGATGGCCGCGCCGCCCCGTGTCGAGCAGCTCGGCCACCTCCTCCAGCGTGAACCCGAGCCGCTGCGCCGCCTTGATCACCGTCAGCAGCGTGACCGTCTCCGGCGGATAGGCCCGGTGGCCGCCGAGGCTGCGCGCCGGCTCGGCGATCAAGCCACGCCGCTCGTAGTAGCGCAAGGTCTGCAGGTTGACCCCGGCACGTTGGGCCACCTGCCCGCTGCGCAGGTACGGCCTGTCCAGCCCCTGCGTGTCCTGCCTCATGCCGTCCGCCCCGCTTCGGCGACCGCGCGGGCCTGCAGGGCGTCCAGGACGTCGACGTGCTCGGGCGGCACCCTCACCTCCAGCGACAGGCGGCCGCCGGTGACGGTCAGGGTGAAGGTGAAGAAGGAACAGCAGCCGTTCTCTCTGGCCGTGAGCTCGGCGGCCCGTGCGGCGTGGTCCGGGCTGAGGACGAGGTCCAGGCGCAGCCGGGTACGCTCCGGCCGCGCCACGCCTCGCACCGCGTCGGCGAACAAGGCGTCGAACTCGGCCACGCGCAGCGGCTGCTCCGCCGTGGGCAGGGTGCAGGCGGCGGGCGCCCATCCCTGGTCAAAGGCGATGTCCTGTGTCATATCACGACGGTAAACCGGTACCTGGGTACCGAATGCAAGCCCCTGTGACGGATACAGGGCGGATACACGGCCGCGCGGCCGCTGATACGGGGTCGCGACGGTGTGGGAACCTCCGCCCTCCAGGGTGGACGACGTACGCCTGACGGCGTGCCCCGCGCGCTTGGAGGTGCGCGGGCAGGACCGTCGAAAGATGCGACCATGTTCAGCACCCGTGTATTCCCAGGTAATCGTCCGGCGCGCGTGGCGGTCGTGTGCCTGATCGGCCTGGCGAGCTTCGGAGTCGCCGGCGCGGCCGACGCTCACACCGACGAGGAACCTCTGACGTGGCGTGAATGCGCCAAGACGGCCAAGGACTGGCCCGTCGAAGACGACACCAGGACCGAATGCTCCATGCTGACGGTTCCCCTGGACTACGCGAACCCGCAGGGTCGCAAGACAAAGATCGCCGTGAGCAGGATCAAGGCCGCCGACCCGAGCAAACGCCGTGGTGTGCTGGTCATCAGTCCCGGCGGTCCCGGCATCAGCAACATCGACGCGCCGGCGACGTACGCCACCAGCAAGCTCGGCCCGCTGGCCGTCGACCATGACCTGATCGGGTTCGATCCCAGGGGCGTTGGCTACAGCGAGAAGATCAAGTGCGACGCGGAGGACGAGATGGGCGGTCAGGAGTCGCCGTCCAGCACGTCGCCCAAGGAGGAGGCGAAGGCTGGATTCGCCGGGACCGCCGCGTACAACAAGCGGTGCGCCGCCAAGGATCCCGCCTTCGTCCAGCAGTTGACCACCACGAACATAGCGCGGGACGTGGACTCGATCCGCGCGGCCCTCGGTGAATCGAAGATCAACTTCTACGGGGTGTCCTACGGCACCGCGGTGGGCGTGAACTACCGGTCGCTGTTCGACCACCGGGTGAACGCGATGTGGGTGGACTCGGTGATGCCACCCGTCATCGACCTCGCCGCCATGGACGCCACGATGGACGCCCTCAACGAGAAGCGCTTCGACGCGTTCGTCCCGTGGCTGGCGCGGCACGACGGCGAGTATCACTTCGGGACGACCGACGCCAAGGTCCGCGAGACCATATTCGCGCTGCGTGACGAGCTCCGCCGTGAACCACGTGAGGTGGACGAGAACACGGTGCTCGACGGCGAGTGGGTCAGGACGATGCTCGGCGGAGGGCCGAGCGGCTGGATCTCCTCCGCCAGGGATCTCGCCACCGTCCGCGAAGGCGGCGTCCCGCTGTCGGCGCGTCCCGCCCCAGCGTCCGCGAAGGTGTTCGGTTTCGACGCGACCCCTCTGGGCCTGAACCTGATCCAGTACCAGGCGATCTTCTGCAACGAGGGTGCCGGCGGCCGCGACTTCGAGCAGATGTGGGCCGCCGCGCAGGCCCGGAGAGCCGCCTTCCCGGCGACCGGTGGCTATTTCGAGCGCAGCGCCTGGTGCGGGGAGTGGCCGTGGCCTGCCCGCCCGTGGAAGCCGGTCAGGGGAACCAGCCCACTGCAACTGTCCGGCCACATCGGCGAAGACGTCACGCCGTACGCCTGGGCGGTGGACACGTGGAAAGCCGTCGGCGGGACGTTGCTGACGGTTCAGGACGACACGCACGCCTCGCTGCGCCGGCTGCCCTGCGCCGCGAAGGTGATCGATTTCTTCCGCACCGGCCGTACCACCGCGGGCACCTGCCCCGGTACGCGCTGACCGCGGCCCCTCCCATGAACGGACATGAGATGCGTGTGTTTCGGCGAATCGGCGCGGTACTGGGTGCCGCCGTCCTCGGCCTCAACCTGCTGGCCTTCCCGGCGCGGGCGGCGACCGTGAACCTGGCGGGCACCGTCAACGTGGACGGCTGCTCTGGATCGCTGGTGCGGATGCCGGTCAGCGCGGCCGACGACCGGGCCTTCGTCCTGACCAACGGGCACTGCTACGAGGGCACGTGGCCGGTGCCGGACGAGGTCCTGGTGGACCAGCCGTCCCACCGCGCGGTCGACCTGCTCGACGCCGCCGGCGAGCCGGTGGCCACCCTGCACGTGGCCAGAGCGGTCTATGTGACCTTGACCGGCACCGACATCGCGCTGTACCAGCTGGACATGACCTACCGGCAGTTGGAGCGGGCCTACCGGATCCGGCCGCTCACGGTGTCGGCGGAGCGTCCCACACCGGGCACGGACATCCGGGTGGTCTCCGGAAGCATGAAGAAGATCTTCTCGTGTGAGATCGACACGCTGGTCTACCGGGTGCTGGAGGTGGGCAACGTGACCAAGGACGTCATCCGTTACACGCCGCGGTGCGACACGGACCACGGGACCTCGGGATCCCCGATCCTCGACGCCAGGAGCGGCAGGGTCATCGGCATCAACAACACCAGCAACCACGACGGCGGCCGGTGCACGCTGGACAACCCATGCGAGATGAACCGCGACGGTGCCATCAGCGTGCACAAGGGCATCGCCTACGGAACCCAGACGTACTGGCTCGCCACATGCGTCAGAGCGGGGAACAAGCTCGACCTGGAACGCCCCGGCTGCCTGCTGCCCAGGCCGGACGCGCGGGTCTCCGCACGGTGACGCCGCTGTTCACCCTGTTCGACCCGGCTCTGGCGCCAGGGCCTGGGCGGAGTGCTGCCCGAGGTCAAGGTGTGCGGCTCGGACGGGTGCGGGCGAGAGCTTCGGTGGCAGGACGACGCACGAGAGCGGAAGCGTCCGCGCACTGATGCGGCCTGCTGCTCGCAGTCGTGCCGCGACGTCGCTTCACCACGGGCGGGTCGGTGCATCGCTCCGGACGATGCACCGACATTTCCCCATTTCGGAAATATTCAGGTGTAATACGGCACGTTGATCGCTACTGTGGGGACCAGCTTCGCGAGACCCGGAAAGGCGCGGGTCGAATGGACATCGGTTATCTTTCTCCAACAAAGAACCCTCCGGTGCCCGCCACACACATCCGCGCCTTTCCGCGCCTTTCCGAGCCGCGCGAGCTGGTCAGGTCTGGTGCTGGCACGGGTCGAATCTCGTCGGTCATCGCCTCTTGAGCCGGTGGCTGCGGGTTCGAATCCCGTCACGGACTTCGGTTCGTGTAGCTCAATGGCAGAGCACCGTAACAGCCGGTTGGTCACCCATATCCGTGCCGGTTCCAGACCTGATCGCACGTCAGCCTTGCCGGCGGTACGGGTCGAATCCTGATCGGTTATCGATTCTCATTCGAGTTGTCCGGGTTCGAGCCCCGGCGGTCCGCACTCGCGGCCCGTGGTGTAACTGGCAGCACGCTAAAAGGCCGGTCGGAACCTCCACATCCGTACCGCCGGCAAGGCTGACGCGCACAGGCAGGGGAGCGGGTCGAAGTTCGTCGGTTATCGGGAACAGGTTGTCGCAGGTTCGAGCCCTGCCCGTCCGGTCGGCAATGCCGGGTGGTAGCTCAGCTGGAAGAGCGTCTGTCATAAAGGCCGGTGGACATCACCACATCCGCTCCCCTTCGTCACATCCGCCCTCGGGCGGGTCGAACAGAAGGAGCCAACGATGGCACGTGACCCTCTCGCCGGCGTTTCGGCGATCGCGACCCCGCAGACGCACCCGATCCCCGGCCGTAGCGACCAGGTGAGGAACGCTGCCGGCGGCTACGTGTTCGCCAAGGACGTGTGGCGCAGGCTGGAGGACTTCCTCATCCTCGGCACCACTGGCGGCACCTACTACGTGGGTGAGAGCCGGCTGACCGCCGAGAACGCCGGCGTGCTGTTCCAGGCCATCGCCGAGGACGGCCCGCGCGTCGTCAGGCTGCTCACCGACATCTCGACGGCCCGGCCGCCGCGGGCGCCGAAGCAGCGTCCAGCCCTGTTCGCTCTCGCCGCCTGCTACGCCAAGGGCGACGCCGACACCCGCCAAGCGGCCAAGCCGGCGCTGGCGAAGGTTGCCCGGACCACCGACCACCTGGCCCAGTTCTTCGGCTACTACAAGAACCTCGGCGGCAAGGCGACCGGTCGAGGCACCGCGCCCACGGTGGGCCGGAGCCTGCGCACGGCGCTCGGCTCCTGGTTCCTCGCCGGTGAGGCCGACGCGGTCGCGTTCAAGGCGTGCAAGGCAGCCCAGCGCAAGACGCCGCAGGGCGAGGCGTTCGCGCTGCGGGACGTGCTGCGGATCGCCCACCCGGTCGCCGACTCCGACCGGCGCAGGACGCTGTTCGGCTGGATCGCCGGCAACATCTCCGATGACGAGGCGCGCGACGAGCTGCCCGCCGTCGACCGGTTCCTCACCGCGAAGGCCGTCACCACCGCCGAGGACGCGGTCCGGGTGGTCATCGAGGCGAAGGTGCCGTGGGAGTTCCTGCCGGACTCGGTTCTGAAGGAGCCGTCGGTGTGGGAGGCGCTGATCGAGACGGTCGGCCTGACCGCGCTCATCCGTAACCTGGCCCGCATGACCCGGCTCGGCACCCTTGAGCCGATGGCGGACGCCACGTCGCGGGCGGTGCTGCGGCTCACCGACCAGGAGGCGATCCTGCGCGCCCGCATCCACCCGATGGACGCCTGGCTCGCGATGCGCGTCTACGCCTCCGGGCAGGCGCAGCCCAACCCGCGCGCCGACCGGCACACCTGGCAGCCCGTCCCGGCCGTCCTCGACGCGCTGGAGGAGACGTACGAGCTGTCGTTCGGCGCGGTCGAGCCGTCCGGGAAGCGGCTGCTCGTCGCCGTCGACTCGTCCGGGTCGATGAGCTGGGGCGGCGGTGTCCGGATGGGCGGTTCCCCGATCGGCTCCCCGTACGAGGTGGGCAACGCGATGGCGGTCATGCTGTCGCGTATCGAGAAGGGCAACCTCCACGTCATCGACGTCGACACGTCCGTGCACGCCTCGAAGGTGACCCCGCGCACGAACCTGCGCGAGATCGCCTCGTGGCAGCCGTCGGGCGGCGGCACGGACCTGTCACTGCCGTTCACGTGGGCGCGTGACCAGCGCATGGAGGTGGACGGCATCATCGTCTTCACCGACAACGAGACCTGGGCGGGACGCTCCCACCCGACGCAGGCCCTCGACGCCTACCGTCGCACCGTCAACGCCGACGCTCGCGTGGTCATCGCCGCGATGACGGCAGCGGGACATTCGATCGGCGATCCTGGCGACGAAGGCGTCCTGAACGTGGTCGGCCTGGACGCGTCGCTCCCGCTCATCGTCAACGGATTCATTCGCACCTGAAAAGGCGTGACGCGTTACTCCCATTTCCCGGAGACGTATGCCCCGGTCAGGAAGAGATTCCCGGCCGGGGTCATTGCCACGTACGACCCCGAAGAGGTGCGGGTATGAGGACACACCGATCCGGGTGCCGTCCTCGGTTGGGCTGCGCCCGCCCGGAACCGTGCCGAGCGCCTCTGCTTGCAGCGCCTTTCTCGACTGTCTGCCGGGCATCCTCGCTCTCTTGCAAGGCCGGCCCGTCGTTGAACTCCCGGCTTGGCTCGCTGGAGATGCACGCGGCTGTTTCCTGAAAAGATCTCCGGTGGACAGACACGTGTGTTCTTCTGAATGGGGGCGGGCGCCGGTGGATCGCAAGCAGCCGAAGCTGACGAGTCGAGAGCAGGGCCACCTCGTCAAGGAGCACCTCGCCGAACGCTGCTCCGTCCGCCGGGCGACGGCGTACCGCGTGCTGGAACGCTTCCTGGACGTACACACGGAGGTGCGATGAGCTTCCCGCTCTGGCCGGAGCCCTTGCGGCCGGGTGATCCGCGCCGGGCGGGGGCCTATCGGCTGGAGGGGCGGCTGGGGGGTGGCGGGATGGGGCAGGTGTTCCTGGGGCGCTCTCCCGGCGGCCGACCGGTCGCGGTCAAGCTGGTGCGGCCCGACCTGGCCGACGATCCCGGGTTCCGGCGCCGGTTCGCCCTGGAGGCCGAGGCCGCCCGCCGGGTCGGCGGGTTCTACACCGCCCAGCTCGTCGACGCCGACCCCGATGCTGACCCGCCGTGGCTGGTCACCGCCTACATTCCCGGCCCGTCCCTGCACCAGGCCGTCGAAGCGCACGGACCGATGCCCACGGAGGCGATCACTGTGTTGGGAGCGGGACTGGCCGAGGGGCTCGGCGCGATCCACGCCTGCGACCTGGTGCACCGCGACCTCAAGCCGTCCAACGTGATCCTTGCCGCCGACGGCCCCCGCGTCATCGACTTCGGCATCACCCGTGCACTGGACGCCACCTCCCACACCCTCTCCCGCGCGGTGGTCGGCACCCCGTCGTTCATGTCCCCGGAACAGGCACGAGGCCGCGAGATCGGTCCTCCCAGCGATGTGTTCTCCCTCGGACTCGTCCTGGCGTTCGCCGCCACCGGTCACAGCCCGTTCGGCACGGGACGGGCCGAGGCGATCGTCTACCGCGTAGCCCACGACGAACCCGACCTGACCGGCCTGCCCGCCCACCTGACGGAGCTGGTGAAGCGCTGCCTGGCCAAGGACCCGGGCGACCGCCCCGGCGTGGCCGACATCCTCAGGGAACTGACCGACCCCGCCCGGACGACCACCCAATGGCTTCCGCCACCGTTCGCGACGATGGTCGACGAACGCCAACTGCGGACCCCGCCGGCCCTGGCGCCTTTCCCCTCTTCCGATCCCGGCCCCCACATGGGCAGGACCCGGGACGATGCCAACCACGGCCGAGCCCTGGGCACTCCCGGCGGCACGGAGCGGTATCCGCATGAGCTGGGTCACCGGGCACCCAGCGGCTCCGACCTGCCCACCGACAGGCGCCGCCTGCCCCGGCGCCTGTTCCTGCTCGGCGGTGTGGCTGCGCTGGGTGCCGCGGCCGTCCCGATCGGCTGGAACTTCTGGTCCCACCGCAACCGGCTGACCGACAGGGATCTGTACACGGTGGCGTTCAGCCCCGACGGGCGCACCGTCGCGGGAGGCAACATCCACGGCGACGGCTGGCTGTGGGCCGCCGACTCGCACGAGGTGATCGCCGACTTCTCCGCCGAGAACTCCGGCAACGGCGCCATGGCCTTCACCCCGGATGGCTCCGCACTGGTGACAGCCGGGATGAAGGTGCCGTTGAGCTTCCGCGGCCCCTCCACCGGGAAGGTGACACACTCGCTCTTCTCGCCGGTCGGGGGCGCCCACACGATGGCGTTCAGCGCGGACGGCGCCCAACTGGTCGTCGCGGGAAACATCCCGGTCGGCAACCCGGAAGCCGCTGAGATCTGTGTCGTGTGGGATGTCGCAGCCAAGGAGCCGAAGCGCAAGCTGCCGTTCGCGACGAAGGCCAGTTCCGCGGTGAACTCGGCGGCGTTCATCGACGACGGCCACTCGATCCTGCTGGCAGGTGAGGACCTCACCGCAGCCGACGGGACGGACGGATTCTGGCGCTGGAACCTCGACAGCGGCGACCTGGAGGCGATCGGCCCCGACGGGTACGGCTCGGCGGTCGCCGTGAGCCCGAACGGGAAGCAGTACGCGCTGGGCGGCGCCCACGGCTGCTCCCTGACATCCGGTCAGGGAACCGGGCTGCGCCCCATCAGCACCGCGGACGTCGACGCCGTCGCCTTCAGCCCGGACGGTGCCACCCTGGCAGTGGCCGACGAGGACGGCATCCGGTTATGGGACGCGGCGACCGGTCGGGCGAAGGCGACCGTGACCGACCGCAGGGCCGCCGCACTGGCGTTCCATCCCGATGGAACCTTCCTGGTCTCAGGAGGTTGGTTCGTGGATGCCGGAGGCTGCTGGCTGTGGCCGGTCGAAGACCCGTGACCAGGCCGAGGGCGGAGCTTCGGTCGTCCTGATCACGAACGGCGTCGGGTGCCTCACTGACGATGGGCTCGACCGCGTCAGCCTGCCAGGCGGGCGAGCGCCAGTGCGTGTGCCCGGTCGAGGGATCCCGCGGCGGCGCAAGGGACGTCCGGCTGCACGCCGGTGCCCTCCCAGTTCGCGCCGGAGACGGGGTTGACGGCGCGGCCGGTGGGGACGGTGGCTTCCAGATGGGGGTGCACGGTCCAGCCCTTGCACGGGTGCGCGCCGCCGCGGGTGGGCTCGCCGACGACAACGGCGCGGCCGAGTTGCTGCAGGTCGTAGGCCAGCTCCTCGGCCGCGGAGAAGGTGCTGTCACTGGACAACACGTACAACGGTTTGCTGCCGCCGAAACGCGCGCCGGGAACGTGCGGCAGGCTCCAGGACTGCTCTCTGCGCTCGCCGCCGCGCCAGTACATGGTGTTGAGGTGGGTGCGCTCGTCCAGGAGGTAGCTGCAGACGAAGGCGACGGTGTCCGGGTCGCCGCCCCGGTTGTTGCGAAGGTCCACGATCAGCGCCTGGGCGCGGGAGGCCAGGGTGAGCGCGGCGCTCAGCGGTTCGGCGGCCCACTCCAGCGGGAACAGCATCGGCGCCAGCTCCACCACGGCGACTCCTCCGTCGAGCAGCTCCACCCGGGGCGCGCCGCCCAGCGAGGTGTCGTAGTCCCGGCGGATGGATTCCAGGGTTGCCGCGCCCTGCCCGGGGGACACCGGGTCAGCGTGGTGCTTCAGCCTCAGGTGTTTGTCGCCGTTGACGGACTGCAGGTCCGCGGTGACCAGACGGGCGAGTTCCTCGGCATCGTCGACGTCGTAGGCGCCCTCGGCGAGGCGTCGTCGTAGCAGGTCGGCGAGCTGTTCGGCGATCTCGGGGAAGACGTAGTGCTCGGTCAGCAGTCGGGCTGTCTCGTCGATGACAGGGGCAGGCTGAAGGTTCGTCAGGGGGGTCATGGCAGGAAGTAGAGCACCGGCCTTCCGAAGCCGTCAAAAGAACGCCTTCGGTAGGCGTGATCAGTCTTCCCGCCGGCCGCTTCCGTCGCTCCGCCGACCTGCACCCGTCGGCGGGTCAGCGTGCCAGCGCGTCCGGGAAGCCGAACGTCGTGACCAGCGCGGGATCGTGGAACTTGATCACGCGGGCGATGCCGGTGGCGGTGGGGACCAGCACCACGAGGCCGTCGGCCCGGAGCGTGCCGGCCGCGTCCCGGTGATACACGACGGCGGAGGGGTGGCCGTTGGCGGTGGTCGCGGTCATCCGCCAGTCGCCCGGCGTGGCCAGCACGTATGCGCCGAGCATGTGGACGCACTTCGCCCGGCCCGACCGCCAGTCGCGGAACGGCGTCGCCTCCAGCGTGGCGTCCATGCGCAGCACCTGTTCCAGCAGGCGGACGTCGGAGCGCTCGAAGGCCGCGATGTAGCCGTCGAGCAGCGCGCGTGCCCGTCGGTCGGTCGGTTCGAGCAGCTCCGCGGGCTCGGGCTCCAGTTCGTCGAGCCGGGCGCGGGCGCGCTGCAGACCGCTCTTGACCGCCGCGGTGGTGGTGCCGAGGATCTCCGCCGTCTCGGCCAGGGCGGGGCGATCCATGCGTCCGGCAGCGGTTCCAGCCAGGAGACCTCGCCCGGCCCGACGGGACTCGGCGGGCGATCGAGTCCGTCGTACGGACCTGTCAGACCCGACGGCAGCATCCGGATCGGGCGCGGCTTCAACGCCGTCAGGCAGACGTTGGTGGCGATCGTGTAGAGCCAGGACCGGATCGACGCCCGGCCCTCGAACCCCGAGTAGGACCGCCACGCCCGCAGGTACGTCTGCTGCACCAGGTCCTCGGCGTCGTGCGCCGAGCCGACCATGCGGTAGCAGTGCGCCGGCAGTTCCCGGCGGAACCGCTCGGTCTCGGCGGTGAACTGGTCTTGATGTGGTGCTGCCCGCAGATGCGAGGCCACGCCGGGAGCCTGGTGCTGCGACACGCCTGGGCATGATCCACGTACGTCGTCCCGGTCCAGCGTCACGACGGATCGTGCCATGTCCTGGCCGCGTCGGCGGAGTTCATGCGCGGGCTCGTCGTGGAGGGAACGCCCGGAGCGACTTCGAGACCATCTATGACCACTGGCTCTTCGGCAGCCATGACCGCACCGTGAGCTGCTGGTCGCTCTCGGGGAGCTGCCAGTTGCCGCCGCGGTCCTCCTTCGAGAAGCGCGCGACGAGATCGGGGACGTGCAGGAAGCAGGCCAGTGCGGTGGCGGCCTGGAAGGCGTCGATCGCACGCTGGGTCATCGGCATGCCCAGGCGCAGGAGACGCGGATTCACCTCGCCCTGGATCTCGTCGACGAAGGGCCGCAGCACGTTGTCGTAGTTCGCCAGTGCGGTCGGCAGATCGCCCGGGTGCCGGTTGATCTCGCCGGCCAGCACGTAGGCGCCCACCAGACCGCCGGAGACGCCCATGCCGCTGTACGGGGAGGCGCAGTGGGCGGCGTCGCCGACCAGGACCACGCGGCCCTTGGACCAGGTGCCGGTTCGGACCTGGACGATCTCCTGGGAGTAGAAGAAGGGGCTCGTCCGCATGCCGTCGACGAAGCGCTCGGTCTGCCAGCCCGCGTCGCGGAACCTGCTCGCCCAGAACTCCTGCTGGCGCTCGACGGGTTCGCGGTGGATCGCCGAGGCCTCCGCGGACTCCTCCCGCAGCACGAAGTACACCTGCGTCTCGGTCGGGTTGTGGCTGCGGCGCATGATCTGACGGCCGCCCGGGACCATGTAGGTGTCCCGGATGTTGCCGTCGGACACGATGCGCGGGACGAACCAGTAGGCCATGTGGATGCCGAGCCGCCGGTACGGGTCGTGGCCCGCGGGGAGTATCGCCCGTCGGATGCGCGATCCCTGGCCGTCCGCGCCGACCAGGAGGTCGAACTCGCCGGAGGAGCCGTCGGAGAAGTGCGCGACGACCTTCTGCTCGTCCTGCTCGAAGCCGTCGACGCTCATGCCGAAGACGTGCTCGGTGTCGTCCTTCGACGCGTCGTGCAGGATGCGTACCAGGTCGCCGCGCATGATCTCGTACTCGGAGGTGAGGGTCTGCCGGCCCCGGCCGGAGGTGTTGGCCATGATCGTCGCCTTGGTCCTGCCGCGCGCGTCGACGAAGGCCACACCGGCCTCGTCCACCAGCTTGCCGCGGACGGCGTCGAGAAGCCCCATCCGTTCGACGGCCTCGATGCCCTGTCCCCGGAGGTCGACCTGCGCCCCGGTGGCCCGCAGCGCCGGGAAGCGTTCGACGACGGTTACCTGGTGGCCGCCTCGTGTGAGCCAGAAAGCCAGCGCCTGCCCCGCTATCCCGCCGCCGGTGACGAGCACCCGCAGGGGATGGGCTCCCGATCTGTCGGCCATGCCATCACTCCAAAAATCTATCAGTGAATGATTCCTCTCCAGAGTCATCTATCAGTGATAGATTTGTCAACGTGACCAAGGTCAACCGTGAGATCGTCGTCTCCGCAGCGCTCGACCTGCTCGACGAGGTCGGGCTGGACACGGTCAGTACGCGGCGGCTGGCGAAGCGGCTGGGCGTCGAACAGCCCTCCCTCTACTGGTACTTCCGCACCAAGAAGGACCTCCTCGCCGCCATGGCGGAGGCGGCGATGGCGCCGCATGCGGCCGTCCCGCTGCCGACGCCCGGCGACGACTGGCGTGGCTGGTTCCTGGACAACACGCGAAGCTTCCGGCGTACCCTGCTGATGCGCCGCGACGGCGCCCGCCTCCACGCGGGCAGCACCCCTGCCGGCGACCTCGACCGGATCCGCCGCAAGATGGACTTCCTGATCGCCTCCGGAGTGCCTGAGCGGGACGCCCAGATGGCGATGCTGGCCGCCGGCCGGTTCACGGTCGGCAGCGTCCTGGAGGAACAGGCGGACGCCGGCTCGGCTCCACCGGCGGACCTGCCTGTGATCGACCACGAGTCGGCGTTCGAGGCCGGCCTGACCCTCATCCTGGACGGCCTGGTGCACCGCACCGCGATGCGGGCCACCAGATCCGATGGTGATCGCTGACGGAGGTCGACGAGCTCGGCGTCCTCCACCGCGGGCCGTCAGCGCTCAGAGAGCCCCTCGACCGGTTCGAGCCCCGCCGCGGAGTGGGCGCGGAGAACGTCGGCGGTGAAGTCGTCGAGGGGATAGAAGAGCTCGATCGCCAGCTCGGCCGGCGTCACGTCGGCCGGAGCGCCGAAGGTGGCCATGGTGCTGAACATCGCCAGTTCGCCGAACGGGGTGCGGATTCTCAGAGGCACCTGGATCGGGCTCGGGCTCGGCCGGGTACGGCTCATGCGCCGCCAGCATGGTCTCCAGCGCAGATCGGATCGAGGCCATGTAGTCGTCAAGGCTGCTTTCCCGGTAGGCCGGGGCGTAGTCGGCGGCCAGCAGCAGCGTGTTGCGCTCGCGCAGGGGTACGTCGAGTGCTGCTGACAGGCGCAGCAGCATCGTGCGGCTGGGGCGGGCGCGGCCGTTCTCCATGTACGACAGGTGCCGTGCCGAGGTGTCGGCCAGGTTGGCGAGATCGAGCTGGCTGAGCCTGCGGCGCCGGCGCCACTCCCGTAGCAGGGCCCTACCCGGGACGGCTGTTCCACGTCCATGCCGAGGGGGATAGGCCACCACCAGGTGGGCGACGTCATGACCTCTGAGGTTATTGAGCACGTAACCGCCGGGCGAGGCCGCGGCGCTCGGCCTCATCGCCGGTCATCCGCGGATCCCCGTGCGACATGTGGCGTTCGTCGTGGCGGGCAACGCGCTGTCCTGTGTGGCGCTGCTGGCCCTGGTGTTCGCGGACGTGATACCGCTGACCGGCTGGGGGGTCGCCTTCGTGCTGGTCGGCGCGCTGGTGGTCGCCGTCCATGCCGGGCTTGAGTTCGCCGGGCTCCGGCGACTGGGTGCGAGATGACAAGGACGGGCAGGGGTTGAGCGTCAGGCAGCGGGCCGGTATCGGTCAGCTTGCGGCCGACCGCATCGCATCGGCGTTCCTGATGGTCAGGGGTGCGACGATGCCTGCGGCGACGAAGAGCAGCGCCAGGACGCCCCAGGTCCAACCACCCGTCAGTTGGAGCATGCCGGTGATCAGGATGGGGCCGAGAACGTAGCGGCTGACCGAGCGACCCATGCCGAACGCCGCCAGGTACTCACCTCTTCGGTCATCCGGAGCGAAGGCGTACGACAACGTCCAGGCCGCGGGGACAGCGATCAATTCCGCCGCGGTGAGCATCACCAGCGCGGCACAGAACAGTGCGAGGGGTGCCGACTGGGCCGCGTACCAGAACAACAGGCAGGCGGCAGCAGCGAATGCCGCAGCGACGGGCTGACATCGCCGGGCAGCTCTGAGGCTGGTGACGTGGCGTGCCATGAGAGCTTGAAAGACCAGCGCGAGGACTGTGTTGATGGCGTACAGCGCCCCGAGTGAGCCGTCCGGCAATGTGGTCGCCTGGGCGAGCCACAGCGGGAAGGCGAGGTTGAGGATCGGTTGCCAAAGCTGCAGTACGCCATCCACACAGGCCAGCGCGAGTAGCCGCAGATCACGTAAGACGCCCATGCCTCGCCGGACCTGGGCGGGCTGTTCGGTTCGAACCGGTTGGGGCAGGGTGGCGAAGGCCGCGGTGACCAAGAGATAGGCTGCCGCGTTGGCCAGGATGATGGTCCGGAAGAGACCGGTGCCGGCCAGTAGTCCGCCGAGTGGACCGCCGATGCTGATCGCCAGATTGATCACAGTCCGATACGAGGCCAGCACCCTTACCCGGCTGTCTCCTTCGGCGATCTCTGCTACGTACGCCTGGGTCAGTGCAGTCGCGATCTGGTCGGCGACCGTGATGATCGTGACGACTACGAGGTACCCCCACCAATCTCCGACGAGGGCGTAAGCGGCGGTTCCGGCGGCGCGTAGGGCATGCACCAGCACCAGTGCCCGCCGGACACCGTAGCGGTCGGCCGCCCGGCCCAGCGGTATCGCGGCGGCCATGGCCGCGGTACCCGCGATGCCCAGGCCCAGCCCGACCTGGCCTGCGGCGAGCCCGACGACGCCGGTGAAGTAGACGGCCGAGAAGGCCAGGAAGAGCCCCGAGCCAAGGAAGTCCACGAAGCTGGCGCCGAGCAGCCGCCGCACCGCCCGACGCTCGGTGCGAACAGTATCTTGTGTCATAGTCGCACTATTTTGCACCCTAGGGCAGCATTGCGCCATGACCGATCCCGCCGAGGCCGTAAGCCACACCCTTGCCGCGAACCTGCGTGCTGCACGTCAAGACCGAGGCTGGCGGCTGGAGGAGCTGGCCACCCGGTCCGGCGTCAGCCGCGGCATGCTCCAGCAGATCGAGACCATGCGCACCAACCCCAGCATCGCGACGCTCGCTCGGATCAGCGCCACGCTCGGTGTCTCGATCGGCGAGCTGGTGGAGCCCCCGGAGGAGCTTGGCCGCGTCTCCCGTGCCGCCGACGCCGTGGTTCGCTCTGAAGGCCGCACCAGGCTCCTGATCAACGACAGCCAGCCGCCTTTCACCGAGCTTTGGGAGTTCCGGCTGCCTGCCGGCGACAAGATCTCCACGCCCGCGCATCCGGCCGGCACCCGGGAACTGTTGCAGCTCCACTCGGGCAGCGTCGCGGTCACCGTCGGCGGGGCACTCTTCCAACTCGCCGCGGGAGACGCGCTCCGTATGCGAGGCGACCGCCCGCACGCCTACGGCAGCCAGGGCCCGGAGCCGGCCCACTTCACGATGGTCGTCGTCTATGCCGGCGCCCGAGACCCTCGCTACGCGAGCCTTGTCCCCGGCTGATCCAACGGTCCGTCGTGAGGCTCCACCCTGCGATGCTCCGATCCGTCCCGACGACCCGCGCTGCGGCCCCTGCCGGACCCGCCTCGCGCGGACAGAGTGAGAACCCCGCGAGGGCGGGTCAGTGGCGGGCGGTGGGGAAGCGGCGGAGGGTCGGGCTGAGCGTGGTCGCGGCCGCCACGAGGGCGAGCGCGGCGGCGCAGGCCAGGATGCCGCCGGTCCCCGCCGTGACCAGCGCTCCGCCGAGCAGCGGCCCGAGCGCCGCCGCGCCGCCGCCGCACAGCCCCGTGACGCCCGTCAGCCGGCCGCGCAGCGCGTCCGGGGTCACGGTGATCTGGTAGGTCAGGATCGTGGTGTTGGCCAGGGGGACGAAGAAGGCGGCGCAGCCGAGCAGCAGCCCGAGTGGCAGGCCGCTCGGCACGACCGCCATCAGCGCCGTCAGCGCGGCGGTGACCCAGGAGAAGCCCACGATCACGACCGGCGCGGGCAGCGCGGCGTGCAGCCGGTCGGC
This sequence comes from Nonomuraea sp. NPDC005730, assembly GCF_040630865.1. Classification (NCBI taxonomy): domain Bacteria; kingdom Bacillati; phylum Actinomycetota; class Actinomycetes; order Streptosporangiales; family Streptosporangiaceae; genus Nonomuraea; species Nonomuraea sp. NPDC005730. The sequence goes on from NZ_JBEXYK010000013.1 coordinate 84,150, forward strand.
CAGCGCGGCGCCGAGCAGCCCGCCCGCCCCCATGCAGGCCATGCTCAGTCCGATCACCCCGGCGCCCACCTGGTCCTCGTGGGACGTCGCCAGCACGATGATGATCAGGGCGGTGAAGACCAGGTTGGACAGCAGCATCCACAGCAACGTCGTCCTGATGACCCGCCGGCCCAGCACCCACCGCAACCCGGCCACGAGGTCACCGCCCGGCCCCCGCTGCTCCCCGGCCGGATCCGGACGCGCCGGCAGCCGCAGGAAGATCAGCGCGACGGAGGAGAACGCCAGCATGACGGCGTCCACCACGAACGGGATCGCCCGCTGCAGGGCGAACAGGAAACCGGCCGGCGCCGGTCCCACCAGGGTCGCGATGAACGGCCGCGCGGTGTTGGCCGCCACCGCCCGCGAGAGCTGCGAGGCGGGCACCACCTGCGGCAGCGCGGCCTGCTCGGCGGGCTCGAACGCGGCCCCGAGCAGGCCGTCGAGCAGTGCCACCAGCAGGATGTGCGGGAAGGAGTAGGCGTCCAGCCACACGGCGGCGGCGACGGAGGCCATGGCCAGCGCCCGCCCGGTCTGGCAGATCAGCAGGGTGCGCCTGCGGTCCCAGCGGTCGGCGATCACCTTCTTGCCGGCCCAGCCGGCCAGAAGTGCGCCGACGACGGCGGCCAGCGCATGGCCCGCGACCCACGCCGCGAACCCGCCGGGCAACCAGCCGAGCAGCCCGGCGTTGTCGTGGTCGGCCAGCAGCCGGATGGCGCCCCGTGCTCCCAGGACCAGCAACAGCATGCCGATGATCAGCACGATGACGTCCTTCATGAGGGGTTCGTCTCCTATCGCCCCGAAGGACCGTGACGGCAGGCGTGAACTTTATGGTGCGATCGAACCATAACATCCGTCTTGGTACGATCGCACCACAACAAGTCGCAAGGGACGGATGGCATGCCGAGACAGGTGGACCACGATCAGCGCCGCCGCCAGATCGCCGAAGCCGTATGGCGCCTGGCCACCCGTGGCGGTCTGGAGGACGTCACCTTGAGACAGGTCGCCACCGAGGCCGGGGTCTCCGCCCGGCTGCTGCAGTACTACTTCGGCACCCGCGACCAGTTGCTGCTCGGAGCGCTGAAGATCCTCAACGACGACGCCGAGCAACGGGCCCGCGAACGCCTCGCGCTGCTCGGCGACGCGCCCGGCATGCGGGCGATCGTCCGGGGAGTGCTGCTTGAGCTGCTACCGCTGGACGAGGAGCGGCGTAACCGGCATCTGGTGTACGCCGCCTACTTCGTGCGTTTCCTCGCCGACCCCGCCCTGGCCGAGGTCGCCCGCGACGCGCCGCTCGCGCTGGAGAACCTCGTCGCCGGCCTGATCGCGCAGGGGCAGGAGCTCGGCCAGGCGTCCCGGGACGTCGACGCCGCGGCCGAGGCCGCGTTCCTGCTGGCGGGCGCCGAGGGGATTCAGTCGAGCGTCCTGCTGGGGCAACGATCCGCCGCGGACGCCGTAGCCATGATCGACCACCAGCTTGCCCGCGTCTTCACCACGACGAACCGCGAGTGACCCCTCGGAGAACCTGGACGGATACGCCCCGGTCGGAACGGTTGTTTGAAACGCTTGTTGGTGACCTTGGTAGGATCGCCCGCGTGGGAGTTCCTGAGGATCTGCTGGCCGCGGCCAAGCAGTGCCTGTCCGAGCGCGGGTACGCACGCACGACCGTCCGGGACATCGTGGCCGTCTCCGGCAGCAACCTCGCCGCGATCAACTATCACTTCCGTTCCAAAGACGCCCTGCTCACCCAGGCGATGATCGAAGTGACCGGTGAAGCCGTCGCGGAGGTCCTCAAGGCGTTCCCCGACGACTCCAAGGAGTGGTTCGAGTCGTTCTGGGCGGAACTGATTGCGTCCTTCCATGCCAATCCGATGGTGTGGCGCGCCAACGTCGAGACGCTGGCGCAGGCGCCGCATCTTCCCGACGTACGAACCAGCCTGGCCGAAGGGCAGGCGCTGGCCCGGCGTGAGCTGGCCCAGCGCCTGCCACGTCAGGACGAGGCGGCCGCGCAGGTGCTGTTGACGCTGTTCATCGGCCTGCTGGTGCGGTGGCAGATCGACCCGGACCACGCCCCGACGGCTCACGAGCTGGCCGCGGGCATCCGGTCGCTGGGCGCGGCGGCCGCCGGCTAGCGCATCGCGTGCCGTCCGGAGTGGTCCGGCTCGGGCTGCGGCCGGCTCGCTCGCCGTACGGAACGCAGCAGGACGGGCGCGAGCAGCGCCATCAGGCACAGGCCGGCAGCCGCGGCGATCATGGCGTGGTGCTGGCCTTGCGTGAAGGCTTCGCGGGCGGTGGCGGCGAGGGCGGTCGCGTCCGGTTCCGCCAGCTGCCGCGCCGTCTCCAGGGCGCCGCCGAGGGTGTCACGGGCCGCGGCGGGGGCGCCGGCGTCGCTGAGATGTCCCCGGTAGACGGCGGTGCCGATGCTGCCCAGCAGGGAGATGCCGAGGGCGCCGCCGAACTCGGTGGCCACCTGCGACAACCCGGCGACCGACCCCGCGCGCTCCGGCGGCGCGGTGGCGATGATCAGGTCGGCGGAGACCGTCAGGACGAGGGTGACGCCACCGGCCATCAGCATGATCCCGGCGATCAGCAGGCCGCTCCGGCCGGTCACCTCCAGCTGGGACAACAGGGGCCGAGCGATTCTGGACCTGTACGGAGGGCGGATACGAGGAGGGGCTCAGGGAGGTGGGACTGCTCTCAGAGGGAGCCTCCGCGCCGGCCCTGGATGCGGTCATCCGGTCGCCGTCGCCGACATCCGCGTCTGCCCAGGTCCTGGGCCGACGATCGTGACCCGCCGCTCCATTGGGCTACCACGCCCATCGGAAGCCCGCCGCCGCGTTTTCCAGGGCGGGGATGTAGCGGTGAGCGCGATGAAGGTTGTCGAGCTTCACAGGTTCCTCGGCGAGCACGGCACCGGCACGGTGATGGTCCCAGGTCGACCACCACGTGTGGCGCGGCAGCCGTTCGACGTGGAACTGGACGACGATGCTGATGCTCTCGGTGCGGGCGTGGAAGATCCTTCGGTATTCGGTGTCCGGCTCGGAGGAAGGAAGGAAGGTGCGGCGGTACTCCAGGCGGGTGTCCTCGCCTGCCAGCAACGGCCGCGGAAGCAGGATCTTCATCAAGGGCGGCTCCAGGCGGACCTCGTGGACGGTCTCGACACCGGCGGTTCTCGGCGACAGGAAGCACGGATAGCAGTCGATGTTGTCCTCGCAGGCACGGATTATCTTCGTGGAGCGCTGGGCGGCCGCCCGGCCGTCGGCGTCGATCGTGCGGTGTTCGAGGAGCATCAGCGTGCGGTGGCGCTGGCGCAGGGGGAGCGGCTGCGGGGCCTTGATCCCCGCCGGCGGGCCCGTCAGGGCTTCCCGCAGAGCCCGCTCGTCCTCGTCGCTCAACTCGAAGGCGTCCACGAACAGGCTGAGGGTGTCGGGACTGAAGACCGTGCCTGCCAGGGCGCGGCCGATCCGGTCCTTCAGTATTCGGCCAGGGTCCTTGACCGTGTCCGGTAACAGGCCCTGCTCTACCAGGTGAGCAGCCACGACCTTGGCCACCGCGCGCCGGCTGGGCCCGCCGGATGGGGAACACCGCTGCTGATGGCGCTGCCAGCGCCGACGGTATTCCGGCCGGTCGAGCAGTGTTCGCAGCAGCCGACCGGCGAGCTCGGCCCGGGTGGGGACTGGCTCATTGGCCACGGTGGCACCCCTGGTTGCGATCTATCAGCGACAGACATCTGCTTTATTGGCCGTCTCACGGCCGTGACGGCAGCATAGCCGCGCTGCTCGCCGATCAGCCGTGCCATTCAGGCAAATCACGCAACATGGGTGGGGTGGGCTCAGCGCATGGCCGATTTACGCATGCTCTACGAGCGGCAGGCCGACGGTCCGCTGGTCAAGGGCGACCAGGTGGACGGGATGCCGGTGACGGGGTTCGCCACGGCTCTCGAATCCGGTCCCGACGACCGGCTCCTCCTGGCCGGGGACGAGGCCTGCTCGCGCATCCCGACACGGCCGATCCCGCCGCGCGAGGATCCGGGCATCAAGCGGTGCGGCCCCCAGATCGCTCACCGGATCGCGGAAGCGGACGTGACGGACGCGGACGACGTCAGGCCGGGGCTTCGCGCGGCGGTGAGCAGAGTCGTCGACCAGCGCCCTGAGCCGGGCCGTTTCGTGCGATCGCTGGTCGCGGAGTTCGCGCGGCGGGACTGCGCTCTGTGGCTCATCGGCGGTGCTGTTCGGGATCTCGTGACCGACCCGGCCCCGGCCGTCAACGACCTCGACTTCGCCGGCACGATGCTGACCGGCGAACTCCACGCCCTGGCCCCCGAGATGCTGGCTCTCAGCGGCCTGGGAGACCACCGCCCCCACATCTCGCCCGGCCGGGTCCTTTCGGTCCAGGACGGCATGCCGGGCTCCGAGCGGATCATCGAGTACAAGGCGCTGTCGCAGCACGGGTTCCGCTTCCCCGCCTCAGGCGGCGACCTGCTCGACGACGTCGGCACGCGTGATCTGACGATCAACGGACTCTACTATGACCTGCGGCGGCACGTCCTGATCGATCCGTCGGGGCGAGGAGTGCGACATCTTCGCGCCATGCCCAGGACGCTCGCGCCTGTCCACGCCGGTGATGACCCCGTCGAGCGCGCGAAGGTCGTCATCCGAACAGTGAAGTTCGCCGTCCGATCACCGGACGCGGACCTGTCGGAGGCGGCCGCGTGGATAGATCGCCATCTTGCCGATCTGGCTCGTGAACTGCCCGCAGACATGCGACGCAGCCTGCTCGGCTTCTGGGGACGGTGCATTCCCAAGGAGCAGACGTCAGAAGCGCTGCGGGCGGTGGAACGGCTGGGTGTCGTGGCGGGCTCGCTGATCCAGGCCGTGCGGGAGGGGGGCCGTCATGCCGGCTAAGCCGCTCAGCAACTGGGTGCGCCCGGCCGCGGACCCCTACGGCGACGTCAACGACGGAGACGAGAGGGCCGATGCGCGACAGCTGCCGCATTTCGCGCACGGGTGGCGGCACGACCGCGCGGACGGGGCTCTCGTTCTCGTGCATGAGCGGACCGGCGAGAGGCTCGTCGAGGTGGACGAGACGTGCACGCCGATCCGGGTCACGCGGGAAGGGCTGCGCGTACTGCGACGCATCGAGGACGCGTGGCCGCACGCGCCCTGGGACGCGGAGTCGATCGCCGTGCTGGCACAGGAGGATCGGCCGCTGCGATACCTGCTGCTGGCGCGGCTCGTGACGGAGGGCGAGCCGCTGCCGCAACTCTTCCACGTGCTTCCGTGGGAGCTGGTGACCCGGCTGGCGGAGCAGGTACGGGCGACGCTGAGCGGGCCTGCGGCTGTTCCCGGAATCCTGTTACGGCACTGGTTCGCCCCCGCCGGATCCCGCTTCACCGCGGCGCTGGATCAGCTCGCGGCCGGCCTGCGTTCCGGTGACGCCACCGCCGCTCGGGCCGGCGCCACCGCACTGTGCAGCCGGATATCCGAGCTGCAGGCGGCGCGGGTGCCCGCCGTGACGCGTGAGGCGTTGTCTCTCCTGCTTCTGGACCTCCCCGGCCGCGATCCGTTGCTGTCACACTTCGCCTCGCGGAGCGCGGAGAGACTGCTGGAGGCGGCCGATGTCGGCGAGGGGCCCGTGCGCGTGCCGATCGCCCTTCCTCCCGCGGCCGACACTTTCGGCGTGCGCCGGATGCGCTATCGGCTGCGCAGGGACCCCTTCGCGGTCGAGGCGGTGGTCACCAGCAGTGGAGTGCTGGAGCTCAGTGTCACCGCACGGCTCGATCCCGGCCGTGCCGGCTACGTCGCCGAGACGTATGGTGTCGTGGTCTCACGCGTGGACGTGGGCCCGCGCACCTTTCTCATCCCGCTGGACCGGCACGCCGACGGCTTGTCGGGCACGCTGCCTGTGCGGCTTCCACCTCGCGAGTTCGACGTGGACGTGACCCTGCCCGCCATCGGTGGCTTCGAGGTGGCCGGGCTGAGCGAGGAGGACCTGTCGCCCTCGCTCCCTGCGAGCCTGCCCCGGCCCGCCCTGCGGTTGTGGCGCGAGCTTGCCGCCGCACTGCGTGACGATCACGTCCTGCACTCCCTGCTGGCCCGCCTTTCGGGGGATGTTCTGTGAAGGACGAGGACGTCAGGAGACTTCTCTGCGACTCAGCCGCCGCCGAGTGCAAGGCCGTCGACCTCGTGGGGCCTGGGATGCCCTTCACGAGGTTCGTCCGGGCCTGCGTCGCCGACGGGGACATGGAGTCCCTCGCCCGGATCGAGAAGGGCGGCACCGCCCTGGAAGACCTGCTCGGACAGCTGCCGACGGTCTTCTATCCGGATTTCCTGGACGGCAACACGTCTGTGCCGTCCGCGATCATCGTGGCCCGCCGGTTCGCCGGCTTGGCCTTGACCTTGTTCGAGGCGGAGGCGAGGGAGCAGCGTGTAGCGGCATGGCTGGACTGGCAGCGGCGCGCGTTCGCCTCCCCGATACCGCGGCCGACAGCCACCGGCGATGCCACCGACGCAGCGCTGCTCTGGCTCGCCGGCAAAGATCCTGGCATCGCCCCGGAGGCCGCGACGGGCGTGCTGTTCGCGACGAACGACGCTGGGCTGCAGGGCCGGCTCACGGCACGCCTGATTCCCGGCCGCCCACCCGGCCTGGCACCCGATCCGTCCCAGATGACGTTCTTCACCGCCGACGCGGACTTCCAGCGTGGGCTGGACACGGCATGGCGGCACGCGGGTGGACAGCTGCCCGGGCAGGTGTTGTGGACGATCGAGTCGCAGACCGGCGAGTTGCAGGCCGGACCCGCGGCCCGAATCGTGGGCGGCTCCCTGAGCACAGCGTTCGCCTTCATATTGAACGAGCTGCAACGAAGGAGCGGCCGGCTGCACGTGTTGACGTGGTCCAAGCCGCGTTCCCACCTGGCGATCGTCGGAGACCTCAAGGACGACGGCTCCGTCGCTCCAGTCGAGGGATACGGAGAGAAGGTGGCGGCGGCGGCGGGCATCAAGCGGCTCATCGTCCCTGCCCAAGACGTCGCGAAGGTGAAGACCCTGGCACCGCCAGGACTCGTGGTGCGAGGGGCGAGAACCTGGCAGCACGCGGCCCGGCAGGCCCGTCGACCCCACGGATGGAAGGCCCTCAGCGCGGCGCTCGCAGTGCTGCCATTCGCCATCATCGCCGGCTTCGGTCACACGAACTATGTCGCCGCCCAGGCTGCCACGCTACTGCGCCAGAGCGACGACGCATGGCCGCAAGATCTCGTGCTCGCTGGGCAACTGGCTGCGAAGTCCTGGTCACTGCGCCAAACGCCCGCGGCCCGTTACCGCATGCTCAGGACGGTCACCACTCGGGTGCGGGCGATCCTGCCGGTCGAGGACTCGGAGATCGTCATGGCGTTCAGCCCGGCCAACGACCGACTCGCCACCGCAGGCAGGAACGGCGTGCTCAAGCTGTGGAATCCGCAGAGCGGGGACGATGCGATCACCACGAGCCTCATCGGCGCCGAGATCTCGGGGCTGACGTTCAGCGCGGACGGCTCCAGGCTGGCGGTCGCCCTCTCCGACAGGACGGTACTGCTTCTTGACCCTGCCACCCTGCGTCCCCTGTCCGAGCCGCTGCGGCACGACAGCCCCGTCCTGTCGGTGTCGTTCAGCCATGACGGCCGAACCCTCGCCACCGTGACCGAGGAGGGGACGATTCGCTTGTGGGACGTTGAGCGGCGACGTCCTTCCGCGCCGCCGTTGAGGACGGAGCCGACCGGGCAGATCACCATCGTCGCGTTGAGCCCCCGCGGCGACGTCTTCGCCACCGGTGGCATCGACGGCGAGGTCCAGCTCTGGGATCTCGGTACGCGCAGGCTGATCAAGACGCTGACCGGCGGCAACTCGTCCGTCAATGCGGTGGCCTTCACCCCCGACGGCGCCAGGCTGGCGGCGGGCGGCACGGACGGCGTGGTCACGCTGTGGGACGTCGGCACCCGGACAGCCGTCGCCGCGTTCCGCCACGACCAGAGCGTCACGGGCCTGTCCTTCAGCGCCGACGGCAGGACCCTGGCCTCGTCCAGCACGGACATGACGGCCCGGCTATGGGATATGGAGACCCTGCGGCAGCGCGGCGCGCCCTTCAACGGCCAAGGACGATACCTCACGGCGGTAGCGCTCGCCCCGGACGGCCGCACACTGGCCACGGCTGTCCAGGGCGGCACCGTATGGCTGTGGGACGCGACCTCCTGGCAGCCGGAGGGCAAGCTGCTCCCCACCCGCCACGAGCGGGTGACCGTGGCCTACCACCCGGACGGGCGACTGGCCGTCGCGGACGACAGTGACGTCAAGGTATGGACCCCGGCGGCCGGCACCTACACGTCGTACGCTCACCCGCAGGAGGTCAGGGCCGTGGCCTTCAGCCCCGACGGACGAACCCTGGCCACCACAGGCCGAAAGGATGCCGTGCGGTTGTGGTCGAACGGCGGCGTGAGAGCCATATCGCCCTCGACCTCCGGGGTCTACAGCGACCTCGCCTACAGCCGGGACGGCAGTGTCATCGCAACCGGCGGCGGTGGGCAGGCGCAAGTGTGGGACGCGGCCGGCGCCGAGCCCATGACCAAGCCGTTCGGCATGGGCATCCTTGGCCTGGCGGTGGGCGGCGAGCTCTTGGCCACCGGGGATTCCCGCGGCAACGTCGAACTCAGGACCATGCGGGAACCGGACAAGCCCGGAAAGGTGCTGAAGACCGGTTGGTCGCACACTGCCGAGGTCGACGTGAGCGCCGACGGCAAGCTGGTGGCCGCAGCCGAGGGCCAGACCGGGCAGGTGGGCATCTGGGACGCCGACACCCGCCGGCCTCTCCGGAACTTCGTCGTCAAGACGTCCGCGATCTACCACATTGCCTTCAGCCCCGGCGGAAGGATGCTGGCTGCCGGCACCAGCAACGGCGAGGTTCATGTCTGGGACGTCGATGACGGCGGATTGCTGGCTCCTCGGCTCCGCGTACCAGGTGGCGTCACCAGCCTGGCCTTCAGCCTGAACGGCGAGCGGTTGGCGATCGCGACTGTGTCCGGTGTGCAGATCTGGCGCCTGGACGTTCCCACCGACCCCCTTCGCGTCATCTGCTCGATGACCCAGGAACCCGACACGGAGTACTGCCCAGCCTGAGCAGGAGGTATCGCAGCTTCATCTGCACGTCGATCTCCGCACGCTCGACAGGTGAGATGTTCCGAGATGTCCACGAGTGGCGGACTGCCCGGCCACGGTGACCTGGCCGGGGTCATCGGGTACGGCACACCGGCCGAGCACGCGTTCACCGCCGCGCCGGACGCCCTGTGCCTGGCCCTGCCCGACCCCGGCGAAAGCGGCGTGCCATCAGGAACCAGGCGATGAGCCGCCGAACCGCCGAGCCCCGGGCGGCGCTGGGAACAGCCGTGCGGGTTGTGCGCGGGACCTTGAGCGGGTGATGCTGGGGCGGCCCCGGAAGCGACACTTCGATGTGGAGGCCCATGGACGTGGTCAGCTTCGCCGACGTCCCGCCGCAGGAGCGGTTCGCCTTCTGGCGCGAGATGAGCTCGAAGATGTGGATGCCGCTGGACGCGTCCTGCGAACCACGCCTGGAAAGCGCGTTTCAGGCTCACGTCGCGCTCGGCGGGCTCGGCCTGGTGCAGGCGACCTTGCTGACCGCGCCGTCGCTGACGATCCGGCGTACGCCCCGGCTGATCCGCCGCTGCGACCCCGAAACCTTCTTCGTGACCTGCACCGTCCGGGGTCACGCCGGCGGAGAGCAAGCCGGCCGGCGGGGGGAGCTGCAGGTCGGTGATCTGATGCTCCGGGACAGTTCGCAGCCCTATCTGACCACGTTCGAGTCGAGCGGCCCCGCCGACGGCCAGCTGCTGTCGCTGCAGTTCCCGCGCTCCTTGCTGCCGCTGCCCGAGCGGGGCCTGCGCGAGCTCAACGCGGTGCCGATCCGGGGTGACCGGGGGATGGGCGCGCTGGCCTCGCAGTTCCTCCTCCAGCTGGCCCGGCACCTGGAGGAGTTCAGCCCGGCCGAGGCGACCCGGGTCTCCACCCTGACCCTCGACGTCCTGACCGCCGCGCTGGCCGGTGCTCTGGACGCCCACAGCGCGGTACCGCCGGGCAGCCGGCGACGCGCGTTGCTCGCCCGGATCCACGCCTTCGTCCAGGCGAACCTGGGCGACACGGACCTGACCCCGTCCGCGATCGCCGCGGCACACCACATCTCCCTGCGGTATCTGAACAAGCTGTTCCACGCCGAAGGACACACCGTGGCCGGCTGGATCCGCGAGCGCCGCCTGAAGCAGTGCCGCCGCGATCTCGCCGAGCCGCATCTGGCCGGCTACCCGATCAACGCGATCGCCGCCCGGTGGGGGTTCACCAGCCCCGCGCATTTCAGCCAGGCGTTCCGCGGCGCCTACGGGTTGTCGCCGAGCGAGTTCCGCCGGCAGTGCACGAGGTAGTGCCCGCAGGCTGAACATCCGTGCCCGCAGCCGTAAGGCCCGCTCCGGCCGCGGCGGGCATTCTTTTGCCTGGACGGGGTCAAGAACGCCGAGACCTCCGATCGCGTCACACGGGGGCGTCACGGGAACCCCATGAGCAAAGGAGAAACCCCTATGAAGACAGCGGGAACGTTCAGGAAGGGCCGCCTTCTGGGTGCCTTCCTGACGATGGCGACCGCTCTCGCGGTCACCACGACGGTCGCGAACCCACCTGCTTCGGCCGAAGTCGCGGATGCCCGGAAGGTGGCCGGGATCAGCAGGTGCCTCGGGCTCTGGGCCCAGGACGGCAGGATCAAGCTCCAGCACCAGAGCCGTTGCGGCCCCAACGGCTCCTACCACATCCGCGTCTGGAGCCCTGGTCGCAGCACCAACAGCGGCACCTACACCTACAGCGGCGTCGCCCTGACGTTCAACAACCCTTGGCCGGTGCCTGCGGGCACCAACATCTGCGCCGAACTCTGGCACCACGAGCCCGGCGGCGGCTATTCGAGCTGGGGCCTTCCCTGCGACACGATGTGACGCCGGGCTGAACCACCGCGCGGGAGGCGGCTGCTCCGGTGGCCGCCTCCCGCGTCCGTCGTGCGCGGGGAGGTCTTCGGGGCAGTGGTGGCGGGCGGCGCGTGGTGATGGTGGCCCGCTCGTACGGGCGGCCGCTGGTCCGCCGGTCTCCAGGTGGCCAGGGCGGTCAGCGGTCCGGCCGTGGTGAGGAGGCCGCCGACCCAGTTGACCGAGCTCATGCCGAGGCCGCCGTCGATGGCCGCCCGCCCAGGTGGATTCCGACGGCGCTGCCCAGCGTGAAGGCGGAGATGTTGGCGGCGGACGCCACGTCCGGCGCCTGACCCGCGGCCGTCATGACCCGCAGCTGCACAGGGGCGACCACGGCGAAGGCCGCGGTCCCGAAGACCGGCATCATCACGACCGTCGCCGGCCTGCTCCCGACGGCGAAGGTCATCGCGAACGCTCCGACGACCATCGCCCAGATCGCCAATGGCAGCCTTCTCATCGCGCGCTGCCTACATGGCGGGCCGCCTGCCCCGCCTGGTATCAGGCAGGACGATCCCCCTTGGACCGTCTACGCCCGACCCGTCAACGGGACGCGTGGGAGGCCCCACCGGGAGGCACCACGGCCACCGGGCACGCCGCGTGGTGGAGCACGCCGTGGCTCACCGACCCCAGCATCGTGGAGGCGAACTCGCCCAGCCCGCGCGAGCTCACCACGACGAGGTCGGCCGTGGACGAGGCGTTCCTGAGGGCGGCGACGGGATGATCGCACACCTGCTCGTCGACGATCCGCACGTCAGGGTTCCCGTCCCGCCACGGGGTCACCTGCTGGGCGGCGTCGCGGGCGTTGTCCTCGAAGCTCTCGCCGAGCATCCTGTAGGCGGAGGCGTACGAGGACAGGATCGGCGGCCGCCAGGCGTAGAGCACCAGGAGCTCCGCTTCCTGGGCGCGTGCCTGCCTCAGGGCGTACTCCATGGCGGCCGGGGACTGCCATCCGTCGTATCCGACCACGATCCTGCCGTGGCGTATCGTGGCGGCCTCACGGACGACCACGACCGGGCTCGCGGCGTGCCCGGCCAGCGCCAGGCTCGTGGAGCCGAGCACCATCCCGGCGAAACCGCCCCGCCCTCTGCTGCCCAGCACCAGGCTGTCGGCCTCCGCCGACTCCCGCACCAGGTCGTCCACCACCGGCCCGGACAGGATCTCCGTGCCGATCTCCACGCCGGGGGCCAGGCCGCGCGCCCGGTCCGCCGTCGATTCCAGCATCCCGGCGCAGTATTCGGCCGTCCCCGCGTCGCCTGTCCACGGCTCGCACACGTGCACCAGCCGCAGTTCCAGCGAGCGCCTGCGGGCGTCCGCCGCGGCCCACTCGACGGCCGCCATCGAGGGCGGAGAGCCGTCCACGCCCGCCACGATCCGTCCAGTCATCTGCCGCCTCCCCCGAGCCCCTGCCCTCTCCCTACCCCGAAGCCGCCCACCGCCATCCGCCCGGCGGCCGTGGGGGCGCTGCCGCGGCGGAGGTCCCCGCGACCGCTCGTGGGCCGAGCCTCACAGGTCCGGGAACCCCTGGTCTGTTTCGCGTGCCGTGGCTTCTCCGCCGACGGAGGCGTGTTCCGGTCGCACCGCGGTCAGCTTGTACTCGGGCATGACGTCGCGGTGTCGCCTCGCGTTGACCCCGCTGACGGGGAAGTGGAAGGCGCAGAAGACCTGGCCGGGGTGCACGTCGTCGCTGAGCCGGAGGGGCAGCGCTGGGCGCATGACAACTCCGGCGGCATGACGCGGGCGACCGCGTCACCGTCCGAAGCCGCCGTCCCGTGAGCAGTATCAGCCCGGATGCACGGTCGGCCAGGGCGCGGAAGGCGTCGGACCGGCTGCTGGGCGGCCTGGCTGTCTCGTGGGGGATGTACGGGCTGCTGTGTGGGCCGCGGCCGGGATCTGGCTGCCGGGACCGTCCGTGCTCGCGCTCGCGACGGCTCTGACGTTGCCGCCCGCACTGGTGTCCTTGGTGCTGCACCGGAGGTGGGGGCATCGGGGGTGGTGCTGGGTTCTGCGGTCACTGGATCCGGACGCGGTCATGATGGTCCTGGCCCTCCTCCTCGGCCCGTTCCGCTGGCTTGAACCGGTCTTCTGGGTGGCGGTCTGGCCCTTCCGTCAGATCCTTCGGTTGTTCGTCTGGATCGGGCGGGTTCTGTCGGCGTCGGGCGATCTGTAGCGCTTGCGTGCGCGGCCGCCGTCCGACAGGAACGACGCCGGCGTTCGTTCCCTCGGTCGAGCTCCCGCCTCCGGTCGTGCTGGAACTCCGGCCTTCAGCTCGGCGGTCGTGAGGCCGGTGGTGAGGGGGCGGTGAGTTCAAACGGCCGCAGCGACGGCGGCGGCGATGAAGAGCACCTGAAGGGCCGTGCGGGCGGGCAGCGGGGTCACGGGCTTCCCGGCCAGCGTGAGGCCGCGGCGGGCCGCCGAGACGTTGGCCGGGAACATGGCGACCATGAGCAGCGCCAGCCCGATCGCCGCGTACGGCGCGACCGGCGCGAGCAGCAGCCCCGCGGCGCCGGCCAGCTCCAGGACGCCGGTGAGGGTGACCAGCAGGGCCGGCCGCGGGAACGACGGCGGGATCATCGCGACGAAGTCACGGCGCCACGAGGGCAGGAAGTGGGGCACGCCGGTGAGGACGAACATCAGGGCCAGGGCGCCTCGCAGGGCCGGCTGCCAGGCGTCGAGTGCGTCGATGCCGACCAGGCCGGCGAGCCGCAGGACGACGAAACCGGCGGTGAGCGCGATGAACGGAACCATTCCGTCCTCCAATCTTGTCGTTGGACAGATTGGAGGAGGTTCGTCATCTTGTCAATGTCAAGCTAGGGTGTGGTCGTCACGCTGAGCCTTGGAACGCGGAGGTGAGGAACATCAGCCAGCCGTCCTACCACCATGGCAACCTGCGGCGCGTCATCATCGACGCCGCGCTGCAGGCCATCGGCGAATCCGGCCCGGCCGGATGGAGTCTGCGCGAGCTGGCCCGCCGCGCCGGCGTCTCACACGCCGCTCCCGCCTACCACTTCGGCGACAAGCAGGGCCTGCTGACGGCCGTGGCCGCCGAGGGCTTCACCATGTTCGCCGACGCTCTGGAGAACGCCGCCTCCGACGTGTGGGAGGTCGGCGTCGCCTACCTCCGGTTCGGCCTTGACCACCGGCCCTACTTCGAGGTGATGTTCCGGCCCGAGCTCTACCGCGTGGACGATCCCGGCGTTCGATCCGCGCAGCGGCGCGCCGCGGACGTACTCAACACCAGCGCCCGCTCGCTGTCGCCGAGCCCGGAACACGACCGGACGACCACGATCGCCGCATGGTCGCTGGCGCACGGCTTCACCACCCTGTGGCTGAGCGGCGCCCTGCCGGAAAGCGCGGACGGAGACCCGGAGGCCCTGGCCCGCTCGATGCTCCGCCTCGTCCTGGGCGCCGTGGCGGGCGGACCGGACGGCCCGTGACCCGGCGGCGTCAGTGACCGTTCGGAACCGGGTCGCCCATCAGGTGGGTTGCGCGTTCCGTGCGCAGATGGAGTGCCGTGCGGCCCATGCGTTGTGTCGACACCAGGCCCGCACCCCGCAGTGCGCCCAGGTGTTGTGAGACCGCGCTCGGCGTGATGCTCAGGCGGGTGGCCAGGGCCGCGGTCGTCAGAGGTTCGGCCAAGGCGGCGAGGATCTGCGTTCTCGTCTGGCCGAGCACCGGGATCAGGCCCGTCAGCGCCGGTCGGGGCGACTCCCAGAGCAGGCCGACGCCCATCGCCGGATAGCGGATCGACGCGGCGGTGACCGGGGCCTTGTCGACACCCACGTCCGGCCAGTTGAAGACGCTGGGCTGCAGGACCAGGCCATGCCCGCCGGTGTCCACCGTGTACACGGAGTGCGGGGTGCGCCGGCCGTGGACCACCAGCTGGCCGTCGTCCCAGGCGATGTCGCGGTGCAACTCGGCGAACAGCGCCTGCACCCCGCCCTCCACCAGGGTCAGCGCGCGCCGGCCGATGTCGGCCTCCAGCACGGCGCACATCCGGCCCCACTGTGGCGCGATCAGCAGTTCGTGGCAGCGATGCAGCGCCTCGGCCAGCCGTGGCAGTACCGTCGCGGGCTCGGGGGCGTCCTCGGCCGGCATGCCCAGGACCGCGCCGTACTCGTGCCGGAAGAAGTCCTCCTGCGTGGCGCGTACCAGGTCCAGCTCCGTCGCGATGGCAGGCAGGCGCTGAGCCGGTGCCGGGAACAGGAACGACGGCAGCGGCCCGGCGATCAGCGCGCGCAGCAGCGGCAGCTCGCTCTCGCGCGCCAGCAGCGGGCGCGCCTGGCGCACCCAGGACCGGTGGACGGCATGACCGCCCGTACCGAACAGGATCCGCAGCGCCAGCACCGTCTCGCCCAGCGGTGAGACGGCGAATCGCACCTTCGCGACCGACGCCGCGGTGAACCTGATCTCGACCGCCATCCGCCCTCATCATGTAGGTGTGGCTAAACGATAGCCGAGGCGCGGCGTCTCCCCGCAGGCTGGCGGGCATGGACTTCTTCACCTCCTACGACGGCATCGAGCTCGCCTACCACGTGTTCGGCGACGGTCCCCCTGTGGTCTGCCTGCCCGGCGGGCCGATGCAGGCTTCCGCCTACCTCGGCGACCTCGGGGGCCTCTCGGCGCACCGGCAGCTGATCATGGCGGACCTGCGGGGCACCGGCCGGTCCGCCGTGCCGCCGGACACCGCCTCGTACCGTTGCGACCGCCTTGTCGATGACGTCGAGGCCCTGCGCGAGCACCTTGAGCTCGACCGGATGGACCTGCTCTCCCATTCCGGGGGCACGAATCTGGCCGTGCTCTATGCGGCCCGCCATCCGGAACGCGTCAGAAGGCTCGTCCTGGTCGCTCCGAGTGTCGCCGCCGTCGGCATCGGGATCACCGAAGAGGTCCGGCGGGGGACCGCCCGGTCGCGCGAGGGCGAGCCCTGGTTCCCGGGGGCGTTCGCGGCCCTGGAGAAGGTCATGTCAGGGCAGGCCACCCGTGACGACTTCCAGGCCATCGCGCCGTTCTGGTACGGCCGTTGGGACGAGACGGCCCAGGCGCACAAGGCCGCCGAGGACGAGCAGCGGAACAACGAGGCGGCAGCCGTGTTCGGCTCCGACGGCGCCTTCGCCCCCGATGCCACCCGTGCCGCGCTCACCCGCTTCACCTCGCCGGTGCTGCTGCTCGCGGGCGAGGTGGACCTGAACTCCCCTCCCGCCGCGGTGACCGAGCTCGTCGCGCTGTTCCCGCACGCCGAGCTCGTCGTACAGGCCGGGGCAGGGCACTTTCCGTGGCTCGACGACGCCGACCGGTTCGTGGCCACCACCTCGGCGTTCCTGGGCCAGGCGCCCCTGCCCGGCGAGGGGCCCTTGGCTACCGTCTGCCGGTCTTCATCGAGCGCTCGCTGAGGCCAGGCGGGTTGTGAGGGTTCGCCGGACGGCCGGCCATTCGGATGCGACCACCGCGAACATCGCCGAGTCCCGGAGCGAGCCAGGTGAAGCCGATCTCGATCGCGCGCAGGGCCGGCCGATCCGGCCATGGCCGCGGGTCCCGGAATCCGGTGCACCCCACGGCCTTCCCGTCACGCACCCGGATCTGCGCGAACGGCGTCAGCCCACGCCTGGCCAACTGCGTCGCCACGTAGGCCCGCATCTGCCTCCCGCTGGGAACCAGCGTGAATCCGTAGGACACCCGGTCCTCCTCGGCCGCCGCGGCCAGGTCGACCGCGTGCTCCATCGTCGGCGGCTCCAGCCGCACCAAGGAACCGGCGAGCACGGGAACATCGAGCTGAACGCTCATCAGACCTTCCTCATCGTGCCTGGCGTTGGCACCTTGCCCGGACCGGGCAGGTTGCCGGACCGTCACAGGGCCAGGTCCCTCGGATCCTCTGGATGATCACCTGAGGCCGATCCTCCCCAACGACCGACGACCTCGTCAACACAGGAGGGCGACGGCGGCAGCGCGGAAACCCCAGCCGGACACAGCCCGGCTGGGGATTTCTGGTCGGGGACCTGTCAGCCGTCAGCTGGTGAAACGTCCCTCACGGGTGTACTTGCAGGCCCCGCTGAGGCAGTTGGGGCTGGAGCCCCAGCCGTCGTCATAGCTGACCCTGCGGTGCAGCTTGATCTTGCCCTTGACCTCTTCCGCCTGGAGACCGGGGCCGACCTTCCTGTCCGCCTGCTTCCACCAGCTGGTGCCGTTCCAGTAGTACAGGCGGTGCCGGGCCCACAGGTAGCTCGGCGAACCCGCCGGCAGGCAGTTGAAGATGAAGCTCTCCGCGCGACGCTCCTTGAAGCCGCCGAAGTCGGGGGTGGTGAACGACTTGGGCGCCAGGCCGGCCTGGCCGTTCTCGTGCCACAGGTGCCAGCCGAAGTGTTCGGCGGTGCATGAGCCGGAGAGCACGGCGCCGGCCGGAGCGGTCAGGCCGCGTACGGTGACCGGCTCGCTGGTGATCCGCCGTCCCCGCAGTTCGGCGGGCAGGTCGGCGCCGTGGTCGTCGACGAGCCGCTGGGGCACCGGCACGTCGGGCGGGGTGATCTCCAGGTAGGTCTGCAGGTAGCTGTTGCTCCGGTCCCAGTCGATGAGCGGCGCGCGGCCGATGATCCCGAGCTGGGACATCCCCACTTCGTCGGAGGGCTGACTGTCGGAGAAGGTCACGGTGAGACCGGTCGTGTACTCGATGGACGCGAGGGGGATCTCCCGGTCGCTTCTCTCGGGTTCGGCCGCGGCCGGGGAGGAGGCGAGCACCATCGTGGCGGCGGTTGCTGCGATGAACCTCATGTCGCTCCTTGCGGTAGATGACGGCCCGCGCAGAACGTTAGGCATCGGCCCTTTCAACGGCCTTGAAAATGAGCCCGGCACATACTTCCGGCGCGCCGGGCCGGAACGTGGCTGAAACCCTCGCGGCGGCGTCATCGGCTCATGGAACCACGGTAAGGGTGAGGGTGGCCGTGTGGTCGAGGGCGACGCCGTCGGCCAGCACCGTGATCGGGTAGGTGCCGGACGCGGTGCTCGCGCCGACCGTGACGGTCAGCGTGGAGGTGGCGCCGGTGGTGATGCTCGCCGGGCTGAAGGAGGCCGTCATGCCCGCCGGAAGCCCCCTGGCGTACAGCGAGATCTGCTGCGGGCCGCCCGAGACGACGGCGCTGCCGACGGTGACGCTCACGGTCTGGCCGGGCTGCACGGCCGCCGCGGTGGGGTCGACCGCGACCGAGAAGTCGCACGTGTACGGCTCCCCGGCGCGGACGGGCACGCGGACGGCGTTCCACGCGGCCTTGACCGTGTTGTACTCCAGGCACGACCCGGGGAACATATCCAGGGCCGCCTGCAGCGAGGCGCGGCGGGCCATGGTGTGCGGCCAGGAAGTGGTCTTGCGCAGCAGCGTGCCCATGTAGATCTGGCCCGCCTTGCGCGCACCGAGCCCGACGATGGAGGAGGAGTCGCAGGTCGGGCTGGGCGGCTGACCGTTGGTCGGGTTGCTGCCCTCGGCCAGCAGGTAGAACCAGTGGTTCTGGACCCCGGCCCCGACATCGGGCGGCATTGACGGCACCGCGCTGCTGAAGCAGTCGGGGTGGCCGGGGATCAGCGACGGCTTGTACATGTAGCGGATCGGGCCGGTTCCGTCGACGTTGACCTCCTCGCCGACCGTGTAGTCGGGCGGGTCGAGGGTGGCGGGCTGGTTGGCGTACTGCTCGGTCAGCGCGCCGAAGATGTCGCCGGTGGACTCGTTGAGTATGGCCTTCTCGTTGTCGCCGAGGTCGATGCCGGGCGTGGTGGCGAAGACGGCGTGGCCGTACTCGTGCGCCACGACGTCCATCGCGGTGAGCTGGCGGCGGTTGTCGGAGGTGTGGCCGAAGACGGCGTAGTTGCCGTTCCAGTAGGCGTTGACGGCGTTCAGGCCGACGCGGGCGGGGTAGCCGTCGCCGACGCCGTTGAAGCCGGAGCGTGCCAGCCACGCCTTGAGCATGTCCCACTCGGTGTCGATCGCGTAGAGCACGTCGACGCAGGCGGTTTCGAAGTTGGTGCCGGTGCCGTTGCCCCAGTTGTCGTCGGGCCCGGTGTAGGCGGAGCCGTTCTGGCCGCCGCAGCGCACGTTCCGCCGTACCGGGTCGATCATGGCGAAGGACGCGCCGGTCCCCATGGTGCCGATGGTGACCGGGTTGCCGTTGTAGTAGCTGTTGCCCACCCCCTCCTTGACCTCGTCGGACTTCAGGACGACCGCGCCGGTCAGCGCGTCGACGAAGACGTGCAGCTTGCTCTCCCTGCCTCTGATCGCGCCGTGGACGAGCACCTCGTAGGCCAGCCGGCCGCGTCCTTGCGCCATGACGACCAGCCGGGGTGTGGCGATCGAGGAGACCGCGGGCAGCTGGCTCCCGGCCACCCGGGCCGCTTCGGCCGCGCTGAGCCTGGGCGTGGTGGCCACGTCCAGGGGGCTGTCCTGGGAGACGGAGGTGCTCAGGACCTCGCCGGAGGCGGCGCTGACCACGACGAAGTCGCCGCCGTAGACGGGCAGCCCCGCGTACGTGCGGCTGTAGGGCGTGTAGCGAAGGCCACCCTTTCCTTCGATCGGGCTCTGCCGGACGTACGCGTCCTCGGGTGAACTGCGGAGCGGTGCGGGCCTGGCCTTCACCAGGAGGTCGGCGGGATCGCCTTTGGAGGCGTTCGCCGAGCCGGGGACCGAAGCGGCCACGAGCACACAGACGGCACTCGTGACCAGGGCTAACACGGTATTGCTTCTCATGCGGGCGCTCCTTTTGCGCTGGCGGGCGATGAATGGGGTCACCTGCATTTGAGTTGATGAACTACAAGAGGTCAATATCGAGGTAAATAGGCGGAAGAATCGGGATTAATCACCGTTAGGACCTGTAATTGGCCGAGCCGGGATTCGAGCGCCGAGGCGAACTCCCGGCTTGGCAGCGCCCAGCCGGGCGCGGGCCGCCGGTATCTGAGGCGCGCCGGACCCGCTCGGGAGGGGAGGCCACACACATCCCCAGGAGGCGCCCATGCCCAGGATCGGGCTCGAATGGCAGTTCCAGCGTAACGAGCTGAAGTTTCTGGCAGATTCCACGAACGGCTGGCAGGCCGAGGAGGCCCTGCCGTCCAAGGGACGGGTCTGCTTCTGGCAGGACCCCGGGGTGATCATCGAGTCCGACGGCGGCGACGTCGAGATCATCACCGAATCGGTGACGACGTGGGCGGCCCTGCGCCGTCAGCTCGTCTTCATCGGCGAGCTGCTGACCCTGCTGACGGGCCGTTCGCCCGACACCACCAAGCTTCCTGACACGTTCCTGCGGACCGACGAGCAGGAGGGCGACGCGACGACCGGCTCCAGGCGGTCGAGCAGGATCCGGACGAGCGTCAAGATGCAGGCCGTGCGCGTGGCCCAGGGGCACCTGAGGACCCACGACGACGTCCAGCCGACCGATGGCCTGCGCTTCGTGCCGAACACCAACGTGGGCAACATCATCACCGTGTCCCTGGCGGCGCCCATCAAGAGGTGCGACTTCAACCTCGCCGGCAACCCGGTGATGACGACCGTCTACGCCAAGGGCGACGTACTGGCCTTGACCGCCGGCAGGGACCTCGTCCACGGCACGGCTCAGGCCACCCTGGACGTGCCGCTGGCGGAGCTGCCCGACCGGCTGGGGATGCTCGGCTTCGATCCGAGTGACCGGGTGGGCACGTGGCTGAAGGGGCGCCACCAGACGGCCAACCTCATCGGGTTCGTCACGCTGATCCAGTACATGCTGTGGGTCTTCGCCCATCAGAACCTCACCTCCGGCGACGGGCCGAAGGCGGGCTTCGCGCTGCTGCCGCGGACCAACCTGCGCTCGGTCTACATGAACGCGCTGACGGAAGTGGAACGGTCCGCCTTCGACGCCATGGTCAACGCCCTGTCCGACGGGGACAAGGATTCCCGGGTGTGCCCCCGGCCGTACGGTCTGGGCGGGCGGCAGACGTATGACAACCAGCTCAGCCTCTTCTGGTGGCTGCGGTCGATCCAGGCCGGCGACCCCGGCCAGGGCAACGAGACGCTGGCCCTCCACATGAGCGGCGACGGCCCGCGCGGCATCGCCTACGATGCGATGTCCCCGCCTCGCGGCTACCCCGCGCACGAGGGCTTCCCCGGGCGACCGGCGGAATGGTTCACGTACTCCATGGGCCAGAAGACGACGCCGTACAAGGCGTCGCACGTGGTCGTGGAGTACCGGCAGACCGACCTCTTCGGCCTGAAGAACGGTATGGGAACGTACGAGCAGTTCGTCACCGCGGCGATGGTCGCGGCCGAGAGCGCCGGTCTGGACATGCCGCACTGACGGCTCAGGTGTGGGCGGGCGTGGGCTCGGCATCTCCCACCAGGTAGATGTCGGCGAGGGTGACCGCGTCGCGGTGGACGGCCGGCGGCGGGTCGGCTTCAGGCTTGTGGCCCGCACGGACAGGCCGTCCGGGCCAGTAAGGTCGGCGTCCATGTACCCGGTCACGATCGCCTCCCCGAGGCTGGCCCTGCGGGAGTTCGCCCCGACAGACGTTGACGGGCTTCTGGCCGTCTACGGCGATCCGCAGGTCACCGAGCACATGAGCTTCGGGCCCCGCGACCGTGAGCAGGTCGAGAGCACCGTAGCCGGCGTGATCGAGACGGCCCGGAACGACCCGCGGATGGACTACTGCCTCGCCGCGGTGCTGCCGGACGGCGAGCTGGTGGCGTTCGCGCGCATCTCGATCGACTTCGGCCACCCACTGCAGAACAGTGCCCAGATCGGGTTCGCGCTGCGCTCGGACCGGTGGCGTCAGGGATTGGGCGCCGAAGTCGTACGTCTGCTCCTGCGGCTCGGGTTCGAGCAGCTCGGCATCTACCGCATCTGGGGTGCGCGAAGCCCGTTCAACGAGGCGTCCGGGCGGGTCACGAGCAAGCTGGGGATGGTCGAGGAGGGTGTCATCCGCGGGCACCTGAAGCTGGCCGGCGGGTGGCGGGATTCGGTCGTCCACTCCATCCTCGCTCCCGAGTGGAAGGCGGCGTCCGGCTGAGCGAGCCAGAGTTCGTCACGGTGGAAGGGCATTTCCTCGTGGCAGGCATCCCGTGATGCGATCCTCGAAGCGAGAGGAGGCGACGTGACCGGCGGCGGACACCGAGGCCAGGACCCGCGTTCAGGAGAACGGGCCACGGACGACGACGTTCAGGCGGACGACGGGCGCCACGCCGCCGCCCTGGTGGCGGTGTGGCCTCTGCTCGGATTGCGCCTTGCCACCGAACGCCTTGGACTCGCCGTCCCCACCCCCGCTGACCTCGCGGATCTGTTCGACGCGGCCGCCGCCATCCAGCCACCTGGCCAGGCCCGCTTCCAGCAGTCCTTCCTCTACGGCTCATCACCTCCACCTGGCCATCCGCCTGGACGGTACCGCCATCGGCCTGCAGAGCATGTGGGCGACAGACTTCGCGATCAGCAGGACCGTCGAGACCGGATCCTGGATCGGCCTGGCCCATCAGGGCCGGGGCTACGGCACCGAAGCCCGCATGGCCGTGCTTGAGCCGGCCTTCACCCGAGCTCCTCTGCGGCTGGCCGGTTCTTCATGGTCAAGGCCAGGAGGATTGCGCCGGCGGTGAATGCGGCGGCGACGGTGAAGGCCGTGGTGACCCCCTCGGTGAGGACCTGGTGGGCCGGTCCGTGCGCAGCGCGTGTGGCTGCGCCGAACACCGTGACGAGGATGGCCAGCCCCAGCGCGCCACCGATCTGCTGCATGACATTGAGCAGGCCCGAGGCGGCGCCGGCGTCCTCGGCCCGGATCCCGGAGGACAACACGGTGGTGGCTCCCACCAGCAAGGTGCCCATGCCGAGACCGGCGATCATCATGGGGCCGAGCAGTGCGGAGACGTAGCCGGTCTGGGGCGTCAGCCGCGTCATCCACAGCAGGGCGAGGCTGATCGCCGCGGCGCCGACGGCGATCAGCGTCTTGGCGCCCAGGCGCGGCAGCAGCCGGGCGGCTGCCGCGGAAGAGGCCAGGATCACCAGGGCCAGCGGTACGAAGGCGAATCCCGCCTGCAGCGGGCTGTATCCGCGGACCTGCTGCAGGAACTGGGTGAGAAAGAAGAACATGCCGTTGCCCGCGGCCAGCACGAACAGCAGCACGACGTAGCCGCCGGCGCGGTTGCGGTCGGCGAACAGCCGCAGCGGGACGATCGGCTGCCGGGCACGGGACTCGACGGCCACGAACAGGACCAGCAGGACGGCCGCCACGCCGAGCGCGCCGAGCGTGATCGCGTCGCCGAAGCCCTGCTCGGCGGCGCGGATGAAGCCGTAGACGAGCGCGGTCATGCCGAGCGTCGAGGTCAGCGAACCCGCCAGGTCGAAGCGGCCCGGGTGGCGCTCGGTCTCGGTGACGAACAGCGGGGCCAGGATCAGCAGGACGATGCCGATCGGCACGTTGACGAACAGCACCCACCGCCAGGAGATCCAGTCGGTGAGCATGCCGCCGGCGATGAGGCCGATCGCGGCGCCGGAGCCGGAGACCGCCGCGTAGGCCCCCAGTGCCCGCGCCCGGCGCGCAGGGTCGGGGAAGCCCACGGTGATGAGGGCGAGCACGGTCGGTGCGGCGACGGCGGCGCCGATCCCCTGACCGGCCCGGGCCGCCAGCAGCATCCCGGCCGATGTGGCCAGCCCTCCGGCCAGTGAGGCGAGGGTGAAGACGGCCACCCCGCCGACGAGCGCCCGCCGTTGGCCGACGATGTCGCCCACGCGACCGCCGAGCAGCAGCAGCCCGCCGAAGGCCAGCATGTAGGCGTTGAGCACCCAGGACAGGCCGGTCGCGGAGAAGCCGAGGTCGTGCTGGATGTCGGGGAGGGCGATGTTCACCACGTTGGTGTCCAGGATGAACATCGTCTGGCAGATCAGCACGATGGCGAGCACCAGGCCGGGGTTGCGCTGGTGTCGGGCGGCACCTGCGGGCCCGGATCCCGCTCTCGCCGCGTGCGTGCTGTGCTCGGTCATGGCACTCCTCAGAAGGGTGTCCGAAATAAACGAGGAGGTTCCTCGCTTTCGGTGGGCTAAGATATGAGGAGCTTCCTCGTTTTGGCAAATGTGTGGAGGGTTCCGGTGGTGGATCGATCGACGCAGGCCCGGCCCGTAGGGCGCAAAGACGCGCGGCGCAACTACGAGCGGCTCCTGGCGACCGCCCGGACGGCGTTCGCCGAGCACGGCGTCGGCGCCTCCCTGAACGACATCGCGCGCACCGCCGGTGTCGGCAACGTGACCCTCTACCGGCACTTCCCGACCCGCCAGGCGCTGCTGGAGGCATTGCTGGGCGAAAGCCTGCGTGGCCTGCGGGCGCGCTCGGACGAGCTGCTCGCCTCACCGTCCCCGCGCCAGGCCCTGACCACCTGGATGACGGCCGCGGTCGAGCACGCCCTGGCCTATCGCGGCCTGGTCGACGCCCTCGTCGACAGCCTCGCCGACCCGGCGTCCGAACTCCACGCCACCTGCCAGGCCGTCAAGGCCGCCGGGGCGCAACTGCTGACCAGGGCCCAGGAGGCGGGGACGATCCGGCCCGATGTCGACGCGTCCGCGCTCTTCTCCCTGATCGCTTCAGTCGCCTGGGCGGTGGAGCGGACCCCCGCACACCGTGATCAGCTTCTCGCCGTCATGTTCGACGGGCTGCACCGCGGGGTGGATGAGCACGTCTGAACCCGCCGGTCCATGAGGCGGGGCTCAGCGGCCCGGCTCGTCGCCGGTGAACGTCGCCGCCTCCGGCGCGGCCGCGAAGACGGTACGCAGCTCGGCGAGCAGGTCGTCGAGCGTGGGGTCCGGCGAGGCGGTGGTCCAGCCGCGCAGGGCGGCGTGGAAGGCCGCCACCAGCAGGTCGAGCGCCAGCCTGGGCCGCTGGTCGCGGGCGCCGAGGCCGAGCCGCCTGCGCAGGGTGGTCTCGAAGGCCGCGCTGGTGCGGTCGCAGAACTGCAGCCCGTGCGCGGCGATGGACGGCGTGCGCTGCGACAGCTCCTGGCTGAGCCGCACGCGGGCCACCCATTCCGGCCCCTCCGCCGACATCCGTCGCACCGCCGCGAGCATCGCCTCCTGCAGCACCTCCAGCACGGGACGGCCGCCGAGCGGCGCGTGCTCGACGTCGTCGAGGAGCGCGGTCCACAGTGCCTCCAGCGGGGCGGAGGCGACCTCCTCCTTGCTGGCGAAGTTGCGGAAGAACGTGCGCTTGGAGACCTCGACCTCCGCGCACAGCTCGTCGAGGGTCACCTGGTCGAAGCCGCGCTCGGTGAACAGCGCGAGCGCGGTGTCCACCAGGGCGGCCCTGGTCTTGAGCTTCTTGCGCTCGCGGAGCGGCAGCAGGTCGGCGGTCATCGTCCCCCAGTGTATCCGGAGCGCATATGCCTCCTATAGGCTTATGCCACTCAGTGGCATTTTGGAGGATGTCGTCATGCGCGCTCTGATCGTCGACCGTTCCGTTCCCGGTGGCCTGCGGGTGGGCCAGGCGCCCGACCCGGTGCCGGCGCCCGGCCAGGCGCTGGTCCGCGTCACCGCCACGTCGCTCAACTACGGCGAGGTCAGGCACGCCCTCCAGGAGGCGCCCGAGGGCGCGGTGCTCGGCTGGGACGCCGCGGGGGTCGTCGTCCAGGCAGCGGCCGACGGCTCGGGGCCCGCCGCGGGCACGCCCGTGGTCACGCTGGGCTGGGACGGTGGGTGGGCCGAGCTGCGGGCCGTCCCGACCGACCAGATCGGAATGGTGCCGCAGGGCGCGGACCCCGGCGCGATCAGCACGATCCCGGTGGCCGGCGCCACCGCGCTGCGCGCGCTCGACCGCCTCGGGCCGATCCTGGGGCGGCGCGTCCTGGTCACCGGCGCGACGGGCGGCGTCGGCCGGTACGCCGTGCAGCTCGCCCGGCTCGGCGGCGCGTACGTCATCGCCGCCACCGGCGACCCGGACCGGCACGGCGACGGGCTGCGCACGCTCGGCGCGGACGAGGTCGTCGCCGCCCCCGCCGAGAGCGGCGGACGACTGGACGGCGTCCTGGACATGCTCGGCGGGGCTCCGCTGGTCGAGGCGTTCGACCAGCTCACCGAGGGGGGCACGCTGGTCGCCGTCGGCCACTCCACCGGCGAGGGCGAGAGCTTCCCGTTCGGCGCGCTGTTCGGCGGGGCCGACCGCCACGACCGCTCGCTCGTGACCTTCCACCTGCTCTACTGCCACGGCCTGCACCGCGACCTGACCTGGCTGGCCGGACAGGTCGCGGGCGGCACGCTGAGCCCGGAGATCACCTGGCGCGGCGGCTGGGACGACGCCGCCGAGGCGGCGACCGCCCTCCTCGACCGCCGCGTGCACGGCAAGGCGGTGCTCGACCTGGGGTGACAGCAGGCCGGACGAGTGAGGTACGTCAACGCCAAGGCGATCGGCCTGGAGCACGAGGGTTTCCTGGCCGCCGGCGGCACCTGGTACACCGAGACGATGTCCGCACCACATCGGCTGCGACGGGGACCACCCCGAAGCGGACTGCCCGGCGCACGGAGCGGGCTCGGTCTGGCTGCACACCGAGCCGGGCGAGGGGGCGCCCCTGGTGGTGTGCTCGGGCGGCCCGGAGCCGGATCAGCCGATCGGTGGGGCGAGGTATTGCAGCGCGTAACCCTCGCCGGAGGGGGTCACGCGGGCGATGCCGGGTGAGTCGAGATGGGCGCCGGCCACGAAGTGGTGTGGCCGGCTCAGTCGTTCGAGCAGCGCCGCTCGCGCGGCGCGGGCCCGGGGCTGGTCGCCGTCGAACTCCCAGGACACCTTCGGCTGGTCGAACTGGAGCGTGGGGACGTGAACGGTGTCGCCCCAGACGAGAAGGTGGCCGGCGTCGCTCCTGATCTCGTAGACGGTGTGCCCGGGGGTGTGGCCCGGCGTCGGGAGCGCGGTGGCCCACTCGTTGATCGCCACCTTCTCCGACACGGGGACGACCCGGTCGCGGATCGGCTCCAGCCGCCGCCCGGTGAAGACGGAGGTGTCGCCCGCGCCGATCCACACGCGCTCGAGTTTCGGGAACGCCTCTGAGTCGTCCGGCGCGATCAGGCCGCTCACGTGGTCTTCGTGGTTGTGGGTGATGGCCGCATCGGTCACCTCCGCGCGGTCGACCCCCGCTTCGTCGAGCGCGTCGTAGATCAACCCCATGGTGGGGTCGTGCCAGGCGTTGGACGCGCCGGTGTCGATGAGCACCGACCGCGTGCCGTCGGTGACGTAGAAGGCGTTGACCGACAGCCGCAGGTTGTCGCCGGCCAGCGGGACGGCGGCCGGCAACTCGTCGAGCGTGCGCCCGTCCTCGTCGCGGAGCCGTGTGGGCGGCATGTCGATGTACCCGTCCCGCAGCGAGATCACCTGCAGCTCGCCGAATTCGAACGTGGCATGGAGCCGGCCACTCGAGATGAAACGCATGGAACCTCCGTCATGTCGGGCACGCATCGCCCGTCTTCGATAGAAGACTCTATCTCCTTTAGAAGAAACCCTACAATGTGGGACAGCGAGGTACCAATCGATCGAGGAGCACGGTGGTCGAGAAAGACGGAAGCGTGGCCGAACCACAGCACGGTGACGACCTGGCCGGCGCGTTCGGCGTCAACGTGCGGCGACGTCGCGAGGAGGCGGGCCTGACGCTGGAGCAGCTGTCCGCGCAGTCGTCGGTCAGCCGGGCGATGTTGTCCAAGGTCGAGCGCGGTGAGAAGAGCCCGACGATCGGGGTGGCGTCCAGGATCGCCCACGCGCTCGACGCGTCGCTCTCGGACCTGATCGGTGCGCCGGCCGGGACCGCGTCCGGCGTGGCCGTCGTCATGCGCAAGAACCATCGTCCCGTGTTCCGTGACCCGGAAACCGGCTTCGAGCGGCACATGGTGTCCGCGGTACCGGGCGCGGGAGGGGCGGAGATGGTCGTCCACCACCTTCCCGCGCAGGTGTCCACCGGGCTGCTGCCCGCCTATCCGCCGGGTACGGAGAAGCAGCTCGTGGTGCTCGAAGGCACCCTCACCGTCGCGATCGGCGGCATCAACGAGACCCTGGACACAGGCGACTCCCTGTTCTTCCAGGCCGATGCCGACCACGGCTTCGCCAACCGGACGAACGCTCCGTGCGAGTACATCATGTTCATCTCGCGCCGAACCTGACGGCTCAGGAGCGCGGCCACCAGCACCCGGTCATCCACCGGCGACCGGCTACAGGCGACGGCAGTTCTGCGGGCGCTGCGGGCGGTCGTCGGTCCAGCCCGTCGTGGGCGTCCAGGTCTGGGAGTTCACGGTCTGTCCCTTGGACAGGCCCACGGTGTCCTCTCCGGCCTTGGTGACCTCCGCCAGGATCTCGCCGGTCGCCGGGTCGAGGACGGTCGTATGGTCCTCGGTCACCTCGTCGTCCGTGCCGAACTCCATGAAATACCGCTTGCCCTTGTCGAAGTCCACGGCCAGGCCCTCGCGGCTCAGCGGGTCCCTGATCACTCCCCGCACGTCGGTCGTCGGCAGGTCGGCCAGCAGGCGCAGGACGGTGGCCCGGACCGCCGGGCGCAGGGGCATCGCGCATCCTGTGCTCCGGGTTCCGGCCCGTCCCGGACCAGCAGCCGTCGGAGGGCTGATGTTGTTCATGGTGATCGAACGATTCCGCGGTCAGGACGCGAAGGCCGTCTATCGGCGATTCCGCGAGAAGGGCCGCATGACCGAAGAGGGTCTGGTGTTCGTCTCCAGTTGGGTGGCGGCCGATCTGAGCCGGTGCTTCCAGCTCATGGAATGTGACGACATCGCACTCCTGCAGCGCTGGGTCGCCGAATGGTCGGACCTCACCGAGTTCGAGATCGTGCCGGTGGTGCCCGGTGCCACGACCGCCGCAGCGCTCGACGACTGATCCGGACGTCGCCGGTCAGAGCATCGGACGTGGGTAACCGGCCGGGGGAGTGCTCAGCCGCCACGGCTGGTGGACGTCGGCGGCCGGTACGCCGTCGAGCTCGGGGACGTGGCGGCGTACGTAGTCGCCCGCCGGGTCGAACCGCTGCGCCTGGCGCAACGGGTTGAAGCCGCGGTCGGGACGCGTGTCGTTGCCGGTCCCGGCGATCCACTGCCAGTTGCCCGAGTTGATGGCCACGTCGCCGTCGAGGAGGTGCTCGAAGAAGTGCCGGGCGCCGGCGCGCCAGTCGACCCCGAGGACCTTGACCAGGTAGGAGGCCACGATGAGGCGGGCCCGGTTGTGCATCCAGCCCTCGGCGAGTAGCTGGCGCATGCCGGCGTCCACGATGGGGAGCCCGGTCATGCCCTCCCGCCAGGCCTGCAGCGCGTCCTCGTCGTCGCGCCAGCGGTGGCCGCGGGGGCGGTAGTCCTCCCGGTTGATGCGCGGGAAGGCGTAGGTGACCTGGTGGTAGAAGTCGCGCCAGCACAGCTGGCGGACGAACGGCTCGCTGCCCGCGGCCAGGTGGGCCAGTTCCAGCGGGGACAGGCAGCCGAACCTCAGGTACGGGCTCAGGCGGGAGGTGCGGTCACCGGCCAGATCGTCGTGGCCGTCGGCGTACCCCGGCAGGGCACGGCGGATCCACCGCCGGGCGCGGTCACGGGCGGCGGTCTCGCCGCCGGGCACGGGTCCCGGCCGGGCCGGGGCCGGCAGCCGCCCGGGGTCGAGGTCGTGGGGCGTCGGCACGTGGCGAGGGGCCGCGAGCAGGGGACGGCGCCGGTACCGGCTCCAGGAACGCCAGTACGGCGTGAAGACCCGGTAGTGATCCCCGCCCCCGGACGGGGTGAGCGTGCCGGGCGGCACCACCGTGACCCCGGGGAAGAGCTGGTAGGAGAGGCGTTCGCGGGCCAGCCGGTCCTGCCTGCGCCTGGCCAGCAGGCTGACGTCGGCACTGGCGAAGACCGCCTCGGCTCCGGTTCCGTGGACGAGCTTCATGGTCTCGGTCACGACGTCGCCGTGCCGTACGACCAGGTCCCCGCCGCGTGCCCGGAAGGACGCCCGCAGGTCGGCCAGGCACTCCAGCAGGAAACCGCGGCGGCGGCCGGCGGGGACGGCCTCGTCCAGCACGAACAGGGGGAGCACGGCGCGGGCGCGCTCGCAGGCGGCCGTCAGTGCCGGGTGGTCGTGCACCCGCAGGTCCCTGTTGAGCAGGACGATCACCGTGTCCATCGACGGTCCCTTCACGACGAGACGGGACGCGGTCGCGGGCCGGTGCGGCGGCGGGCGCGGCTGTGGTCGCCGTCGTGCCGGACCGGCTCGCCGGGCGGGCAGCTCGGCGGCGCCGCCACCCGCGGCCATCCACAACCATGCACCTCAGCCATGCCTCACAGATGCCCCGCCGGCCGCGCCCGCACGCGCGCGCGCGCGGGGACAGTACTTGCGGGAGGGGCGGTGACCAGACCGCTCCGGCATGAGCCCCGAGGGACGGGGAAGGTGCGTGGGCATGGCATTGTGCCTGGTCACCGGGGCAACGGGGTACATCGGCGGGCGGCTGGCGCCTGAGCTGCTGGCCGCCGGTCACGACGTGCGCTGCATGGTGCGCTCGGCCGGACGCCTGCGCGATCTGCCGTGGGCGAACCGGGTGGAGGCCGTCGAGGCCGACGCCACCGACGCCGAGCGCACGCGCCGGGCGCTGGACGGGGTGGACGTCGCGTACTACCTGATCCACGCGATGGGGACGAGCGGCCGGTTCGCTGAGCGGGACCGGCTGGCGGCGCGCACGTTCGCGGCCGCGGCGGCCGAGGCGGGAGTGCGGCGGATCGTCTATCTGGGCGGGTCGACCGCGGACGAGAGGCTCTCGCCGCACCTGTCGTCGCGGGCCGAGGTGGGGGAGATCTTCCTGCGGGGCGCGGTGCCGGCGGTGGTGCTGCGTGCCGCGGTGATCATCGGGTCGGGGTCGGCCTCGTTCGAGATGCTGCGTTACCTGACCGAGCGGTTGCCGGTGATGACGACGCCGCGCTGGGTGCGCAGCCGTACGCAGCCGATCGCGGTGCGGGACGTGCTGCGATATCTGGTGGCGTGGGCGGAGGTGCCGGGAACGGTCAACCGGGGGTTCGACATCGGCGGCCCTGATGTCCTCACGTATGCCGACATGATGCACGGCTATGCCGCGGTGGCCGGGTTGCCGCCGAGGTTGATCATTCCGGTGCCGCTGCTCACCCCCCGGCTGTCGAGCCTGTGGGTGGGGCTGGTCACGCCCGTCCCCGCGAGCATCGCCCGCCCGCTGGTGGAGTCGCTGCGCAACGAGGCCGTGTGCGGCGAGCACGACATCGCCCGCCACGTACCCGACCCCGAGGGCGGGCTGGTCGGCTTCCACCAGGCGGTGTCCCTGGCGCTGATGAAGATCAAGGAGGCCGACGTCGCCACGCGCTGGTCCTCGGCGTCCACGCCGGGCGCGCCGAGCGACCCGCTGCCCACCGATCCCGACTGGGCGGGCGGCAGCCTGTTCGTGGACGATCGCCGCCTGGCCGTGCAGGCGAGCCCGGAGGCGTTGTGGCAGGTGATCGAGGGCATCGGCGGCCGTAACGGCTGGTACTCGCTGCCGGTGGCGTGGCAGTTGCGGGGCTTGGCCGACCGGCTGGTGGGCGGGGTCGGGCTGCGGCGCGGCCGGCGCGATCAGGCCCGGCTGCGGGTGGGCGACTCGATCGACTTCTGGCGGGTGGAGGAGGTGCTTCCCGGACGGCTGCTGCGGCTGCGCGCCGAGATGCGGCTGCCCGGACTGGCCTGGCTGGAGCTCGGCGTCACCCGCTCCGGCGGCCGGACGATCTACACCCAGCGTGCCGTCTTCCATCCGCACGGCCTGCTCGGCCATCTGTACTGGTGGGCGATCTCGCCCTTCCACGGCCTGATCTTCGGCCGGATGCCGGTCAACGTGGCCGCCGCGGCCCGGCGCAGGGATCAGTCCCCGGCTACGAGCTGACCAGCGCCAGATCGAGCACGTCGATGCCGACCGGGGTGCGCTCGGTCGCGAGCCGGCCCAGCGACCACCGACCGGGGAACCGGTGCAGCAGTGCGTGCACCGCTGTCGCGACCTCGTGCCGGGCCAGGTGCGCGCCGAGGCAGAAGTGCACACCGTGGCCGAAGGAGAGGTGCTCGTTGGGCGTCCGGTCCAGCCGGAACTCCTGCGGCTCGGCGAACACCCGGGGATCCCGGTTGGCCGAGAGCACCATGGCGACCACCCGCCGGCCGGCCTCCACGGGGTGCCCGGCGATGCCGGTCGGGCCGGTGGTGAACCGGTCGGTGCCGCCGATCG
Organism: Nonomuraea sp. NPDC005730; assembly: GCF_040630865.1. Classification (NCBI taxonomy): domain Bacteria; kingdom Bacillati; phylum Actinomycetota; class Actinomycetes; order Streptosporangiales; family Streptosporangiaceae; genus Nonomuraea; species Nonomuraea sp. NPDC005730. The sequence continues at coordinate 116,408 of NZ_JBEXYK010000013.1, forward strand.
GGGGCAGGAACCGCAGCACCTCCTCGACGGCGGCGGGCACCAGCCAAGGGGCGGCACGCAGCCGGGCCGGCGCCTCCGGGTGGGCGGCCAGGCACAACACGAGGTTGACGAGCAGGGTCCTGGTCGTCTCGTGGCCGTTGACGAGCAGCAGCGTGCAGAAGTCGAGCAGTTCCTCGTCGGAGAGCCGGCTGCCGTCCGGTTCGGCGGCCAGCAGGGTGTCGATCACGTCGCCTCGGGGGCGGGCGCGGTGTTCGGCGAACACCTGGCCGAAGTACTCGGCCAGTTCGGCGTGCGCGGCGCGGAAGGCGGCCCGGCGCGCCGGGTCCTCGCTGAACGCGCCCGCGAAGGAGGTGATCGCCTCGGTCCAGCGCACGAAGTCCGGCTGCCGGTCCGCTTCCACGCCGAGCAGCGCGGAGATGGTGCGCACAGGCAACGGTCGACCGAGCCGGCCGATCACGTCCAGCTCACCGTCCACCCCGGCCAGTTGCGTCCGCACGGTATCGGTGATCGAGGGCAGCAACGCCTGGATCGCGCGGGGCGTGAAGGCCCGGCTGACCAGCCGGCGCAGCAGGTGGTGCCGGGGCGGGTCGATCGCCGACAGGCTGCCGAGAAGCGGGTTGTCCCGGTGCGGCGGGGGTTGCGCGCTGTGGCGCAGCTCGTCGGACGAGAACGTCCGGTAGTCGGTGAGCACCTGTTTCACCTCGGTGTAACCGTGCACCAGCCAGGCCCGCAACGGCTCGGCGTAGCGCACCCCGTCCCCGGCCAGACCGTCCTGTGCGGTCTGCCGGTACCAGTCGAGGATCTCCTTGACGACGTCATCGGTCATGCGCCGAGTGTGTTAGCCCCGGCTGGTCACGGCTTGGAGAAAACGGCCATCCGGCGAGCAACGCGGTCGGCGGCGCGCCCACCGCGTGCCGGAACTCGGCGAGCAGGTGTGACTGGTCGTAGCAGCCGCTGCGCACGGCGATGGCCGCCCAGTCCGGGCGCTCGCCCCTGGCCACCGCGGCACGTGCGGCGGCGAGCGCGTGGTGCAGCCGCACCACCCGCGCGTAGGACTTGGGCCGCAGCCCGACCGCCACCCCGAACCGCCGCCGTAGCTGCCGCTCGGACAACCCGGCCCGGGCGGCATGCTGCTCCACGGGCGCACCTGGCGCCGCGTGCATCGCCGCCAGGACGACGCGCACCCGCTCGTCGACCCGGCATCGCCCGGCGCGCGCCCGTACCAGGGCCAGCGCCCCGGCCAGCCGCTCACCCACCGCCCCGGCCGGCCGCCCGACCTCGATGGGCCACCCGGCCGGCGTCCCGGCCTCGATGGGCGCCCCGGACAGCGGCACCTCGTCGGCCGCGACCCCGAACAGCCCGGTCACCGTCCCCGGTCGCAGCCGCACTCCGACCAGGGGCCCGCCCCCGGGCAGCGGTCCCTGCCGGACGCGTGTCTCAGGACCGGCCAGCCGGTATTCACCGTCAGGCATGACCAGCAGGTCGACAGCCGGGTGCGGCAACCCTCTCGGCACCGCGTCGCCGTCCAGCGCCCAACTCCCGGCCACGAGGTGGGCCAGGTCGGCGGGCACGGGCAACGCGGTCACCCGTGCAGTCAACCCGGCGACCCCCGCGTCCGCCACCGGTTAACCGGGCCGCGGACGCGCGACGGGTGCCCAGCCGCGGGACTCGGCGAGGCCCGCCTGATCAGTCGTGCGAGCTCTGCGGAGCGGCGTCCAGCTTGACCTCGTTCAGCCGGCCCGTGGCCACGTCGTAGACGAACCCGCGGACGGAGTCCTTGTGCGGGATGAACGGGTCGGCCTGGATGCGCCTGACCGACTGGCGCACGTCCGCCTCCAGGTCCTGGAACGCCTCGGCGGACCAGTCGGGCTTGACGCCGACCTCCTGGTAGATGTCGTGCTTGAAGCCGTCGTCGGTGAAGGTCAGCATGCCGCAGTCGGTGTGGTGGATGAGGATGATCTCGCGGGTGCCCAGGAGGCGCTGGCTGATGGCCAGGCTGCGACGTTCGCCGGCGGTGACGACGCCGCCGGCGTTGCGGATCACGTGCGCGTCGCCCTCGCGCAGGCCGAGCAGGCCGTAGACGTTGAGCCGGGCGTCCATGCAGGCCACCACGGCCACCCCCTGGGCGGGCGGCAGCGGCAGGTCGCCGGAGTCGAAGGCGGCGGCATAGCGTTCGGAGTTGGCGATCAGCTGGTCGGTGACGCTCATGGGGGACGCCCTCCTGTCACGTGCCGCGGCCCGCGGCCATAGTCCACATTCCCTACTGACTGTACATGTTATTGCCTCGCTGTGTAGCCCTGTCGGCGACGGCGGAGGCGGACAGGAGGGTCGCGGCGGAGAGGGGGCCCCAGAGGGCGGTCGGGCCGTGGGAGGCGAGTGTGGTGATGACCGCAGGGGAGACGGCGAGGCCGAAGCCGGTGGAGAGCTGGAAGCGGGCGAGGGCGCGTCCCAGGAGATGGGCCGGCGCGAGGGCGGTGACGAGCGCCGTCGCGCTGCCGGCGTAGATGATCTCGCCGATGGTGCAGACCACGGACACCATGGCGACGGCCGGGGCACCCCAGCCGGGTCCCAGTGAGGTGGCCGCGAGGAAGCCGAGGTAGGACGCGGCGAGCACCACGCCGGCGAGAGCCAGCACGGTCCGCCGGGAGAAGCGGGACAGCAGGACGGTGACCGGCACCTGCAGGGTGACCACCAGCACCGTGTTGGCCACGAAGACGGCTGCCGGCCACACCGGGGACGCGTGCAGCTGTGTCACCAGGATCAGGGGCACCGCGATCTCGGGGACGTTGAGGCAGAAGACGTACACCACGTTGGCGGCCAGCAGCGCCCGCATCCGGGGCGCGGGCCCGCCGATCATGTCCTTGGCCGGAGCGGCGGCCGGACGCGCACGCAGGTGGACCGACCACGCCAAGGCCGCCGCGGCGAGATAGGCGAGCCCGGTGACGGCCGCCAGCGCCCGCAACGCGGTGGTGCCGCCCGCCAGGCACGCGGTGGCGAGGAGGGCGCCCGCCCCCAGAGCGGCGTTGCGCAGGGCGCGGCCTGCGGCGAGGGCGGCATCGCGTTCGCGGCCGTGGGCGACCGTGGCCACGAGGGCCGCGTGGGCGGCCGGCCAGGCCTGGTTGCCGATGCCGAGGAAGAGCGCCGCCGTCGCGAACAGCCAGACGTGCCCCGCGGGGGCGGCCAGCAGCAGCGCCACGCCCAGCACCCGCACCAGCATCGACGCCGCCACGACCGTGCTGCGTGCGCCCCGGTCCAGCCATCGGCCGACCGCGGGCATGCACACCAGACCCACGACCACGCCGGCCGTCATGGCGATGCCGGTGACCGGCGCGGACAGCTTCAGCACCGTCACCCCGTAGAGCAGCAGGAAGGGCCGCAACAGGCCGGTGCCGAGCGCGTCCACGGCCAGGGCCACGGCATAGCGGGGGCCTCCGGAGGCGCGGACGAGGGCGCGCGGCCGGATCTTGGTGGTGGTTGCCATGGCGTCAACGATGCGTTCGGCCGCCGGGGCGGCTCCGTCAGTTGACGGACACCGTCAATCGACGCGGTCGTCGGCCGCCCGACCAGCGATGATGTGGGGATGACGCTGAGGATCGACATCGGCGGCCTGCCGTCCGGGCGGCTGCGGTTCGCCGCCTCCCCGCTGGCCGAGCTGACCGCGATGCTGCACGTGCTGGCCGAACCGGGGCATCACCCGCAGCTCGCCGGCTGGGCCGGGGACGTCTGGGCCGGGCTGCGGCCGGAGCTGGCCGAGCGGCTCAGGGAGGCGGAGTTCCTCTGGCGTTCCTCCCGCGCCGACTTCCTGGTCCCCGCGCGTCCCCGGCCGACCCTCGCCGAGGAGCTGGACGATGTCGACCGGATCGACGACGAGACCTACGTGACCGCCGCGCTCATCACCACGTGCGGCAGCAACCGGGTCCACTTCGGCGCGCCGTCGCCGCTCACCGACGCGACGGCGCGCGAGCGGGCGCTCGACCTGGCCCAGGCGCGCGGCGCGCTCCAGGAGGCCTTCGCGGAACGGCTGCTCGCGGACCCGGCCGCCGTGCGGGCGCGGGTGCGTGACACGCTCGAACAGTGCGCCGGGGCCTTCTTCGACGCCGCCTGGACGGGCGTCGCCGCACAACTCGCCACCGACCTGCGCCTGAAGAACGACCTGCTGAAGCGCCAGGGCATCGGGGCGGCACTCGCGTCCGTCTCCGGCGCCGTCACCCTGGCGCCGGACGGAAACCGCATCATCGTGGACAAGCTGCAGGACAACGCGACCACCGCCCACGGCGCCGGGGTCACCTTCCTCCCCAGCGTCTTCGGCCGCCCGCACCTGGTGGTGGTCCACGCGCCCGGATGGCAGCCGGTGGTGCAGTACCCCGTGGCCGAGGCGGGCCCGTCCGAGCCGGTGTCGCTGGAAACGGTCACGCTGCGGCTGGAGGCGCTCGCGCATCCGGTACGACTGCGGCTGCTGCGCACCCTCGCCCGCGGCCCGCACACCACCGGCGAGCTGGCCCACGCCTGGGAACTCTCACCTCCGGAGGTCTCCCGACACCTCGCCGTCCTGCGCCGCGCGGGCCTGCTCACGGCCCGGCGGCACGGCCGTTACGTCCGCTACACCGTCAATGTCGCCGATCTGACGGCGCTGGGCGCGGACCTGCTGACGGCCGTACTGCGCTGAGCGGCTTCGGCTGTCAGGCTGAGTACGTTCGAGTCGACCGTTCGGTGGAGGTCTGATGCGTGCAGGCGTCGTGGTCACCGCACACCCCGGTGTGGAGGATCTCGCCGTGCGGGCCGAGGAGCTGGGCCTGCACAGTTTCTGGGTCAACGACAGCCCGATGGTCCACGGCGACCCCTTCGTCGCCCTGGGATTGTGCGCGAAGGCCACCAGCCGCATCAGGCTGGGCGTCGGCGTGACGTCACCGGCGCTGCGCTCGGCCCCGGCCGCGGCGAGCGGGCTGGCCAGCCTCAACGCGCTGGCGCCGGGCCGGATCAGCTGCGGGGTCGGCACCGGGAACACCGCCCGGCGCACGCTGGGCATGCGGCCGACCACGGCGGCGACGGTGGAGTCCTTCACCGCCGCGCTGCAGGACCTGTGCGCCGGGCGGAGCATCGAGTACCGCGAGGGCGACCGGGCCCGCGACGTCCGGTTCCTGCACGCCGGGGCGCACGTGAACACGGACGACCCGATCGAGTTCGTCGTGGCCGCGCTGACCGGGCCGAAGGCCGCCGCCGTCGCCGGCCGCCGCGGCACCGGCCTGATCTCCTTCGGCCTGCTCGACCCCGCCGCCTGGCGCGCACTGCACGACGCCCGCCGCGACGCCGCGCACGGCGCACCCCGCAACGCCGCCTCCTACGTGGTCACCGCACTGCACGTACGGGAGGAGGACGAAGACCCCCACAGTGACGCGGCCCGGGACGCGACCGGCCATCTCGTCCTGTCACTGCTGACCTTCGCCGCCGACACGGCCGCCGACACCGCCGCTTTCGCCGAGCGTCTCGGCCCCGGGGAACGCGAGGCCGTACGGCGACTTCTCGACCGGCGCGGCACCACCGCCACCGCACCCGACCGGCACACCAAGCTCTACACCGGCTACCTCGGACGCATCGCGCCCGAGGACCGCGACCTGATCCTGCCCTCACTGATGGACACCCTGGCCCTGGTCGGCACCCGCGACGACCTCCGCGCCCGCATCGCCACCCTGGAACAGGCCGGCGTCGACGAACTGCTCATCCAGCCGGTGATCGACCCACCCACCGAGATGGCCCGGCTGGCCGAACTCCTCACCTGAACGGCCCCGCCGTGAACGGGATCGAGGACGACCAGTTCGAGCCGCTGGGCCTGCCCGAGGCGCCGGACGGCTGGGTGTTCACCAACGCGAACCTGCCCGGCGACCAGGACACCGTGGACATCGGATGGACATCGGCCCCAAGGACAAACGACCGCGGTGCGGGCGGTGCGTCCACCGTCACCGTCTTGTGCGGCGACGGCGAATGCGGTGGACTCGCTTGATCACGACAAACCGCGGATGTGTGCCGGCGGCGGGCCAGATCCGAGAAGGGACACGCAACAATGAAGTTATCGCGGAGCGGCCAGAAGATGTCTGACATGTCGGGCCTGCGGAGCATCATGGAGGACGTCGCGACCTCCACCGCCTCAGGCGCGTCCGACTGGCTGAACCTGAGCATCGGCAACCCCGCCCAGATCAAAGAGGTCATCGACGCCTGGAGAGACCTGACCGCAACCGTCGTGGCCGAGGACTTCACCGCGACCAGCAGCCGCTACGGCCCCTCCCGCGGCATGCCCACCCTGGTCGAGGAGATCGTCACCTCCTTCAACACCCGCTACGGCTGGGGCATCACCGCCGACAACGTCGTGGTGGGACCGGGCAGCCAGATGCTCTTCTTCATCGCCACCGCGCTGTTCGCCGGCCAGACCGCCGACGGCTCCAACCAGCGCGTGGTCCTGCCCATGACCCCCGACTACCCCGGCTACCTGGGCCTGTCCATGGACCCCGACGGCGTGACCGGCATCGCCCCCCAGATCGAACTGACCGGCGACAGGTCCTTCCGCTACGCCTTCGACTTCGAGGCAGTGGAGCGATGCCCCGACATCGGCATGCTCCTGCTGTCCAGCCCCAGCAACCCCACCGGCCGCAGCATCGACGGCGACGAACTCACCCGGCTGATCGACGTGGCCCGGCGCCGAGACGTGCCCCTCATCGTCGACCACGCCTACGGCACCCCCTTCCCCCGCGTCGCCGCCTCCCGCGTGGCCCCGCAGTGGGACGACCACCTGATCAACTGCTTCACCCTGTCCAAGGCCGGCCTGCCCGCCGAACGCGTCGGATTCGCCATCGGGCCCTCCCGCTACATCCGCGCGATGGTGTCGTTCATGGCCAACTCCGTCCTGCACGCCCCGCAGCTCATGCAGCGGGTGGCGGCAAGAGCGCTGTCCTCGGGGCTGCTGGACCGGCTCGCCGCCACGGTGATCAACCCCTTCTACCAGGCCCGCCGCCTGTACGCCGAACGCCTGCTGGCCGACCTGCTGCCCGAGTCCGTCACCTGGCGGCTGCACGCCGGACAGGGCGGCATGTTCTGCTGGTTGTGGATCGACCACGACTGGTTCGACGACATGGCCCTGTACCGGCTGATGAAGACCAAGAAGGTCTTCGTCGTCCCCGGCCGCCACTTCTTCGCAACCCCGACGCCGGACGCCCCAGCGGCGCCCCACGCCAGGCGATGCTTCCGGATCAGCCTCACCGCCGACGAGCACGTGATCGCCGAGGGCGTCGCAAGGATCGCCGAAGGCCTCCTGGAACTGCGCCGCGGCTCCTGAGGCTCGTGCCGCCCGGACCTGCCGCCTCCCATGGGCCCAGGCCCGGCGCGGCCCGCCACCATGACGCGCTACTTGGCGAGGCCGAGCCCTCGGACCAGCACGGTGGCCGCCTTGGCGATCACGCTGTTGTCCATGGTCGCGGTGGGGTCGGTGCGATTGGTGTAGATCGCGATGATCACCGGCGCGCCGGAGGGCGGCCAGGCGACGGCGATGTCGCTGCCCGGCGCGTACGCGCCGACGCCGCCCCCGGTCTTGTCGCCGACGACCCAGTCCCGCGGAACCCCGGCGCGGATGCGCTCGGTGCCGGTGATGCCGGCCCGTAGCCACTCGTTCAGCCGCTGCCGGTCCTCAGGGACGAGAGCGTCGCCCAGGCTGAGCTTCTGCAGGTTGCGTGCCATGAACGCGGGCTTGACGGTGTCGCGCTTCTCGCCCGGCTTCCAGTCGTTGAGTTCCGGCTCATGGCGGTCGAGCCGCCCGATCGGGTCCCCGAGCGAGCGGTAGTAGCGGGTCAGCCCCGCGGGGCCGCCGATCTGCTTGAGGAGCACGTTCGCCGCGGTGTTGTCGCTGGCGGTGACGGTCGCGTGGCACAGCCGGTCCGCGGTCATGCCGTTCTTGACGTTCTCCGGCCGTCCGGTGATCGGCGAGTTCACGACCACGTCCTTGGCCGTCCAGCGCAGCGTGCGGTCCAGCAGGCCGGGGTCGGTCGTCCGGGCCTTGTTCAGGATGGCGCCGCACAGGATGGCCTTGAAGGTGGAGGCGCTGGCGAATCGTTCGCCGCCCCGGTAGGAGAGGGTCTTCCCGGTGCCGGTGTCGATCGCGTAGGCCCCGATGCGTCCCTGGTAGGAGTTCTCGAGCGCGCGCAGTTGCTTCTTGACGTCGGCCGTGCCGCTCTCCGGCTGCGCGACGGCGGACGCCGAACGTGTGTCGGCGCCTGCCGAACCCGCCAGGCCGACGACAGCCGCCATCGCCGTGGAGGTCGCCAGCACGGAGGCGCCGAGCCTGGTACGCAGCCCCCTGTGATGATCGTGTCTCATCCCGACTCCCCGATCTCGATCCGGATCTTCATGAGCGCGACCCAGAAGACCAGAGGCGGCAGCGGCATGTCCAATAGCGATATGAGACCCCGAACAATAAGGATTCCGATATTTCCCCAGGTAATCGCCTCCCGCACCTCGACGCTCAGGCGACGATCGCGGCCAACTCCGCCCGCGAGGAGATCCCCAGCTTGGGGAAGGCCTTGTAGAGGTGGTAGCCGACGGCGCGCGGGCTGAGGTACAGCTGGGCCGCGATGCCGGTCGCGTCAGACGCCCCGGACGCCGTGCCGGTGGGCTCCGGGCGGTGGGTTCGCGGCGAAGCCCTTTGCCATCAACCACACGGCGAAGACGAAGGTCTGCAGGGCCAGTGGCGCGTTCATGGCCAGGTAGAGCGGTGTGACCACGTCAGTCCTGCGAAGCAGCACCAGGAAACTCGCCGATACGGCTGCTGCGATCGCCAGGAATCCCCATCCGGACAACCATCGAGGGACGGATCTCGACCGCCACAGGATGCGGAACAACAGGAGATCTCCAAGGCTCAGCGAGATGATCAATGCGACGTGATTGACCAAGTCGCGCGCCGTCCGCAGTAATTCGCCCACGACCTCGATGCCGGATGCGGCCGCAGCGCCGGCTTGGGTGAGTTCCTGACCCAGCACGAGAAACAGGGGCAGGATGATGACGCCGATGAAGTGGAACGTCGCAGCGATCAGCCTGAACCCGAGGAAACCGAGGCTGAGCGCCTCGTTCTCCGCCCTCAACATCGGATACAGGTACAGCGCGAACCCGACATAGGCGGGGATCATGATGGACTGAGCGACTGCGCCGACGATGACCTGGCCCTCGTGTGCGGAAATGAGAGCGAGACGGCCTGGTTCGTCGACAGCCGGAACGACGCTCAGCGCACCGGCGACCATGCCCAAGATGACCAGCGTGCCGGCGATTGCGGTTGCCCGCCTGTTCGTGTGCACGATTCATGTCCAGAGATTGTCGTGGTGGTCAGCGTGTGAGCAGGTCCATGCGGAGGAACTCGGTGATGCGGAGCACCTTCGGCGGGCGTGCCACCTCGGCGGGGAGGGCCTGGAACGCCTCGTCCGTCCCGACAAGGCGTGGGGCGGTGAGTTCCACCTCTCTCCCGTCGACCCGGAGCCGCGCATTTCTGGCCGCCAGGACGTTCTGCACCCAGTCGGAGCGCGATCCGTACACCAGAACGAACAGGTAACCGCCGTCGACGGGATGCGCGTCGAGCGGCGTGCGGTAGGTGGCGCCGGAGATGCGCCCGACGTGAACCAGCACCGGCCATCGCCCGCCGGTTATCGCGCGGGGGTTGAACACCTTCTTGTTCACGTGCCCCCACCATTTCGGCATCGGCATGGAAATCTCCTTCTCCGCGCTCCGCAAGCGCCAGGACGGCCTTACGTCTGTAAGGCCACTTACGGCTGTAAGGTTGGCTTACGCTTGTAAGGCTGTCAACCCGCCCACACCCCGGAGCCGTCATGCCGCCGCAACCGCTCAGCAGAGTCCTCGTCCTGGAAGCCGCGATCCGGGTCGCGGACGGCGGCGGCGTGGAGGCGATCACGATGCGCCGGGTGGCGCAGGAACTGGGCGTGGAGGCGATGTCGCTCTACCACCACGTGCCGAACAAGGACGCGATCCTCGACGGCGTGGTCGACATGGTGTTCGCGGCGATCAAGCTGCCCGGTGCCGAAGGCGACGACTGGCGCGACGCGATCCGTACGCGAGCCGTCTCCGCACGCGCGATCCTGTCGCAGCACAGCTGGGCCCTCGGCCTCATGGACTCCCGCCGCGACCCTGGGCCGGCGACGCTGCGCCACCACGACGCCGTCCTGGGCGTCCTGCGGGAGGCGGGGTTCACACTGCCGATGGCGGCGCACGCCGTCTCGTTGATCGACAGCTACGTCTACGGGTTCGTCCTGCAGGAGGCGAACCTGCCGATGGCGACGCCGGACGATGTCGAGGAAGTGGCCGGCGGCATCCTCCAGCGGCTGCCGGAGAAGGAGCTGCCGTACCTCACCGAGATGATCCGCGACCACGCCCTGCGACCGGGCTACGACTACACCAGCGAGTTCGGCTACGGCCTGGACCTGATCCTGGACGTCCTCGAAGCGCGCCGGAGGGCCCCGCGTCCGGGCGAAGTCGGGTGAGCTTCTTCGGTACGGGCGGCGACGTCGGCGGGGTCGGGGCAGAGACCGGGCGGGTCCGGCTGGGCCGATGGTGGTGTCAGTGGCGGTGGTGGTTGTCGGGCTGTGCGGGGTCGCCCGGGTGTTCAAGGCCCGGCACCAGTCGCAGCCGGTGGGCGCGCGCGTGGTCGAGCCAGCGTACGAACGCCACCCTGCGCGCGGAGTCGAGGAGGCCGTCGGCGGGTGCGGTCGAGGCCGTACCCGGGGTCGGGTTGTGACAGGCGACGAGGGTGGCGGTCCAAGGGCCGGCCGTCACCGTCCGGCCCGGTACGGCGGCGGCCAGAGCCTCGGCCAGGGCGACGGGCAGCGAACCTGGCTCGGCGTCGAACTCGCCGTCCGGGGTGCGTAGCCGCCATGTCGGTCCGGTGGTCGGCCGCGCGGTGGCCTCCCGATACGCGGCCGCCTCCGCCGCGGAGACGGTGACGTCGGCGGTGACGGCCTCGTAGACGGCGCGGACGGCGGCGCTGCCCTCGTAGGCCGCCGCGGCGATCGAACCCAGCTCGACAGCCGCCCGCTGGTCGAGCCGTACCGCGATGGCGTCGGTGGCTCGCCGGCCGGGCCGTACCGCGATGGCGTCGGTGGCCTGGCCGGGCCGTGCCGCGATGGCGTCGGTGGTGGGCTGGTCGGGGCGGGGTGATGGGGGCTTCTCCAGGGGCAGTCCGCGGGCTGTGGCCTCGGCGGCGCACAGGTGCTCGGTCAGCACCACCTGGGCCACCCAGCGCGTGAGCTGCCGGTCCTCGGCCGTGCCCGGCGCCGGGAGCGCCGCGGACCTCGGGCCGGCCCGCAGGGCTGCGAGCCGTCGGTCCAGCTCGGAGCGGGGGAGCGGGCAGCCGTCGAGCCAGCCGAGCACCGGCCCCACACCGGGCGCGACCAGCTCACCAGCGCCCGGCTCACCAGCGCCCGGCTCACCAGCGTCCGGCTCACCAGTGCCCGGCTCGCCAGTGCCCGGCTCGCCGGTGACGGGCGCGTGGGCGAAGTGCGGACGGCCGGCATGGGCAGCGTGGGCGGTGATCGGATGGTCGGTTTGGGGAGGCTGGGCGGAGGTCGGGCGGTCGGTCTCGGGCGTGGGGGCGGGGGGCGGATGGTTGGTGCGGGGCGTGTGGGTCACGGGGTCACCACCAGTTCGACGGTCGGCGCGTACTGGCAGCGGCCGAACCACATGACCTTGCCCAGGGCCCACGCGGAGCCGGGGGCGGCGTCGCGCGGTGCGGACACCTCGAACTCGGCGACCGTGCTCTCGCCGGCCGCCAGGACGAACCCGCGGACCGGGGCGGCGATCAGGTCCCACGTGCCCCAGGGCGAGACGACCTGCAGCTCGCCCCGGATCTCACCGTACGTACGGTTGTGCAGCGCCAGCCCCAGCACGGCACGCCCGCCGGGAGCGACGCGCACCGACGGCGTGGTCACCTCCACCGACAGGCCGGTGTCGCGGCCGGGGTGGTCCTTGCTGCCCTGCGCGGCCACCCAGTCCTCGGGGACGTCACCGGGCACGGGCAGCACGCCGGGCAGGTCGCCGACGGCGATGGTGACCACGTCCTCGACGGTCTGGCCGTCGTGCCGGATCCGGGCGGCGACGAAGTACAGGCCGGGCTCGACGCCCGGGGGAGGGGTCGCCGTCACGGGGAACCGTACGTGCCCGCCCGCCACCAGCCGGTACGGGCGCCGCGTCAGACCGGCCGTCCAGCCCTCGGGGACGATGATCTCCACGGCTCCTTCCACGTCGGCGTCGAGCAGGTGCGAGGAGAGCACCACCGACAGTTCGGCGGGCTCGCCCGCGGTCCGCACCAGGCCCGGCGACGCCGTGACGCTCACCGGCAGGTAGCCCATCGGCGCCGGCCCCCGGTTGTGCAGCCAGTACCGCGCATGCACCGGCTGCGCCACCTCGACCGCCGGCCCCAGCACCGCACCGCCGCGGGCCGAGCCACCCGGACGGATGGCGGGCACGGTCGGCAGGGCGGGCACGGCGATCACGGTGGCGACCTCGGCGCCGGTCAGCGCGACGGCGCCCTGGACGGGGTCGCGCCGCCGTTCGAGCAGGTCGGCGTGGTGCGCCTCGGTCAGGGCGAGCGCACCGGTCAGGACGGCGTCGCGGCCGAGCCCGGTGGACTCCATCAGGCGCACGGTCACCCCGGAGGCCGGGTCCGCCGCGGCGGCCGACCCGTGGGCGGTCGGGTTGCCGGCCGGCTTGACGGTGCCGACCAGCACCTCCCGGGCGGGCTCGACCTTCAGGTACGACCGGGTCGGCGGCAGCGGGCCCCCGTGCGGCTCGGCGAGCACGGCGTACAGCGGATGGTTGAACTCCTGCCCCCGGGCGGGCAGCGTCAGCGTGCGCCAGTCGCCCTCGCCGGAGACCAGCGCGTAACGGAACTCGTGGGTCCAGTGCATGAGCTGGAAGCCCGCCCCGTCGGGCAGCGTACGGCGGGGCGGGTCGATCCACACCCCGGACGGCCACCCGGTGCACGAGCGCATCAGCGACAGGTGCAACGTGCCGGCCGGATCGACGGCGAAGCCCGGCAGGCCGTAGGTGAGCAGCGCGACGGTGTGGCCGGTGAGCAGCTCGGACTCCGGGACCGCGCCGGGGCAGGCGGAGCTCACGCGGGCGTCGGCGAGGTCGGCGGTCAGCGCGGCGGGATCGGTGGTGACCAGGGCGGGCAGCGCCCGCAGGTCACGCAGGTCGGCGTTGGGCCGCCAGACCTCGCGCAGCGGCCGGGCGGCGGGCACCCAGACGCGCCCGTCCCGCTCCAGGACCTCGGCGTAGGCCGGGCCCGCGCGTTCCAGCAACTCGCGCACCGCGTCGTTCTCCCGCGGCCCGCCGATCATGATGCGGAAGTCGGGGAGGTTGGAGTCGACGTCGAGCCAGCCGTACCTGGACCAGTCCGCCCCGGCCGTGGTCGCGGTGACCCCGGCCCTGACCAGTGCGACCAGCAGGTCGCGCACGTCGGCGGCGTCGTCCGGGCCGGGCACGACCACCTCCGCCACGCCGAGCGCGCGCTCGCCCAGCGGCCGGCCGTCGGGGCCGGTGAGGCTGACGCGGGCGGTGGAGCCCAGGCCGAACCAGGTGTTGGCGGGGTTGTCGAGCGTCCACGGCGCCTCGGCGGCGTCCACGTCCGGCAGGGCGAACCCGCGGCCGACCACGGCCCCGGCCACCTCGCTCACCGGCAGCGCGCCGGGCAGGTCGGCGGGGAAGCTCAGCCGCAGCAGCCGGTCCGCGCCGCGGTAGTCCAGGACGCGGGTGGCGAGGTCCACGTGATCCACGCCGTCCCAGAGCGTGACGGTCTGCTCGTAGCCGATGCCGTCCACCGTTCCGGTGATCACCAGGCGTTCCCCGAGCGGGCAGGTCTCGCGCCGCACCTGGGCCGTGCCCTGTGCCGCGCCGACGACCGGGCCCTTGGGCACCAGGTGCCAGGGGCCCTCGCCGAAGTCGGGGTGGGCCGGGTACTCCTCGTAGACGCGCAGCTCGTTGCCGACGCATCCGGGCCGTAGCAGCTCGCGCCCCGCCTTCTTGTCCAGGACGCCGGACAGGCAGCCGCCGCGGTGGGGGTCGGCGGTGACGCGGTAGCGGGCGTTCTCCACGGTCACGCCGGGCGCGGGCGTCCATGCGGCCGCACCGCGCCGGGACGATCCCGGGAGGAGGCGCCAGGTGCGCCAGCCGGTCGCGGGCACGTCCTCGGCCAGGAAACGCAGGGTCCCCCGGTCCACGACGCACGGCACCTCCGCGCCGGCGTCGTCGAGCACCCGTCCGCCGTCGAGCCCCGCGGGCAGCCGTACGGCCACGGGCGCGGACCGGTCGAACGACAGCGTGTTCGCGACGACGACCGCGACGCCGTCGCCGCTGGTGTCCACGCGGGCGACGAGCGAGGCGAGCGAGACGTCGCGCACCTCGCCCGCCAGGTCGTACGCCTCGCGCCAGCCGGACAACAAGTCCAGGTAGACCTGGTCGGACTCGCTGCCGGTGATCGCGTCGTGGTGTGCCCCGTAGGCGAGCTGACGCCACACCTTGTCCATCGCGGCCTCGGGGTAGGTCCCGAGCCCTTCGAGCGCGGCGAGGGTGGCCAGCTTCTCCGCGTCCACGGCGGCCACCTCGCCCGCCCGCTGCGCCTGCTTGGTGTCGATGTAGGAGACGTCCTTGCCGGTGTAGACCGGGTTCATGTCGCGGGTCTGCGGGCTGGGGCGGCGTCCGGTGGCCGCCAGCTCGGCCCGGACCGCGTCGAGGAAGTCGCGCGGGGTGGCGCAGACGAAGCGCGGCCAGACGTAGCGGGCGTTCCAGGAGCGGTGGATCTCGGTGACCCACTTGTTGGGCGGGGTGTAGTCGGTGCCCACGGGCAGCAGCAGGTTCCGCGTCGCCCCGACCGGCTTGAGCTTGCGGTACAGCTCGTACACCGCGTTCTCGGCGGTCGCCAGGTCGGGGGCGGAGTCCATCCACCAGCCGGCCGAGTAGTGGTGCGGCATGAAGTGCGTCAGCACGCCCAGCCCCGACGGCGCGATCCACTCGAACTCGCTCGGGAACTGCATCACCCGGGCGTCGTCCTTGGCCTCGCGGAAGTTCTTCTGGATCGGCCCCCACTGGTGGAACGGCCCGCGCGCCCACGCGCTCCCGGTCAGCCCCGCCGCGGCGAGGTATCCGGGGAACTGCGGGTCGTGCCCGAACGCGTCGAGCTGCCACGCCGTCGCCGGCTCGCCGCCCAGGATGTCGCGCTGGTAGCCGATGCCGTACACGATGTTCCTGATCGTGACCTCGGCTCCGGTCAGGTTGGTGTTGGGCTCGTTGTACGTCCCCCCGACCAGCTCGACCTGCCCGCGCTCCATCAGCAGCCGCAGATCGGCCCGGCGCTCGGGATGCACGTCGAAGTACGGCTTGAGATAGTCGATCTCGGCCAGCACGAACTTGTAGACCGGATCGCGCAGCGCCAGGTCCAGGTGCGCCTCCACCAGCGCGAACCCGTTGCGTTCCCACAGCGGGCGGGTGGTGGCGTCCCCGGACAGCAGCTCCCACGGCGAGGTGTAGGCCGCCTGCGTGTTCCACCACACCGGGTCGTAGTGGAAGTGGGAGACCATGAACATCGTCCAGCCGGGCTCGGCCACGACCACCACGGCCTCGGCCCGCGCGCCGCCCGCCGTCACCACGACCGGCAGCTCGGCCCCCGGGACCGGGTCGGCGATCTCCAGCGGGACCTCGACCTCGCCCGAGCCCGCCGCCTCCCCGGACACACCCGGGCCGGTGACCGCGACCCGGGCGGGCGGGCCGTCGAGCGTCACGCGCAGCACCTGGCGCGGGGCGTCCTCGGTGCCCGCGAACAAGTCCGTGGACTCCACGGAGACGATGGCGACTGACACGGTCTTCCTCTCTGGAAATCGATGATCACGTGGTCGGCCCGGTGAGGGGCGTTGCCGCAGCCGGCCCGCCGCTCACTCCGGAGCGAGGACGGTGCCGATCCCCCGGGCCGTGAGGTGGCCGGGGTCGTCGGCGCGGTCGCCGGCGACGATGGCCACGGGCCCG
Organism: Nonomuraea sp. NPDC005730; assembly: GCF_040630865.1. Lineage (NCBI taxonomy): Bacteria > Bacillati > Actinomycetota > Actinomycetes > Streptosporangiales > Streptosporangiaceae > Nonomuraea > Nonomuraea sp. NPDC005730. Next base: position 132,464 of record NZ_JBEXYK010000013.1, read on the forward strand.
GCCTGGCGCAGCCGGACCCATGCGGCGTGGAAGGCGCTGCCCGGCGCGACCTCGGCCCGGCGTCCGGGCTCGGTCCGCAGGTCGACGTCGCACCGCAGGGCGGGGCGCCGCGTCTCGGTACGGCCGCGGCGCTCGTCGATGATCGCGGCGAGCTCCTTGGCCGCCGGCTTGGGACGGTGGTCCACGGTGAACAGGCCCAGCTCGTACTCCCGCTCGGGGAAGTCGGAGAGGGAACGGTCCAGGTCGTGGGAGCACCACCAGGTGACACCCCACAGCGCGGGATTGACGGTCACCGCGTCGAGCGTGCGGCGGACGAACTCGGCGGTCCGGGCCTCGGGCACGTCGGGCCTGGGCACCCCGATCTCCTGCAGCCAGACGGGCCTGGCCGGGTCGAGCGAGGTGGCCGCGGCCAGCTCGACCAGGTAGTCGGCGTGCGAGACGGTGGCCGGGCCGAGCGGGCCGTCGATCGCGGAGACCCCGTTGAACACCCAGGAGTGCACCGTGGTCAGGTCGCCCAGGTCCACGTTGTCGGCGGGGTGGAACGGGTGCTCCGGGTCGTACCAGGTGGCGTCGTACAGGGAGTGGAGGGCGAGCAGGCCGGGCGCGGCCGAGCGCACGACGTCGATCAGCTCGGCGGCCCACGCCGTGGACGCCTCGGCGGTGGTGGCGTTGCTGGGGTAGAGGTTGTTGACCTCGTTGCCGAGCGTGACGGCGAACACGTTGCCGCGGGTGGCGACGGCGCGGGCGAGCCGGTCGGCGTACGCGGCGACGGCGTCGCGCGCCCCGCGGTCGGTGAACAGGCTGCGCCGGTGCCAGGTGAGCACCCAGGAGGGCAGGAAGTCGAAGCTGGACAGGTGCCCCTGGAGCAGGTCCACGGCGACGGACAGGCCGAACTCGGCCGCGACGTCGATCACCGCCAGCAGGTCCTCCACGCCGCGCTGCCGGACCAGCCCCGGATTGGGCTGGATCCACGGCCAGATCGGGAACACGCGCACGTGGTCCAGGCCGATCGAGGCCAGGTCCTCGAAGTCGCGGCGGACCGCGTCGAGCGACAGGTCGAGCCAGCTGTGGAACCAGCCGGCGGAGGGCACGTAGTTGGCGCCGTGGCGGATGGGATCGAGCAGGGGCACGCGTCCTCCGGGGGTCGTACGATCTCCCGGCGGAGCCTAAAGCGATTTAGTCGCCCTGCCAAGCCCCCGGGGCCGCGGTGCTCTCCCGGACGGTCAGCCGGGGGGTCTCGGTCTTGACGTCCTTGCGCTGCTCCGGATCGGCGATGACCTCCAGGATCACCTCGGCCAGCCGCTTGCCGAAGGCGAAGGTGTCGCGGGAGAGCGCGGTGATCGCGGGGTGCGTGATCCGCGTGAGCACCGAGTCGTCGAAGGCCACGATGGACAGGTCGTCGGGCACCTTCACCCCCATCTCGCCGGCCACCCCCAGCCCGGCCAGGGCCATCACGTCGCTGTCGTAGACGATGGCCGTGGGCCGGCGGGGCCGCGACAGCAGCGCGCGCGTCGCGGCGGCGCCCTCGGAGTCGCTGAAGTCGGTGTGCACCGACACCGCCTCCTCCAGGGCCAGCCGCCCCGCCCGGTCACGCAGCGCGCGGGCGCGCCGCTGGGTGTGCCGGAACGCCGGCAGGCCCGCGACGTGCGCGATCCTGCGGTGGCCGAGCGCGGCCAGGTAGTCCACGATCGACAACATGGCCTCCCGGTCGTCGGCCCAGACGCTCGACAGCGACCCGTGCTGGCCCGGTCCGCCCAGGACCACGGCGGGCACGCCCAGCTCCTCCAGCACCGCGATGCGCGGGTCGCGGACCATGAGGTCCACCATGACGAAACCGTCCACCCGGTGGGCGGAGGTCCACTCGCGGTAGATCTCCATCTCGGCCTCGGCGTCCTCCACGATCAGCAACTGCAGCGCGACGGCCTGGGCCGACAGCCCCGACTGCAGGCCGGACAGTAACTGGGCGAAGAACGGCTCCACGCCGAGGGCGCTGGCGGGCCGGGCGATGACCAGGCCCACCGCCTCCGCGCGCGCCCCGCCCAGGGCCCGCGCGGCGCTGTGCGGACGCCAGTTCATCTCCTTCGCGACCTGCAGGATTCGCGCGCGGGTGGCCTCTCCGACCCCCGGGCGGCCGTTGAGCGCGAAGGACACCGCGCCCTTGGAAACCCCGACCCGCTCGGCGATGTCGGTGATCGTCGGTCGGCGCACCACTGCTCCTTCACGAATTCGTCTCAGCTATTGACACACGAGTCTAGCCAGGTGAATAGTCCCGCAACTAGAGCGATTTAGTAACCAAGGAGAGCGCCATGCGTAGGTACTGGACGGGACCGGCGGTGGCAGCCGTCATGGTCGTCTCGGGCTGCGGCCTCGGCGGGTCCGGCGAGTCGGGAGCCGCCGCCCCGACCGCGGCGGCCACGGGAGAGGTGAAGGGCACTGTCAGCCTCCAGACGTGGGCACTGAAGCCCAAGTTCACCGCGTACGTCGAAGGCGTCATCGCCGCCTTCGAGAAGAAGTACCCCGGCACGAAGGTCGAATGGCTCGACCAGCCGGCGGACGCCTACTCCGAGAAGGTACTCAACCAGGCCGCCTCAGGAACACTCCCGGACGTCACCAACCTGCCGCCGGACTTCGCCAGGCCGCTGGTCCAGCAGGGCATGCTGCTCGACGTCGCCGCCGCCGACCCCGAGCTCGCCGACGAGTACGTCGCGGGCGGCATCGAGGCCTACACCTTCCGCGGCCACCCCGGCACGTACGGCTATCCCTGGTACCTCAACACCGACGTCAACTACTGGAACTCCGAGTTGATGAAGAAGAACGGCCTCGACCCGGCCAAGCCGCCGACGACGTTCGACGAGCTGGTCGAGCAGGCCAGGACCTTCAAGGAGAAGTCCGGCGGCAAGATCTACCTGATGAGCCGCCGCCCCGAGCTCGGCGACCTGGCCCAGGCGGGCGTGAAACTGATGTCCGACGACGGCAAGAGCTTCGTCTTCAACACCCCTGAGGCCGTCGCGGTGATCGACAAGTACCGGGCCGCCTTCAAGGAGGGCTTACTGCCACGCGACGTGCTGACCGACACCTACGCGGGCAACGCCAAGCTGTTCAACGAGGGCACCGTGGCCTGGACGACGGCCGGCGCCAACCACATCATCGCCGTCAAGACCGACAACCCCTCCCTCGCGCCCAAGGTCGTGCCCTCGACCGCGATGGGCACCCCGCCGCTGTACGTGCAGGGCCTGTCGGTGTCGAAGAAGAGCAAGAACCCGGCCGCGGCGATCGCGCTCGCCCGCTGGGTGACCAGCGCCGAGAACCAGGCGGCGTTCGCGCACGAGGTCAGCGTGTTCCCCAGCACCAAGGCCTCGGCCGGCGACCCGTTCTTCACCCAGAGCGACGGCACCAACGCCGGCGACGCCAAGGTCATCGCCTTCAAGTCGCTGGCCACGGCCAAGATGCTGCAGCCGGTCGAGGTGACCGACGCGATGAGCAAGTTCATCCGCCAGCAGATCGCCCTCGCGCTCAACGGCGAGGTCTCCGCCAAGGAGGCGCTGGACGCCGCGGTCGCCAAGTGCAACGAGCTGCTCAACCAGTGATCACCCCCGCGTTCCCCGCACAGGGCGCCCTCCGCCGCCGGCTCACCCCCTGGCTGCTGGTGGCGCCCGCCGCGCTGTGGCTGCTCGTCTTCAACGTCTGGCCCTCGCTGAACACGCTGGTGCTGGCCTTCACCAACGCCAAGCCGCTCAGCGGGGGGCACTTCACCGGACTGGCCAACTTCGGCCGCATGCTCGACGACGACCAGCTCGGCAACGCGCTGCTCAACAGCGTCGTCTTCATGCTGGTCTGCCTGCCGGTGCTCACCCTGCTGCCGCTGCTGCTGGCGATCCTGGTGGAGAAGAAGATCCCCGGCATCACGTTCTTCCGCACCGCCTTCTACACGCCGGTCGTCGCCTCCGCGGTCGTGGTCGCGCTGATCTGGAGCTGGCTGCTGAGCGACCGGGGCCTGATCAACGGGCTCATCCAGGCGCTGGGGGTGCTGCAGGGGCCGCTGCCGTTCCTGACCGACCGGTGGTTGCTGGTCCTCAGCGCCATCACCCTGACGGTGTGGAAGGGGCTGGGCTACTACATGATCATCTACCTGTCGGCGCTCGGCAACGTGCGGCGCGAACTGCACGAGGCCGCGGCCGTGGACGGGGCGGGGGCCGTACGCCGCTTCTGGAGCGTGACGGTGCCCGGCGTGCGCAACACGATGTTGCTGGTGTCGGTGCTGGTCTCGGTGTCGGCCCTGCGCGTGTTCTCCGAGCTGTTCGTGCTCTCCAACGGCACGGGCGGCCCGGGCGGGCGGGCGATGTCGCTGGTCATGCTGATCCAGATGTACAGCCGCGGCTTCTACGGGCACTTCGGCTACGCCTCGGCGCTGAGCATCCTGCTCTTCGTCATCACGATCGGCCCGATGCTCCTGCTGACCCGGCTCAACAGGAAGGCGGACTGACATGGCGGCCATGAAGGCCAGCGACGCGAGCGCGCGACCTGCCGCCGCGGTGGCCCGCCCGGGGCGGCACGGCCGCCGCCGGGGCCGGGGCGGCTTCGGCGCCACCAGGCCGGGTGAGCTGGCCTTGCGGTACGCGCTGCTGCTGCTCGTCCTGGCGATCACGATCCTGCCGTTCCTGTGGCAGTTGTCCACCTCGCTGAAGGGCCCGTACGAGGACGTCTTCGCACAGACCCCGAGCTTCGTCCCGCTCCAGCCGACGCTGGAGAACTACGCGCGCGTCGCGGACACCATCCCCGTGTGGACGTACGCGCTCAACTCGGTGATCGTGGCGGTCATCGTGGTGGGCGGCAACGCGGTCGGCGCGACGCTGGCCGGGTTCGCGCTGGCCCGGCTGGAGTTCCGGGGCGCCAAGCTGCTCCTGGTGCTGTTCCTGTCCACGCTCGTGCTGCCGGGCGAGGTGACGATCGTCTCCCAGTACGTCACCGTCCGCGGCATGGGCCTGGCCGACACGCTGCTGGGCGTGGCCCTGCCCGGCGCGATCGGCATGCTGAACGTGCTGCTGATGCGCACCGCCTTCCAGGCCATCCCCAAGGAGATGGACGAGGCGGCGGTCATCGACGGGGCGACCCCCTGGCAGCGGCTCATCCGGCTCGGGCTGCCGAACGTGCGCGGCATGCTGAGCGTGATCACGATCTTCGCGTTCATCGGCGCCTGGGACGACTTCCTGTGGCCGCTCATCGTGCTCAACGACCCGAAGAACTTCACGCTGACCGTCGGCCTGCAGTACCTCAACGGCACGTTCAGCGCCAACCCCCGTCTCATCGCCGCTGGGACAATGATCTCCTTCCTGCCCATCGTGCTCCTGTTCGCCTCGCTGCAGCGCTTCTTCTTCCGTGGCGTCGCCGAGGGCGCGATCAAGGGCTGAGCCGGTTCCGAGAACGAGGAGTCTCTCTCCATGCATGACGACCGCACACTGGTCGAAGCCCGTCTCAAGCGCGTGCTGGACGAACGTCTGCGCCCGGCCGTCCACCCCGAGTCCGTGCCGATGGACGTGCGCGTCTGGACCGCGCCGGACGAGCCCGTACCCGTCGCCGAAGGGCTCGCGGCCCCCACCGAGCCGATCGCGGTCGGCGCGGCGTGGGGCGCGCCGTGGGCGACGAGCTGGTTCACGGTGACCGGCACCGTCCCGCCCGCCTGGGCGGGCCGGACCGTCGAGGCGGTGCTCGACCTCGGCTTCGACGAGAACATGCCGGGCTTCCAGTGCGAGGGCCTGGTCTACCTGCCCGACGGCACGCCCGTGAAGGGGCTCAACCCGCGTAACCAGTGGGTGCGCGTCGGCGCGCCGGTGACCGGCGGCGAGCACGTCGAGCTGCGGATCGAGGCGGCCTCCAACCCGGTCGTGCTCGACTACAAGCCGTTCGTGCCCACCCTGCTCGGCGACAAGGAGACGGCGGGCAGCGAGCCGCAGTACCGGCTGGCGCGCATGGACCTGGCCGTGTTCGACGAGACGGTGTGGAACCTGATCCTCGACCTGGAGGTGGCCGGGGAGCTGATGCACGAGCTGCCCGCCGACAGCGGCCGCCGCGCGGAGCTGACCCGGGCGATCGACCGCGCCCTGGACGCGATCGACCTCCAGGACGTCAACGCCACCGCCGAGGCGGCCCGCGCCGAGCTGGCCGGCGTGCTGTCCTCGCCCGCCGTGCCCTCGGCGCACCGGATCAGCGCGGTCGGGCACGCCCACATCGACTCGGCCTGGCTCTGGCCGCTGCGCGAGACCGTCCGCAAGGTCGCCCGTACGGCCTCCAACATGACGGCGCTGCTGGCCGACGAGCCGGAGTTCGTGTTCGCGATGTCGCAGGCCCAGCAGTGGGCGTGGATCAAGGAGCACCGGCCCGAGGTGTGGGCCAAGGTGACCAGGGCCGTGGCGGCCGGGCGGTTCGTCCCGACCGGCGGCATGTGGGTGGAGTCCGACACGAACATGCCCGGCTCCGAGGCCATGGCCCGCCAGTTCGTGCACGGCAAACGCTTCTTCATCGACGAGTTCGGCGTCGACAACGAGGAGGTGTGGCTGCCGGACACGTTCGGCTTCGCGGCCGGGCTGCCGCAGATCATCAAGGCGGCGGGCTCGAAGCGGCTGCTCACGCAGAAGATCTCGTGGAGCCGGACGAACACGTTCCCGCACCACACGTTCCTGTGGGAGGGCATCGACGGGACGCGGGTGTTCACCCACTTCCCGCCGGTCGACACCTACAACTGCTCGATGAACGGCCGGGAGATCGCGCACGCGGCCCGCAACTTCAAGGACAAGGGCGTCGCCCGGCACTCGCTGGCCCCCACCGGGTGGGGCGACGGCGGCGGCGGCACCACCCGCGAGATGGTGGCCAAGGCCGCCCGGCTGCGCGACCTGGAGGGCTCGGCCACCGTCACCTGGGAGACCCCCGCCGGCTTCTTCGACAAGGCGGAAGCCGAGTACCCCAACCCGCCGGTCTGGGTGGGCGAGCTCTACCTGGAGCTGCACCGGGCCACGCTGACCAGCCAGGCCAAGACCAAGCAGGGCAACCGGCGCAGCGAGTCGCTGCTGCGCGAGGCCGAGCTGTGGGCTGCCACGGCCGCCGTACGGGCCGGCGCGCCCTACCCGTACGAGCAGCTGGACCGCATCTGGAAGACGGTGCTGCTGCACCAGTTCCACGACATCCTGCCCGGCTCGTCGATCGCCTGGGTGCACCGCGAGGCCAGGAACACCTACGCGGCGCTGGCCGAGGAGCTGACCGGCCTGATCGACGACGCCCAGCGGGCCCTGGCCGGAGACGGCTCCCACGAGCTGGTCTTCAACGCGGCCCCGCACGCCCGCAACGGCGTCCCGGCCGGCGGCGCGGCCCCGGCCGCACCGGGGGCCCCGACGAGCAGGGAGCCCCGCGAGGACGGCGGCTTCGTACTGGACAACGGCCTGCTCCGGGTCGAGGTGGACGGGCGCGGCCTGATCGTCTCCGCCTACGACCTGCGCGCCCGGCGCGAGACCCTGCCACCCGGCCAGGCCGCCAACCTGCTCCAGCTGCACCAGGACTTCCCCAACATGTGGGACGCCTGGGACGTGGACGAGTTCTACCGCAACACGGTCGTCGACCTCACCGCGGCCGACGAGGTGACGGCCGGCGAGCAGCCCGGCTCGGTCCGCGTCACCCGCTCGTTCGGCGGCTCGTCCGTCACGCAGGTGATCTCGCTGGACGGGCGGCGGGTCGACATCGCCACCGAGGTCGACTGGCACGAGACGGAGAAGTTCCTCAAACTGGCCTTCCCCCTCGACGTGCGCGCCGAGCGCTACGCCAGCGAGAGCCAGTACGGCCACGCCTACCGCGCCACCCACACCAACACGAGCTGGGAGGCGGCCAAGTTCGAGGCGTGCAACCACAAGTTCGTGCACCTGGAGGAGCCCGGCTGGGGCGTGGCCGTGGTCAACGACTCCACCTACGGCCACGACGTGACCCGGACCGTGCGCGAGGACGGCGGCACCACCACGACCCTGCGGGTGTCGCTGCTGCGCGCCCCCCGCTTCCCCGACCCCGAGACCGACCAGGGCAGGCACACCTTCCGGCACGCGCTGCTGCCCGGCGCGACGATCGGCGACGCGGTGCGCGAGGGCTGGTTCCTCAACCTGCCCGAGCGGGTGCTGTCCGGCGCCGCCGAGGTGACGCCGCTGGTCACGGTGGACGACGACGCGGTCGTGATCACCGCGGTCAAGCTGGCCGACGACGGCAGCGGCGACGTCGTGGTGCGCTTCCACGAGTCGCGCGGCGGCCGGGCGGCGGCCACGCTCACGGCCGGCTTCCCCGTCACCTCGGTGACCGTGACCGACCTGCTGGAGCGCCCGCTGGCCGAGCCCGAGCGGCCCGGCCGGTCGATCCCGGTGACGTTGCGGCCGTTCGAGCTGGTCACCCTGCGGCTCAGCCGCTGACCTTACGTTCCCGGTGAGGGGCACCCGTCCGGGTGCCCCTCACGTGCGTCCACGGGGGAGACGTCAGGGGGTGTAGACGGCGGAGCTCCCGTACAGCTTGTTGGTGAACGCCGAGATGTAGGAGGCGGTGTTCGCCGAGGTGAGGTTGTAGGTGAGGAAGACGCCGTACCCCTCGGTGACCGTACGGCGGGCGAGGTACGCGGCGGTGGACGAACTGGTGCCGGTGAACGACACGGCGGCCGGCGACAGGCGGGACTTGGAGGTCGGGCCGTTCGGCACGGACCAGGTGCCGTACCAGGGGTTCCAGGCGTAGTTGAAGGTGTTGGCGATGCTCACGCCGTTGTAGGACAGGCGATCGGCGGCCGGGCCGATGTCGTACAGCGTGATGAGCTTGTTCGGCAGCTTCTGGCGCAGGGCCTGGACCAGGTAGACGAAGGAGAAGGCGTTCGGCTGGCCGGTGCCGTTGTTGCCGTACTCGACGTACTCGTCGTCGAAGTCGATGCCGTCGAGCCCGTACGTCGTCACCACGTCGGCCAGTTCCTGGGCGAACGCGTCGGCGGCCTGCTGGGACGGGAAGTTCGCGAAGCCGGCGCCCTGGTGGTTGCCGAGGATGGACAGCAGGACCTTGATGCCCTTCTGCTGCAGCGGGCGGACCTCGGTCGCCACGTTGTCGAGCACCCGCTGCACGTTCTCGTTGCAGTGGAGGTAGGCCTTCGTGCCGTCGTAGTTGATGTTGGCGGCGAAGATGACCGCGATGTCGAACACCTGCGCGCCGCCTCTGGCGAGCGTGTACTTCGCGACGTTGGTCATGCTCTCGCTGTTGACCTCGATGTAGACCACCGAGAGCGGGCCGGTCTTGGCGGCCGCGCGGCGCTCGGCGTGTGCCGCCGTGGGTAACGCGGCGCCCACGGTGGTGGCGGCCAGCGCTGACAGCAGGGTCCTTCTCCGCATGAGCGGTGAACTCACGATCGGCTCCTCAGTGCATGGGGGATGATTTGCTATATCGGTTAAGTCCAGTCCACTCGTCCGGGCGAGGCTGTGTGGGGGCTGGAGATAAATCGGTATAGCGCCTCGATCATCGGCAGCCCGAGGCTCGCTGTCAAGGTGTCGCCGGCGCGGAAAGACGCCGCGGACGCCGGAGATTTCTGCGATGGTAATGTTCCGTATATCCAAATATTTAGATGTATGGAGCAGTGATGACGAAGGTGCTGATTGTCGGTGCCGGCGCACTGGGGCAGGTCTTCGGGGCGTGGCTGGCCGCGGGTGGGGCCCGGGTCAGCTATCTCGTGCGGCCGGGCCGGGAGGGCTGGGAAGGGGCTCCGCTGTACCGGCTCAGGAGGGGGCGGGCGCCGGTGACCGAGCGGATCACGCCGTACGAGGTGCGCAGCGAGCCGCCCCGCGAACAGTGGGACATGGTGTGGCTCTGCGTGGACTCGCCGGCGCTGCGCGGGGAGTGGACGGCCGCGCTGCGCGCGGTGACCGGCACCGCGACGGTGGTCACCATCGGCCAGGATCCGGGCGATCTGCGCACCCTCGCCGGTGTCTGGCCGCAGGAGCAGATCGTCCAGGTGGCCCCGACGCTGCTCGCCTACCACGCGCCGCTGGAGCGCGAGGTTCCCGCACCGGGGGTGGCGTACTGGGTTCCGCCCGGTGCGGCGACGGGCGTCACCGGAGCGCGCGCCCCGCAGGTCGTCGCCGCGCTTCGGGCCGGCGGCGTGCGGGCCAGGCGGGTGACGCGGGCCGGCGCGGGGGAGCTCACCGCCGCCCGGATGATCCCCTACATCGCCGAGCTGGAGTCCTCCGGCTGGCGGCTGCCCGCGTCGGCCACGCGGCTGCGGGACGCCGCCGCGGCCGTCCGGGAGGCCGTCGCGGTGGTCTCCGCCCAGCACGGGCTGCGCGCCCCCGTCACGCTTCCCTCCTGGGCCGTGGGACTGGCGTTGCGGGTACTGCCCTGGCTGCTCCCCTTCGACCTGCGTGCCTACCTGGAGACGCACTTCACGAAGGTGGGCGCGCAGACGCGACTGATGCTGGACGGCTGGATCGCCGAAGGCGCCGCCAGGGCGTTGCCGGTCGGCCGCCTGTCCGCCGTGCGCGACTCGTTGCCCGCATGAGCGGCCCGATCGAGGCCCGGGACGTGCTCGCGCTGTTCGCACGGACCCGGCCGCTGTTCACCGCCCTGGGGGACGAGCGCAGGCAGGAGATCGTCGTCCACCTCCTGGAGTCCGCGGCCCCCCGCAGCGTCGGTGACATCGCCGCGCACCTGGAGCTGTCCCAGCCCGCCACCTCCCACCACCTCAAGATCCTGCGCGACGCGGATCTGCTGACGGTACGGCGCAAGGGCACCCTGCGCCTGTACGACCTCAACGCCGACGCCTATCCGGAGCTCCTGACCCCCATGCGCGACCTCATCACGTTGATCATCTCCTGCGCCTCCGGCCTCGGCGAACAGCCGGGCGGCCACTAGCGGCCGGCAACCGCCCACGACCCGATCGCGCGCCTTCCCCGCCCCGGTCCGTCACATCGGGACCGGCTGTCCCGTCCTCGTGATGCTGTCCATCCAGCTGAGGAGATCTCCGTGACACACGGGCGACGGGTGAAGGAGCAGGGGCGATGAAGGTACTGCTGGCCGGGGCGACCGGCGCGATCGGGGTTCCGCTGCTGTCGGCGCTGGCCGCGTCGGGGCACGAGGTGGTCGCCGTCGTCCGCGATCCCGCCAAACGGCGGCTCGTCACCGATCGTGGCGCGGTCGCCGTCGTCGCCGACGTGCTCGACCGGGACGCGCTGCTGCGCGCGGTCGACGGGCACGCCGCCGACGTGGTCATGCATCAGGCCACGGCGCTGCGCGACGCCTCGCGCAGGCTGCGGCCCGACGACCCCACCATCGCCCTGCGCGACCGGGGGACCGCGCACCTGCTCGACGCCGCGCGGGCCGTCGGCGCGCGCCGGTTCGTCACCCAGTCGCTGATCACCGGGTACGGCTACCGCGACCACGGCGACCACGTGCTGACCGAGGACGACGAGTTCGGCGTGCGCGTCGGCACTGTCGCCGACCTGGTGACCGACTCCAGCGTGGCGACCGAGAGCCAGGTGTTCAACGCGGACGGCATCGAGGGCATCGCCCTGCGCTACGGCATGTTCTACGGCAGGAACGCCTTCAGCGACATGTTCGCCGACCTGATGCGCAGGCGGGCGCCGGTGCTGCCGCGCGGCAGGACGGGCACCACGTCCTTCGTCCACGTGGACGACGCCGCGGCGGCCGCGGTCGCGGCCATGGAACACGGCGGCGCGGGGCAGGCGTACAACATCGTGGACGACCGGCCGATGAGCTGGCGCGACTTCCTGACCGCGGTCGCCCGCGCGCACGGCACGCCGCGCCCCGTCGTGACGCCGAGATGGCTGATCAGGCTGGCCGTGCCGTACCTGGGCTGCCTGCTGATCGACACCACGATGCGGGTCTCGCACGCCAAGGCCACCCGCGACCTGGGCTGGACCCCGGTGCACCGGAGCGTGCCCGACGGGCTGAAGGCGCGTTGAGAACCCGCCCGGCCGAGCGGTGTCACACGCCGCCGTCGGTGTTCGTCCTCTCACCAGAGCAGGCACAGGAAAAGGACACGACATGATGAACGGCTACAGCGGGCCGGCCAGGATCTTCGTCCAGGTGGCCGTGGTGGTCGGCGCGCTGACGATGCTGGTCTTCGGCGTGTGGATGCGCATCGACCCGGCGGGCTTCGCGGTCTTCGCCCGATTCCCCGATCACGTGCACTTCCTGCACGACGCCGGGGTCTTCCAGATCGGCATCGGGCTGATGATGCTGAGCGCGCTGGTGTGGCGCGACGTGCTGTCGGTCGTGCTGGTCGGGTTCTTCGTAGCCAACACGCTGCACGCGGTGAACCACGCGGCCGACCTGGACCTCGGCGGCAGCCCGGACAACTGGTGGCAGCTCGGTCTCGTCTCGCTGCTGACCCTGGCCGGCCTCGTGGTGCACCGCAGACAACTCGGCCGCCGATCACGGGCCCACGGGTAGTCGTACGCCTGCCCGGCCCGTCCCCGGTCGAGGGCCGCCGCCGGTGCGCCGCGCGCTCAGGCCGGAGGCCCGTCGTCGACGCCCGCGAGGTCAAGGCGGCGGGCTCTCGTCCAGGGGGTCGTCCTCCGCACCCTCGTCGTACGGCTCGTGTTCCGCACCCTCGTCAGGCGGCGCGTCCCGTTCCAGCACGGCGCCGCTGGGCCCGATCCCGACCCGCCAGCCCGGCGGCCACACGTGCCCGCCGTCCGGGTGCCGCACCCGTGCTCCCGCCAGCCAGACGTGAGTGCCCCGTGTTCCCGCGAACATGGCGTCGCCGATGAAGGTCGCCCCGTTGAAACGAGCGTCGCCGGAGAAGGTCACCCTGCCGAACCAGACGTCGCCGGCCAGGTGATCGCGGGCACGGCCATCGCCGCCGCGGCCGAGGGCGCGATGAAACGCTGACCCGGCCCGCCGGGAAGTCCCGATAGTTTGCGGCAAACCGCGACATGACATGAAGGAGCGCTCATCGTGACACCCGAGACGGTTCCGGCGACCGGCCACAGTGACTGGGAGGCCGCGCTGGCCGGCGCCTTCGCGATACTGCTGGGCGGGAAGCCGGCCGTGGACCCCGCTGCCGGGTACGGCGTGTACTACGCCTCGGACCCCTTCGACGAGTTCCTGTTCCCCAACCCCTGGGCCACCCCCGAAGCGCTGTCCGACCGGAAGGCCAGGCACCTGCCGGATTCGGACGGTGAGTACCCCTTCTCTCCTTGGACCTGGCGGTTCGACCTGAGCGAGTCGCTGTTCCGGTTCGACGCCGAACTCGTGGCGGGAACGGGGGCATGGGGTGACGGCGGACACAAGGGCCCGCGGCCGTTCGGCGACGCCTTCGTCGCCGACCTGCGGGCCGTCTCCTGGGTCGATGAGGCCGACGGCGTGCTGGTGCGCGGCGCGCAGCTGGGGCCGCTGCTGGGCCGTCATGGCGTCGACCTGGCCGACCAGGAGGCCAAGAAGCTGAACGGCTGGCTGACGGTGTTGCTGCGCGTCGCCACCGACGGCACTCTGGCCGATGCGATGCGGGCCGCCACGTTCACCGAACGTGGCCCCGGACACCTGGTGTCGATCTCCGACATGGGACGCGCCCGCTCCGCCGGCGAGCCCTGGGAAGAGAGGCTGGGCGCGGTCACGCATCCCGAGCTGCGCGACCACCTGCGCATGCTCTGCCTCAGCGAGGACGACGCGCGCAGCGAGGGCGGCTTCTACCGCGGCACCGGCCACTGGCCGTGGTCCGATGTCCTGGAAACGGCCGGCTGCTCCGTCGTCGCAGGCTGGGGGTTCGGCGAGGCGCAGGCCGGTGCCGCCGTCGTGCGGTTGCCGGATGAGCCGGGAACGCGCTGAGCAGGCCGCGTCCCACCCGACCGTGCGGCCCCGAAAGGGGCGCACGGCTCATCCGAGCCGTTTCTCCTTGCGAGGTGTCACGCCGGTCTGTTGCGTTTTGTGCCAGATTTCGGCAGGTCGGTAACCAAGGCCGATAATGAGAGGGGATCACGGGAAATAGGTTGATCTGCTGAGGAGACCGATGAACGAGCGAATCCTGCCGTTACCCGCCATACTGCGCGCCGCGCGAACCGTCATGTGCATTCAAGTGGTCCTGATGGCCCTGCCTCTCATCATCATGCTGACGGGCCTCGTAGAGCGGGCACTCGTCGGGCTCCTGCTGATCCCCATCCTGGTCAATGTCGTGATCGGCGTGGCCATCGGCCTGGTCGTGGCCAGGATGAGGTCGCGCCAGCCGTGGGTCCGCTGGACGGGGGTGGCCGTCGAGGTGATCCTGGCGTTCAGCCAGCTCTGGGGACTGATCAGCGGACCGAGCATCCCGGGCTTCGTCGGCCTCGCTCTGGCCGTGAGCGTGATCTACTGCCTCCTGTCGCCGCCCTCGACCGCCTGGTTCAAGCCCGCGGCTCCGGCGGCAGCGGCCCGCTGACCCGCTGCCGGCCTCCCACGCCTACGGGAGACCGCCTCGTCCCGGAGCTCACCCGACGGGCCTGCCGCGCCCGGGGACGCCGGGCCGTACGAGGCCCTGAACGACGACGGGCACCCCTTCCGAGCCCAGCGCCGGCTACACGCCGGGGCTGACCTCCCCATGACGCCTCAGGAGCCCTCACGATGACAGCCACGCCTCTGCTCGACCTGCACCGCTCGCTCGACCGCCGCATGCGTCCCGAAGACGTCGCGGACCTGATCTCGCTCGCCCTCGACGGCTCGCTCTCCTCACCGGAACGACTCGCCCTCGACCGGGCGGCAACGCACTCCTCCCGGCGCCGTGGCTACGTGACCTCCATGACGGAGGAGTTCGCGCGGCCGCGTGGCGGCGGGCAGCAGCTCGCCGCGGTGGCACGGCTGTTCGCTCACACGGAGTGGACGGCGAGGAACGCCGACGACCCTGTGTCGTTGGCGGAGGTGGCGCAGCTCGCAGGGCAGGAGATCGGGTGGAGCCCGGACCGGGCCGACTTCAGGCACGACCGGCTCAACCGGGCGGCCCGGCGGGAAGGTGGCATCGACCTGCCCAAGCGGCAGTACAACCGGAGGTTCCGCGCGCTCGGACGTCTGTCGGCCAAGGCCGCCAAGCTCGGTGACGGCCAGGAGTTGCGGCGGCTGGTGCTGGTCGGCCGCAGCGGCTTCGCCGCCGGCATCCCCCGGGACGGGTTCATGGCGGACACGGACGCTGCCTGCTTCGTGGCCTACTTCACCGCGCGCCGCAACGTGCGCCGCCAGTTCAGCCTGTACGGCAAGGAGAACCCGTTCGACGACGTCGCGCAGATGCTTCTGGCGCGCTGCGAGAAGAACCCGGACACCGACTGGGCGATGATCGCGGTCGTCTACGCCAAGCCGTCCATCCTCGCCCGGCTGTCCGACGCCGAACGAGGGGAGATGCTGGGCGCCTGGTACGCGGTGATGCGGCAGTGCGCGGAGCGGCTGGAGAAGGTGTGGTCGGTCCGTCCGCTCGACCGGGAGTCGATGGTGGTGCGCCGCGGCGACGACTCCTCCACCTGGAACACCGTCGCTCAGGCGTACAACGCCGCCCGCGCCGGCTGGCTGGCCGGCCTCCAGTCGATGGACGCCCTGCCGCTGCTGGACGCGGCCTGTCCCGGCAAGGTGATGCGGCTCATGGCCGCGGACCTGGCCTGGTGGCACCAGGGGACCGGCGGCGACCTGGACCCGAACACGAAGGTGTGGGCGGCGCTGCCGCCGCCGTGGGAGGTGCTGTCCGGGCGGGTGACGTGCACCCGCGCGGATGTGGAACGGGCGTGCGGGGAAGCGGGCCTTGACCCGGCGGAGAGCGGTTGGACCGCCAGTCCCGCCAAGCACCGGGTGGTGCGGTTCAACCCGACGCCTGAGCTGGTGCACGGGGTGACGATCGCCGATCCGGTGTGGGCGTCGCTGCTGCGCCGGGCCGGGGTGTTCAGCGGCAGGCGGATCAAGCCCGACATGGCCGATGACGCCGCTCACGGCCTGGCCGCCGGCGTGGTCGTGTCGGTTCTCCCGTCGCGCCCGAAGCCGGGTGGCGAGCAAGGGCCCTGATACGCGATAATCGGAAGATTCTCGCTGTAGCTCAGTGGTAGAGCGCCCGGCTCTTCAGCCCGGGTGGACGCTGGTTCGAGCCCAGTCAGCGAGACGACCTGGACTGCCAGCGCGAGCGCGTCCAGCAGACCGTGGCTCGGCGCGCCCCGCACATCAGGCTGCCGGATCGCTGCCGTACCGACGGTCGGGGATGGCGGGCTTGATACCGAGCCGCATCTCGCCGTCCTCCCCCCAGGAGCAACGAGTCGGGTGCCGGCCGGCACCCGTTCCAGACGTGGTCAGCAGCTGT
Source organism: Nonomuraea sp. NPDC005730 (assembly GCF_040630865.1). NCBI lineage: Bacteria > Bacillati > Actinomycetota > Actinomycetes > Streptosporangiales > Streptosporangiaceae > Nonomuraea > Nonomuraea sp. NPDC005730. The sequence continues at coordinate 148,773 of NZ_JBEXYK010000013.1, forward strand.
CACGATCACCTGCCCATGCTGACAGCCCTGACCGCCGAAGGATCATCGCCGAGACGAGCGGCTCCGCAGTGACCCGGCGACGATCCGCGACCGCTGGGACGCAGGAGCGCGGGCAGGTGATCGGAGGGAAGGACCCGGAGTGAGAGGTTGTACGAGGAGGCCGAAGACGCGCGGAAGCGGGGAACGTCGGCATCGAGCGACGGGCGTCGGAACACGGCCAAGCGCTCGTGCTTCCCCAGCGCTGTGGGGTGTCTCTAGCCGAACTTGACGAAGGTCGGGAAGGGCGGGGTGAAGGTCTCGAAGTTGCGGGAGCCGACGAATCCGGCGAAGACGGTGCAGTTGCTGTCGGTGTACATGGTGGCGTCGGCGTCGGTGTCGTTGTGGGCGTCGCGGGCGCCGCCGGAGACCGGCAGGCAGGCGCCGTTGGGCGTCGGGATGTTGAGGGTGGTCTCCCGTCCGTTGCTGGCCCGGGTGTAGAAGAACGTGCCGGTGGCGGCGTGGGCGGGGACGGGGAGCGAGACCGCGACCAGCGTGGTGGCCAGGGCGCTCAGAGCGAAGGCGGGAAGACGTGTCATGCCTTCAGTTTATACGTAGAGTAAATAAGTGACAACTCTGAGTAACGGGAAGTTTCGGTACTCCCGCGCGAGAGGCGACACGCGCGAGCCGCCCCTTTCGGGGCCGTTCATGACTCCTGTCATGTGCAGCCGATGACAGCCGGGACTGACCGCGAAACCGCGTTTGGATCATGATTACGCCATGAACATCCGGACGCTTGGAAAGAACGCCTCGGCCATCGCCCTGACCGCCGGAATGGTGCTGGCGGCCAGTCCGGCCCAGGCCGCCCCGGCGCGGGAGACCGGGCTCGACCGGCAGGCGCTGCGGCAGTCGCTGGACGCCGTGCACGAGGCCGGCATGTACGGCATCTACTCGACCGTCCGCGACGGTGAGCGCAGCTGGCGGGGCGCCTCCGGCGTGGCCGACGTCGCCTCGAGACGCCCCGTGCGCCCCGGCATGCTGCACCGGGTCGGCAGCATCACCAAGACGTTCACCGCGGTGGCCCTGCTCCAGCAGGTGGCCCGCGGCGCCGTCGAGCTGGACGCCCCCATCGCCCGCTACCTGCCCGACGTGGTGCCGGGCGAGCGCGGCCAGAAGATCACCGTGCGGATGTTGCTCAACCACACGAGCCACATCGCCGACCACGTGGGCCCGGCCTTCCCCTCGCTGCTCCAGGGCACGTTCGAGAGCCTGGACGACAACCGATTCCGCACCTTCTCCCGCCGGGAGCTGGTCGAGCTGGGCCTGGCCGCCATGCCCACCGGCGAGCCGGGCGCCACGCCGGGGATCTACTCCAACACCAACTACCTGATCGCCGGCCTGCTCCTGGAGAAGGTGACGGGCGAGAACGCCGAGCGGTACATCACCCGCAACGTCATCCGCAAGGCGGGCCTGCGGCACACGTCCTTCCCGCGTACGCCGGTCATCCCCGGCCCGCACTCCAAGGCGTACGAGTCGATGTTCGGCTTCATCGACCCGCCCAAGGACTACAGCGTCTACAACATGTCGTGGATCACCACGGCGGGCGCCGTCGTGTCCACGATGGAGGACCTCAACCAGTTCTACCGGGTGCTGCTGCGCGGTGGGCTGATCGGCCCCGCCGAGCTGGCCGAGATGCAGAGGACGGTGCCCGTGGCCGGCGTGTCAGGGGCCTACGGCCTCGGCATCTACGCCACCGACCTGCCGTGCGGACGGTTCTGGGGGCACAGCGGCGGCGTCTTCGGCATGGCCACCGACTCCTACACCAGCCCGGACGGCGCCCGCCAGCTCTCCATGGGCGTCAACCGCACGAAGTACCAGAGCCTGGACGAGAACGGCAACATCGTGATCAGCCCCATCGACTACGCCACCGTCGACTACCTGCTGCTGGGGCTCTGCGGTCAGAGCCCGGCGCGCACGAAGGCGGCGCAGCCGGAGATCGTCCCGTTCGCCGTGGACCGGCTGCTCTCCGTCAAGCGCTAGCGTCACGTCGCTCGGCACGGCCCACGCCTCTGCCGCCGGCTCACCCGGCGGCATCGGCATGCCGTACGCGCAGGTCGCCGTGGATTGTCGGTGCGGTCGGCCATACTCCGCCCAGCCAGGATGATCATCAACAGGGCGAAGGCGTTGACATGGCACAGTTGCTGCGCAGGCTCGACGACGAGATCTACGTCGAGTACAACACGTTCGGGCTGGACGGCACCGACCTGCCGCCGTGGGGCTCTCCCACCGACGAGATCTACCACTTCGTCGCGGCCGTGCGCCTGGAGTCGTGGGACGCCGAGCCGGAGGCCGCCGACGCCTCGTGGACGCCGGTCAGCTCCGCGACGTTCGTCGCGGAGAGCGGCGTGGTCGCGGTCATGTCGATGACGGACGACAGAGGCCATGACTTCCTCGTCGGTCCGCCGCGCTTCGAGTACGGCGTGGACATGTACCTGCGTGAACCCGAGCCGGGCGACGGACATGGCACCGGCGAGTGCGACGAGACGTGGCTGCTGAGGTTCTGGCCGATCCGGGACGTCTTCGACCCGATCACCCACGCCGCGCCGTTCTCCTACATCGCGCGCGGCGTCCTGTACTACTCGATCGACCTCGAGCCCGAGCAGCTCGTGCAACCTCCGGCGCGGCGCGAGGTGCCGGTGCCGGTGTCGGCGGCGGCGGACTGGGCGTCGCTGCGCCCGGACCCGGACCTCGACACCTTCGACGGCTGGCTGCGCAGGACGCGCCGCAGGGCGGAGGACGGGGACGTCACCGTCCACGAGTTGCTGCGCGCGGGCGGGATCGACATCGAGGACGGCGCGGATCTCACCCCGGCCTCCTGCATCCCGCCGCGGCCGCGGGCGGGGCGGCGGTACAAGGATCCGCTGATCGACCGCTACTACGCCGAGCAGGCGCGGTGGGCCTCACGACCCGGCCGCGACCTGGGCGAGGAGCAGCTGCGCGAGTACGCCGACGGCGACCGCATCGCCAAGGAGCTGTGCCGCGACGGCACGCGCACGTTCTCGGTGCCCGTGGAAGGCCGGGGCGCCTTCCACGTGCCGGCGGGTGTCAGCCGCCGCGTGTGGCGGTGGGAGGACGACATGCTGGGTGGCGAGCTCCTGTACGAGGAGCTGACGGTGGACCGGCAGATCCTGGCCAGGAACGTGTGGACCAGGCAGATCCTCGTCTCCGGCATCGTGACGGTGCTGCGCCGCGACCGCGACAGGCCCGGCCGCGGCGACACCGCCTGGTACGTGGTGCGCGACGCCGAGCCGCAGGAGGCGGCCAGGGTCCTGTGCGTGGAGGCCACCTGGGAGGAGGACCAGGACCACCGCCGGGCCCTGGACGAGGTGGCCGGGGAGAAGCCGATCGAGCTGCGCGCCACCTACCGGAGCCGGGAGGGGTAAGGGGCGTGCGGCCGCGCACGACACGCGGACGAAGCTGGAGGCCAAGCGCGTCGCCCGCATGACGGAGCGGGGGCTGGACCACCTGGCCTCGCCGGAGCCTCGGCACGAGTGGCAGCCCGGAGAGCGGGAGCGGCTCGCGGGTGACCCTCGATCAGGACAAGGAGCTCGTCCGGCTGGGCAAGCGGTTCGCCGCGTGCCTGGGCGTCGAACCGGCCGAGCCGACCGCGCTGCACGGTCTGAGCCGCACGAAGATCGTGCGGCAGGCGTCGGACGTCGCCAGGAGGACATGGAAGGGCGAACTGCCCAAGGCGCCCAGGGGCAAGACCATCACCTTCCGCCCGAACCTGAAGCCCGCGCAGGCCAGGCCGTACCTGGACAAGGAGATCAAGGTGGCGCTGAACGACCCGGAGTGCGGCAAGGACTTCTACCCCGCCTGCTCTCCCCGGGCCATGGAGATCAGGTCGCGGGCCGACCAGGAGTTCGGCCGGTAGGGCGCGGCCCGGGGACGCCGTCGCCGCCGGCCGGGAGCGGCCTCGGCGGCGGCGTCAGTGCGGTGACGGCCCGGTGTCAGGGCTCTTCGCGAAGGTTGGCCCATGGACGCCGGCCCGGAACGGAACCGGCGGATCGACCACCGCGACAAGGAGACACGAATCATGGCAATCGGCGGGAACGGCTTCTCCGAGCAGGGGCTGCGCAGGCTGCGCGAGGTACTGGCCCGGCACGTCGACTCGGGGAAGATCCCCGGCCTGGTCGCCCTGGTGAGCCGCGGCGAGGAGACGCACGTCGAGGCGATCGGCACGATGCGGCACGACGGCGGCGCGCCCATGCGCCGCGACACCATCTTCCGGATGGCCTCCACGTCCAAGCCCGTCTCGATCGCGGCGGCCATGGTGCTGGTGGACGAGTGCCGGCTGCGCCTGGACGACGTGGTCGACCCGTGGCTGCCCGAGCTGGCCGACCGGCGCGTGCTGACCAGCCCCGGCGCGCCGCTGGACGACACCGTCCCGGCCGGCCGGCCGATCACCGTGCGGGACGTGCTGACCTCCACCTTCGGGCTCGGCATGGACTTCACCGCGCTGGGCAAGCCGATCATGAACGCGATCTTCGAGCGGGGCCTCACCCCGAACCTGCCGGTCGAGATGCCCGAGCCGGACGAGTGGATGCGCCGCCTGGGCGAGCTGCCGCTGATGTACCAGCCGGGCGAGCAGTGGCAGTACCACATCAGCAGCGACCTGGTCGGCGTGCTCGTCTCCCGGGTCACCGGCCGGCCGTTCGAGGAGTTCCTGCGCGAGCGCATCTTCGAACCGCTCGGCATGACCGACACCGGCTTCCACGTGCCCGCCGACCAGATCGACCGGCTGCCTGCCCTGTACGCCCCCGACCCGGTCACCGGCGAGTTCCTCGTCTGGGACGAGCCCCAAGGCGGACGGTGGAGCACGCCGCCGGCGTTCCAGGGAGGCGGCGGCGGCCTGGTCTCCACCGCCGACGACTACCACGCCTACTTCCGGATGTTGCTCAACGGCGGCACGCACCGGGGCACCCGCATCCTGTCCCGGCCCGCCGTCGAGCTCATGACCACCAACCGGCTCACCCCCGAGCAGAACGACGCCCGCACCGCCCTGGCCAGGAACAACGTGCACATCTCCTTCGGCCAGGGGCAGCAGGGCGGCTGGGGCATCGGCATGGCGGTGCGCACCTACCGCGGCGACTACGCCCCGATCGGCCAGTTCGGCTGGGACGGCGGCAGCGGCACCTCGGCCTACGCCGACCCGGACAACCAGCTCACCGGCATCCTGCTCTGCCAGCTCGGCTACTCCGTCCCGAACCCGGCACACCTGATGAACGACTTCTGGACCACCCTCTACCAGGCCCTCGACGACTGACCCCGAGCCGGCGGTGAGCGCGCGCCGACCGGCGGTGCAAGGTGGCATCGCCGGCGCAGGCCGCGACCGACATCAAGCTCGACTGTCACACGTACGGCAGCAAGGCGCTACGGTACGAGCTCGACGCGACCGCCACCTTCGAGAACCTGCCGGACGGGGGCCGCGCCTGAATCCACGCCGAAATGCGCGCCCGCGGCCACCGTGTTGCTCGTCCCGGCCCGGAACCCCGGCAGCGCCGCCAGCAGGCCGAGCGCGCTGCCCGCCTGGCGGAGACCCCCGGAACGGTTCTACGGCGCGGCCACGGGGGTCACTCGTGCGGCCACAGCCCGGCGAGGCGGGCGATGCGGAGACCGGCGTGCAGTTCCAGGCGGATCGATCCGTCCGTGATGTCGCAGCCGATCACCTCGCGGACGCGGTCGAGCCGGTAGTAGAGCGTGCTGCGGTGGATGCGCAGCCGCCGCGCCGCGCTCTGGATCTCGCCGCCGCTGTCGAGGTAGCCCTCCAGCGTCGCCGCGAGTTCGACGCCGTGCGGCGCGTCCAGCAGGCGCCGCACTCCGTCGGGGAACTGGCTCGGCGTCAGCCGGTCGAGCGGCAGCTGCAGGAACAGGCGGTCGAGGCCGAGCTCGTCCCAGAAGACGCGCTTGCCGTACCGCTGGGGGTCGAGTCGCGAAGCGCGGTGGGCGAGCCGGGCCTCGTGGTAGGAGTCGACCGCCTCCGCCAGCGACGGCTTCACGCTGCCCACGCCCGCCACGACCGCCTCCAGACCGGGACCGGCGAGCGCGCGTTCGAGCCTGTCGTGATTCACCGGACGTGGGAAGAGCACAATTCCTTCGGCCCCGAGAACGGCGCCGACGATTTTCACGGTGGTCGATCTCGTGGTGAATTCCAGGGTCGCCTCGACGGCCAGCCGGGTAATGGATCTGGGCGCCGACCCGGGGGCCCGGAGAACGAGCACGGAATAATGCTCGACATCGTCGATGAGATTGTCCCGCACGAGTTTCCCGGCCGCCTCCACGCGTTTCTCCGGCGATTCTCCGAGCAATTCCGCGAGCAGCTGCCGCGAATTCTCCGTGCCGTGCCGGCGATCGGAGATGCGCAGCGACAGCAGCGCGCCCATTTCCGGCGCGGCCGATTCCAGCACCGCGAGGTCGTCGGCGCGCGGCCTCTCCCGGTCCTCGACGTAATAGACGTAGCCGAGCAGTTGCTGCTCATGACGCAACGGCAGCACGACCAGCTCGCCGTCGTCCTGGGGGACCCGTACGCCGTGCCTGGCCTGGCGCAGCCGATGCTCCTCCACCAGCGACTTCGTCAGCGGGGCGGTCGAGCCGGCGAGCAACCGGGCCAGCCGGGCGAGCCGCGCGTCGGTGTCGTGGACGCTGAACGCCGCGATCCTCAGGTCGCGATCGACCACCACGAGCGCCACGCCCAGGCGATCGGCCAGATCTTGCACGGCGTCATCAAGGCTCACGGGGGTTGCTCCTCTCCTGCGACACAGCGTCGGATCGGCGCCGACAACTAACGACAGATCGTACGAAGCGCATCAACGTGGTGTCCGTCTACGGTGGTGCGACAGCGCACAAGTTAGCAATGCGAGGGGTGCGGGTGGCAAGCCCCGCCGTCGCCCCGCGGGCCGATCACAGCCGTCCGCCCGATCAACAGATCATGCCGGGCAATGCCCGTACAGCACGGGAAGGAACCCATTCCAGTGACCGAGCGCACCGTCGAGACCAACGGCTATTCCACATTTTTTCTGGAAAGCGGCGACGACCACCGCGAGACCGTGATCCTGCTGCACGGCGGCGGCCCCGGCGCCAACGCGGTGTCGAACTGGAGCGGCTTCATGCCCGCCCTGAGCGACGACTACCACGTGCTGGCCCCCGACCTCGTCGGCTACGGCCGCACCGACCATCCCGAGGACATGCCGGGCAGCCTGACCGGCTGGATGCGCATGCGGGTCGAGCAGGTGCTCGCCCTGATGGACGCCCGCGGCATCGAGCGGGCGCACCTGGTCGGCAACTCGATGGGCGGCGCCCTGGCCATGCACCTGGTGATGACGGCGCCGGCGCGCTTCGCCCGGATCTCCCTGATGGGCAGCGCGGGCGGGCACTCGCAGCCGACGCCCGAGGTCATGCGGATGGTGTCCTTCTACAAGGACCCGACGATCAGCGCGCTGGAGAACCTCACCAAGTGGTTCGTCCACGACGAGGACGCGCTCGGCACGTCGATCTCGGAGATCACCGAGACGCGTTACAAGGAGGTCATGCGGCCCGAGGTGCGGCGTTCCTTCGAGCGTTTCTTCTCCTCCTCGCCCGCCGAGATGGCCGTGCCGCCGTCGGCGCTGCGCCGGATGCCGCACCCGTTCCTCGTCGTGCACGGTCGCGAGGACCGGTTCGTCACCCCCGACTCCAGTGTCTTCCTGCAGCAGCACCTGCCCAACGCGCAGCTGCACATCTTCCCGCACTGCGGCCACTGGGTGCAGATCGAGCGCGCCGCCGAGTACGCGGCGCTGCTGCGGGGCTTCCTCAACGACGCGTTCTGACCTCGTACGACAGGAGACATCAGGCATGGACATCAAGCAGCTCGGCTACCTCGGCCTGTCCGCGCGCGAGCCGGACGCCTTCACCACCTACGCCACGGACATCCTCGGCATGCAGCGGGTCGCGGGGGAGGACGGCGCCACCCACTTCCGCATCGACGACGTGCACCACCGCATCACCGTCGAGGCAGGCGAGCAGGACGGCGGCGCCTACTACGGCTGGGAGGTCGCCGACGCCGGCGCGCTGAGCGCCGCGCTCGACGAACTGAGCGACCACGGCGTCGTGGCCCACCAGGCGACCCAGCGCGAGCTGGAGATCCGCCGCGTGGCCGGCATGGCGCACTTCCTCGACCCGGCGGGCAACCGGGTGGAGCTGTTCCACGGGGCCTCGGCGGGTGAGGGGCAGTTCACCTCGGCGCGGGACATCGAGCGGTTCGTCACGGGCGACCTCGGCCTCGGCCATGTGGTGCTGGCCAGCCCGGACGTGCCGGCCCAGCAGCGGTTCTACACCGACGTCCTGGGCTTCAAGATCAGCGACACGATGCGCAGGCCGTTCCAGGCCACGTTCCTGCACACGAACCCGCGCCACCACAGCATCGCCTTCGTGGACGGCCCGTTCTTCGGCATCCATCAGCCGTTCCTGCACCACTTCATGCTCGAGGTCCCCGACATGGACCAGGTCGGGCGTACCTACGACCTCGTGCTCGACCGCGAGGTCCCGGTCACCATGACGCTCGGCCGGCACAGCAACGACCAGATGTTCTCCTTCTACGCCGAGTCCCCGGTGGGCGTGCACACCGAGTTCGGCAGCGGCGGCGTGCTCATCGACGACGCGACCTGGCAGGTCACCGAGATCCCCGGCCCCGACCTCTGGGGCCACCGGCACTGACGTCCCCCCTTCTAGGAGCCATTGACATGGAAACCCTCACCCCCGTCGTGGAGACGGACGTGCTGATCGTCGGTGCCGGCCCGGCGGGCGCCACCGCCGCGGCGCTGCTCTCGACGTACGGCGTCGCCAACGTGGTGCTCAACAAGTACGCCGGGGTCTCGAACACGCCTCGCGCGCACATCACCAACCAGCGCGGCGTCGAGGTGCTGCGCGACCTCGGGCTGGAAGGCGAGGTGACCAAGAACGCGACCCCGCAGCACCTGATGGGCGAGCACGTCTACGCCACCAGCCTCGCCGGCCAGGAGCTCGGCCGCCTGCGCACCTGGTACACCCACCCGCATTTCAAGGCCGAGCACGACCTGGCCAGCCCGTGCTCGGTGTGCGACCTGCCGCAGCACGTGCTGGAGCCCATCCTGGTCAACGCCGCCGCCACGCGCGGGTCGTCCGTGCGCTTCAACACCGAGCTGCTGACGTTCACGCAGGACGACGACGGCGTGACCGCCCTGGTCAGGGACAGGCTGACCGGCCAGGAGTACGGCATCCGCAGCAAGTACCTGATCGGCGCGGACGGCGGCAACTCGACCGTCGCCGCGCAGGCGGGCCTGCCGCTGGTCGGCAAGATGGGACTCGGCGGCTCGATCAACGTGGTGTTCGAGGCGGACCTCACGCGCTTCGTCGAGCACCGTCCGGGCGACATGTACTGGTTCGTCCAGCCGGGCGTCGGCCACGACGGCAACGGCATCGGCGTGCTGCGCATGGTGCGCCCGTGGACCAAGTGGGTCGGCGTGTGGGGCTACGACGTCAATGCCGGGCAGCCCTCGCTCACCGAGGAGGACGGCGTCCGCATCGCCCACCAGCTGATCGGCGACGACCAGGTGCCGGTGACGGTCGAGTCGATCTCCACCTGGGCGGTCAACGACGTCTACGCCACCGACAACATGGCGGGCCGGGTCATCTGCGTCGGCGACGCCGTGCACCGGCACTCGCCCATGAACGGCCTCGGTTCGAACACCTCCGTCCAGGACAGCTACAACCTGTGCTGGAAGCTCGCCATGGTGTTGCGCGGCGAGGCCGCGCCGGCGCTGCTCGACAGCTACCGGGAGGAGCGGCTGCCGGTCGCCAGGCAGATCGTCCAGCGCGCCAAGCGCAGCGACGGGCTGATGCCGCCGATCTTCATGGCGCTGCGCCTGCCGCCCGCCTCGGGCGCGGCGGAACTGCGCGACGCCCTCGACGGCCTGCTGCGGCCGACGGCCGAGGGCGGCGAGCGGCGGCAGGCGTTCGACGCCGCGATGCAGGCCACGATCATGTGCTTCAACACGCACGGCGTCGAGACCAACCAGCACTACACGTCCGGCGCGATCGTGCCCGACGGCACGCCCGAGCAGCCCGCGCCGCGGGACGAGGAGGTCTACTACTTCGCCTCCACCCGTCCGGGACGCCACCTGCCGCACGTGTGGCTGACCAGGGACCAGCAGCGCGTCTCCACCTTCGACCTGTGCGGCCGGGGCCGGTTCACCCTGCTCACCGGCATCGGCGGCGCGGCCTGGCGGGACGCGGCCGAGCGCGTCTCCGAGCGGCTGGGCGTGCCCGTCCGGGTGCGGTCGATCGGCCGCGGCTGCGACTACGAGGACAGCTACGGCGACTACCGCGCTCTGTCCGAGGTCGGGGAGGACGGGGTGCTCCTGGTCCGTCCCGACCACATGGTCGCCTGGCGGTCCGCGTCCATGGCGGACGATCCGGAGGCGGCGCTGAGCGCCGTGCTCGGCCGGATCCTCGGCCTGGCGACCAAGGAGTAGCGGGCCATGCGCATCGCGGTGGTCGGCGGCGGCCCCGGCGGATTGTTCTTCGCCGCGCTGATCCGGCAGGCGGACCCGTCGTCCGCGGTAACCGTCTTCGAACGCAACCGCGCCGACGACACCTTCGGCTTCGGGGTGGTCTTCTCCGACCGGACCCTGGAGGCGATCCACGAGGCGGACCCCGTGCTGCGCGCGGCCCTGGCCGAGCACGGCAGGCACTGGGACGACATCGAGGTCCGGCTGAAGGGTGAGCGGATCAGGTGCGGCGGCAACGGCATGGCCGCGGTCGTCCGGCGCACGCTCCTCCTGCTTCTTCAGGAACGGGCCCGCTCGGTCGGGGCGGAGCTCCGGTTCTCCACCGAGGTGACGCTCGCCGACCTGGCCGGCTACGACCTGGTGGTGGCCGCCGACGGGGCCTCCTCGCGGATCCGCGAGGAGCTCGGCCCCGGACTCGGCTCACAGGTGGAGACCGCCACGGCCAAGTTCATCTGGTTCGGCACCGACCACCTCTTCGACGGGCTCACCTTCGTCCACGAACGCGGCCCCGACGGCGTCTTCGCGGTGCACGGGTATCCGATCTCCGACACCATGTCGACGTTCATCGTGGAGACCGACGAGGCGTCCTGGCGGCGGGCCGGTCTCGACGCCTTCGACGAGAGCCGGCCGCCGGGGGTGAGCGACCTGCGCTCCAAGGCGTACCTGGAGAAGCTGTTCGCCGAGCACATCGAGGGCGGCCGGCTGCTCACCAACAACTCCCGGTGGGCCGGCTTCCGCACCCGCCGCACCCGCCACTGGCACACGACGGCCCCGCGGCCCGTCGTGCTGCTCGGCGACGCCGCGCACACCGCGCACTTCTCCGTGGGCTCGGGCACCAAGATGGCCATGGAGGACGCCGTCGCGCTCGCGCGGGCGCTGGCCGGGCACCCCGGCGACCTGGCGGCCGCCCTCGCGACCTACGAGCGGGCCGCCCAGCCGCCGGTCCGGCACATCCAGGACTCGGCGCGGCCCAGCCTCGCCTGGTGGGAGAGCTTCGGCAGCTACCACGACGCCCTCGATCCGTGGCAGTTCGCCTACCACTTCATGTCCCGCAGCATCTCCGACGCGCGCCTGGCCAGACGCGCGCCGCAGTTCGTCGCGTCGGCCCATCGCCGGTGGCGGGACCTGCACGGCGCCGCCCCCCTGGAGACGGGCTTCGAAGCGGCCGGCTGGTCGGCGTCCGGCCGGTTGCTCGACGTCCTGCCCGGCGCGGACGGCGGTCCCGCCGCCGTCCGGGGCAAGAACGACCTGCCGCTCTCCGCGACGCCGCTGCCCGGCGCGTGGGGCGCCCTGCTGGAGGCGCCGGACACCGAGGACGGCCTGCCTGACCTGTCCGGGCCCGTCGCGGCCGGGGCGACCCTGGTCGCCGTGCACGGCGGCACGGCCCTGACCCGCACCCGGCTGTGCGAGGAGGCGCGGATGCGCGCGGGACTGCCCGCCCTGCTGATCGAACGGGAACCCGACCGCGACCGGGCGCTGACCACCGTGCTCTCCGGCCGCGCGGACCTGGTCGGAGTGCTCTCATGAACGGCCTCGGACCCGATCGCAGTGCCCGCGTGGGCGGTCTCGAATCCGGTCGGAGTGCTCGCGTGGACGACCTCGGGCCGTTGTTCGGCCCGCGGGGTGTCGCGGTCGTCGGCGCGTCTCGCGACCCGGGCAAACTCGGCGCCGCCATGGCCCGTTCGCTGTCCGGTTTCGGCGGGTTCCTGGCACTGGTGAACGCGCGCGACGACGCCATGTACCCGTCCGTCGGCGCCGCGGCCGCGGCGGGCCCCGTCGACCTCGCGCTGCTCTGCGTGCCCGCCGCGGCCTGCGCCGGCGTGCTCGCCGAGGCGGCGGACGCGGGGGTGCGGGCCGCCGTCGTGTGCGGCGGCGGGTTCGCCGAGGCGGGCGGCGCCGGGATCGAGCACCAGCGACGGCTCGGCGCCATCGCCCGGGACTCGGGCCTGCGCCTCCTCGGCCCGAACACCAGCGGCTTCCTCGCCCCGCACGCGCGGCTGACCGCCAGCTTCGTCCCCGGCGCCCACCGGGTGAGGCCGGGCGCCGTCGCCGTCGTGGCCGCCAGCGGCGGCGTCAACCACGCCCTGGCGTTCGCGCTGACCGAGGCGGGGCACGGCGTCAGCCTCGCCGTCGGCCTCGGGAACGCGGCCGGCGTCACCGCCCCCGACGTCCTCGACCACCTCGCCGGCGACCCCCGCACCGCCGCCGTCGCGCTGCACGTGGAGTCGGTGGCGGACGGGCCCCGGCTGGTCGAGAGCGTGCGCCGCCTCACCGCGACCCGGCCGGTCGTCGCCCTGGTCGTCGGACGCCACGACGTCGGGGCCTTCGCCGCCTCGCACACGGGGGCGCTGGCGACCTCCTGGCGCACCACGCGCGCCGCGCTGGCCCAGGCCGGGGCGGTCCTCGTCGACGACGAACGCGAACTCGTCGACGCCGTCGGCGCGCTCGCGGTGACGCGGGCCCGCCCGTGCGCCGACCCGGGGGTGGGTGTCGTGACCGCCCAGGCGGGTCCGGGCCTGCTGCTCCTCGACGACCTGCGCGGACGCGGGATCCGGGTGCCCGAGCTCGCGCCCGGCACCCGGGAGACCCTGGCCGGGCTGCTGCCGCCGCTGACCTTCCAGCGCAACCCGGTCGACACCGGCCGTCCGGGGCCCGAGCTGGGCGCGGTGCTCGCCGCCACCGGCGCCGATCCCGGCGTCGACGTCATCGCGGGGTACGTCCTGCACGAACCGGACGCGGTCGACGTCGTCGCGGCCGTCAGCGAAGGACTGACCGGCGGCGTCCCCGTCGTCCTCGGGCTGGCGGGCACGGGCGACGACGTCGTCCGCGACCGCAGGGCCCTGCGCGAGTCGGGCGTGCCCGTGGCCGCCGACGCCCGCGGCGTCGCCGCCGCCACCGCCGCGCTGCTGGCCGACGCCCGCGCGCGGACGGCCCGCCCGGCCGCCTCCACCCCGTGGCGGGCGCCGGCCGTCCCGGCCGGCCGGTACGACGAACACGCCGGCAAGGCCCTGCTCGGACGGCTGGGCGTGGCGACCATGCCACGCCAGGCCTGCGCGGACCGGGCCGCCGCCCACGCCGCGTTCGACTCCCTCGGGACGGCGGTCGCCGTGAAGCTGCTGGACGCCGACGTCCTGCACAAGACGGAGATCGGCGGCGTGCACCTGGGCGTGTCCACCTCCGCCGGGCTGGACGCCGCGCTCGACGCGCTGGACGCGGCGGGCGCCCGCCGCTACCTGGTGGAGGCCATGGCGCCGGCCGGGATCGATCTGGTGGCCGGCGCGCGGCGCGACCCCGTCTTCGGGCCCGTGGTGCTCGTCGGGCTGGGCGGCACGGTGGCCGAGGCCCTGGCCGACGTCGCCGTCCGGCTCGCCCCGCTGTCTCCCGGCGAAGCCGCCGGCATGGCGGCCGAACTGGCCGGGCGGGCCCTGCTCACCGGGTGGCGCGGCGGCCCCGTCCTCGACCCCGACGACCTCGGCACGATCGTCTCCAGGCTCGGCGACCTGCTCGCCGCCAACCCGCTCCTGGACGAGATCGAGGTCAATCCGCTCCGGCTCACGCAGCGAGGTCTGGTCGCGCTTGACGCCGTCATCCTCACCAGGAAGGCCGACGATGCCCACCCCGATCACTGAGCACACCGTGCCCTGGCCCGACGCCGACGTCACCCGTTTCACCGAGCAGGGCTACTGGGCCGGGGTCGCGATCGGCACCCTGCTGCGGGAGGTCGCCGGCCGCGATCCGGACGCCACGGCGCTGGTCGACGGGCCGGGGCTGCGCCTCACGTACGGCGAGCTGGCCGATCGCGCCGACGCCGCCGCCGTGCGCCTGCGCGACCTCGGCATCGCGCCGGGCGAGCGGATCATCATGCAGCTGGGCAACTCGTGGGAGTTCGTCGTCCTCCTGCTGGCGTGCCTGCGCGCGGGCGTCGTGCCGGTGATGGCGCTGCCCGCCCATCGCCGGGCGGAGCTGACGTATCTGGCCGTGCACGCCGAGGCGGTGGCGATCGCCGTCCCCGACCGGAGCAGGGACTTCGACCACCAGCGACTCGCTCACGACCTCGCGGCCGACGTGCGCGCGGCCACCGGGGCCGGATGGCAGGTGCTGGTCGCCGGGGACGACGTCGCGCCCGGCAGCGTCGACCTGCGGGCCCTGTGCGGCCCGCCCACTGGCCGGACCGGCTCCGACCTGCCCGCTCCCTCCTCCCGGGACGTGGCCGTCTTCCTGCTGTCCGGGGGCACGACGGGCCTGCCCAAGCTCATCGCCCGCACCCACGACGACTACGCCTACAACGCCCGGGCCAGCGCCGAGGTCGCCGGGGTCACCAAGGAGTCGGTCTACCTGGTCAGCCTGCCCGCCGGGCACAACTTCCCGCTCGCCTGCCCGGGGATCCTGGGCGTGCTGCTCGCCGGGGGCCGGGTGGTCATGCTGCCCTCGCCCGAGCCGGTACGGGCCTTCGCCACGATCGAGGCGGAAGGCGTCACGCACACCGCGGTGGTGCCCGCGGTCGCCGGCCGCTGGCTGGACCGGGCCGTCCAGCACGGCGCCGGGCAGCTCGCCACCCTGCGGGTCGTCCAGGTCGGCGGCGCCCGCCTCGCGGACGAGCTGGCCTGCCAGGTCGAGCCGGTGCTCGGGGCGAGGCTGCAGCAGGTGTTCGGCATGGCGGAGGGCCTGCTGAACTTCACCCGCCTCGACGACCCCGTGGAGACGGTGTGCGGCACGCAGGGCCGCCCCCTGTGCCCCGCCGACGAGATCAGGATCGTGGACGAGCGGGACCGGGACGTGCCGGACGGCCAGGCGGGGCTCCTGCTCACCCGCGGGCCGTACACCCCTCGCGGGTACTACCGGGCGGCGGAGCACAACGCCCGCTCCTTCACCGGCGACGGCTGGTTCCGCACGGGTGACATCTGCCTGCGTACCCCCGAGGGCAACCTCGTGGTGGCCGGCCGCGACAAGGACATGATCAACCGGGGCGGGGAGAAGATCTCCGCCGAGGAGATAGAGAACCTCGTGTACCGGCTTCCCGCCGTGAGCCAGGTCGCCGCCGTGGCCATGCCGGACCCCGTGCTCGGGGAGCGCGTGTGCGTGTACGTCGTGCCCCGGGACGGCGCGACGGTCACGCTGGAGGAGATCCGGGCGCGGATGGAGAGCGCGGAGGTCGCCCGTTTCAAGCTTCCCGAACGGCTGGTCGTCGTCGAGCAGCTCGCCTGGACCAAGGTCGGGAAGATCGACAAGAAGGCACTCAGGACCGACATCGCCGACCGCCTCAAGGCCGAGCTTCCCGCCGGCGCGGCCGAATGATGACGGAGGGCGTCCCGGCTTCCACGGCCGGGGGGTGGTGCGTCCTCACGTCAGCCGGGCGACGGCCTCCTGCGGAGTCAGGGCGGCGCCCTGCCGGTAGGCGGTGTCGTAGCCGGTGGGGCCGAGACGTTCGGTGAGCGTGTCCGCCAGGGAGCGCAGTTCGACGTCGCCGTGGTCGAAGGCGCCGCGGATGGCCCGGCTCAGCCCGAGCGCGGTGGCCGCGCCGGCCGCATCGCCCTCCAGGAACAGCAGCCGGGCCAGGAGATGAGCGGCCGAGGGGGCGTCCATGGTCGCCTGCGCGGCCTGGACGGCCCGGGGCAGCAACGCCCGCGCGGGCGCGGCTTCCCCGGCGGTGAGGAGGTTCGACATCCTGGCGGGCGTCAGCAGGTTCTCGATCGTCTCCGCGGTGAGGCGGGCCTGGCGGGCGAGCGTCTCCATCCGGTCGAGTTCCCGCCCGGCGCGTTCGACGTCGCCGCGGCGACGGCACAGCTCGGCCCGGCTGCCCAGGACGTCGATCTCCAGGACGGGCTGACCCCGCTCCCAGGCCGCTCGTTCGGCGGCTTCGACGTCGTGCCCGGCGCCGGTGAGGTCGCCTGAGCGCATGCGGGCCGCGGCGAGCCCGAGCCGGGCCGAGACCTCGTCCTGCGAGCCGAGCTCGGCGGCGATCGCGATGGCCCGCTCGTGGGCGGCGATCGCCCGGTCGTGCTCGCCGCCGACGGCGTGGATCTGTGCCAGCCCGTACAGCGCCTTGGCCGTCCACCACCGGTCGCCCGTCTCCTCGAACGCGCGCAGCGCCGCCGCGATCGCGGTCGCCGAGCTCTCCCGGTCGCCGCGTTCCCGGTGACGCATGGCTTCGATCATGAGGGTGCAGGCGATCGCCCAGCGGTCCGAGCCGCCGCGCACGAGGCTGATCTCCCGGTCGACCACCTCCTGCGGCCCGATCATCACCGCCACGGGCAGCACGACGGTCAGCAGCGCCGGATGACGCCGCAGCGCGCCCGTACGCGCGCAGTCGTCGATGAGCGCGCGCAGGCGCTCGGGATCCTTGATCGGGCCGCCCTCGCCGGCCACCAGGTGGATCGCGGTGAACGCGGCCCGGGCGTCGGCGGGCAGCGCGTCGCCGAACGCGGCGACCTTGGCGACGTAGGCGTCGGCCCGCGCGTCGTAGCGGAGCACCACCCAGTACCAGTACAGCGGGCCGAGGAGCCGGGCGGCCGCGTGGGCGTCGCCGGTCTCGATCGCCGTGTGCAGGGCGAACATCAGGTTGTCGTACTCGGCCTGGAACAGCGGCAGCGCCCGCGCCTGTCCGGCCGAGCGCAGCAGCCGCTCGTGCTCCTCGGCCAGATCGGCGAAGTGCCGCACGAGCCCGCGCAGGACGGCCCCGGCCTCCCCGGCGCGGCGGAGCTTGCCGGCCGAATGGGCGCGGATGGTCTCCAGCATCCGGTAGGCGTCCCCGGCCCGCTCCACGATGGACTTGCCGACCAGCGAGTCCAGCAGGTAGGCGATCTCGCTCGCGGGGAGCGTCCCGTCGGAGCAGACCGCCTCGATCGCCGCGACGCCGGTCCGGCCGGGGAAGATCGAGATCCGGCGGGCGAGCGCGCGTTCCTGGTCGGTGAGCAGGTCCCAGCTCCATTCGATGACCGCGTGGAGGGTCTGCTGGCGGGGCTGGGCGGCCCGGTTACCGGTGCTGAGCAGCCGGAAGCGGTCGTCCAGCCGCCGGGCTACCTGCTCGGCGCTCATGGTCCGCAACCGCGCGGCGGCCAGTTCGAGGGCCAGGGGCAGCCCGTCCAGCCGGCGCACGATGTCGACGACCGCGGCCGTGGTCGGCGGGTCCATGGCGAAGCCCGGCTGGACGGCCGTCGCGCGATCGCGGAACAGGCGCACCGCGTCCGACCCGGCGGCCCGGGCGGCGTCGGCGTGTGCCGGCGGCAGGGCGAGCGGGCCCAGCCGGCACAGCGTCTCGCCCATCACCTCCAGCGGCTCCCGGCTGGTGGCCAGGACGGTCAGGTGCGGCAGACGCTCCAGCAGGTGCCCGGCGAACTCCGCGACGAGGCCGGAGACCTGCTCGCAGTTGTCGAGCACCAGCACGCCCTCGCCCCCGGCCAGCAGGTTGACCACCCGCTCCAGCGGCGTGCCGGGAGGCTGGACGTCGGCGAGGCTGAGCGTGCCCAGCACCGCGTCGGCCAGCCCCTCGGCCGTGGTGACCCCGGCCAGGAGCACGAGCCAGACGCGGCCACGCTGATGGGCTCGATGCCGGCCGGCCGCCTCGACGGCCAGCCGGGTCTTCCCGACGCCTCCCGGCCCCACGACCGTGACCAGCCGGGCGGTCTCCAGTGAACCGGCCAGCAGCCTCAGCTCGTCCGCGCGGCCGACGAAGCTGGTCAGCGGGGCAGGCAGCCGTCCCCGCACGGCCTGCGGCCGGGGCCGTTCCGGTTCGGGGCGCTCCGGCTCGCCGCGCAGCACCGCCAGGTGCGTGTCGCGCAGCCTCCCGGACGGGTCGATCCCCAGTTCCTCGGCCAGGGTGCCGCGGACCTGCTCGAACACGGCGAGCGCGTCGGACCGGCGGCCCGCCGCGTGCAAGGCGCGCATCCGCAGCCCGGCCAGCCGTTCACGCAACGGGTGGGCGGCGGCCATCGCCGCCATGTCGGCCAGGATCCCGTCGTGGCGTCCCAGGCGCAGCTCCGCCTCGAACCGGTCCTCGGCGGCGGCCAGGCGCAACTCTTCCAGACGCGGCGCCGCCGTGCCGGCGAAGGGGGCGTCGCGCACGTCGGCCAGCGCGTCTCCGCGCCACAGCGACAGCGCCTCGGCCAGCAGTGAGCCGGCTCGCCGCGCGGCGCCCGAGGCCAGTTCGTGGCTGCCGAGCTTCGCCTTCTCCTCGAAACGGCAGGCGTCGACGTCCTCGGCGCGCACGTGCAGGCGGTATCCACCGGCCGTCCGCTCCAGGACCCCGGCCTCGCCCAGCGCCCTGCGCAGCCGGTGGACCAGCCCGTGCAGCGCGTTGACGGTGCCGCCGCGCGCGTGCTCCCCCCACAGGTCGTCGACGAGGGTGCCGACCGGCACGGTCCCGCCCTCGGCCAGCGCCAGCCGGGCCAGCAGCGCGCGCACCAGCACGCCGCCGACGTCGATGGGCACGCCGTCGCCGGTGAAGGCCCGGACCGGTCCCAGCACCTCGATACGCACAACGGCCAAGGGTACGACGCCCTCGAAAGCGGTGCACATCAGCTGAAAGAGCGTTCTAAGCGGCATCTAAGCGCTGGTCGCCACTGTGGAGGACGTACGGAAGAGACCACAGAGAGGCATTGCGATGGCAACGCGCGAAGGTGTTCAGCAGGTGCTCGACCGGGCCGTGGCCGAGGCCGGCATCCCCGGCGTCGTCGCCGAGGTCAAGGACGGCGACCGCACCTGGTTCGCCACCGCCGGCGTGGCCGACCTCGGGACCGGCGCCCCCCGCCGGCCCGGCGAACACGTGCACACGGGCAGCAGCGGCAAGGCGTTCACCGCGGCCGTGCTGCTGAGCCTGGAGGCCGAGGGCAGGCTGAGTCTCGACGACACGGTCGACACGTGGCTGCCCGGCGTGCTGGACGCCAACGGCTACGACGGCGACAAGATCACCATCAGGCACCTGCTGAGCAACACCAGCGGCCTGTTCGCCACCGGCCTGGCGCCCGAGGTCAGCCACCGCTACGCCACCCGCTCCGGGATGCTCCGGCACCGCTTCGACGCGTTCACCACCGACGACCTGCTGAGGCTGGCGATCTCCCAGCCCCCGGTCGGCGCGCCCGGCGAACGTTTCGAGTACTCCAACGGTGGCTTCCACGTCGCGGGGGCGATCATCGAGAAGGTCACCGGCAGCACCTACGAGAAGGAGGTCGACCGCCGGGTCGTCCAGCCGCTCGGCCTGGCCCACACCCGCGTGCGCCCGCCCGGCGACACCGGGTACCCCGATCCGCACCCGCGCGCCTACTCCACCATGTTCTTCAAGGACGGCGTCGACCCCTCGACGATCACCCCGGAGAACTGGGAGTCGCTGATGGAGGAGCCCGGCCTGCCGCCCCTGGACGTCACCGAGTTCAACAC
Source organism: Nonomuraea sp. NPDC005730 (assembly GCF_040630865.1). NCBI lineage: Bacteria > Bacillati > Actinomycetota > Actinomycetes > Streptosporangiales > Streptosporangiaceae > Nonomuraea > Nonomuraea sp. NPDC005730. The sequence continues at coordinate 168,704 of NZ_JBEXYK010000013.1, forward strand.
CTCACTCGGCTGGTCGGCCGGGAACGTCGTCTCCACGACCGGCGACATGATCCGCTTCCTCGGCGCGATGTCCACCGGCAGCCTGCTGCCGCCGGCCCAGCATCGGCAGATGTGGACCACCGTCTCGACCGAGGGCAGCCACTGGATGCCGTACACGCGTTACGGCCTCGGCCTGTTCGAGCTCGACCCGCGGGCGACCGGCGGCGTGACCCTGCGCGGCGTCGGCGGCAGCCTCTGGGGATCGTGGCTGCTCGTGGTCGGCACCTCCGACGGCCGGCACACCGTCGCCGTCCACACCAACACCGAGTGGAAGACGTGGGACATCATGTTCCAGCTCGTCGAGGCGGAGCTCGGCGTCTCCGTCGGCGGGTGAGCCGGAACTGACGGAAGGGGGCGTCCGCGAACGGGCGCCCCCTTCGTCGCCCACCGAGCGCTTCGCGGGGGCGCGTACGGTGGGCGAGCGTTCCTGCTCGGTGCGTGCTCGTACGCCGCGTAGCGCCATGTCAGGCCCGGCGCCGTGGCTCCACGTAGTTTTTGCGTGACCGAAATCCCGAAAAATACGGGCTTGTGGTGGATTACGGCGCTCGGGAAGGATGCTGGGAGGTGGACGGTGATCCCGTCCGATCGCAGGCGAGACGAAGGACGCCGGATGACCCAGGCCGACGCGGTTGCATCACTCGTGGAGCGCAGGTTAGGCCGCGCCCTCGATCCCGATCTCAACTTCTTCGAAGCCGGTTTCGACTCGCTCGCCCTGGTCGAGCTGCACGAGGAGATCACCGGTGCGCTGGGCCTGAAGCTGCCGGTCACCGCGATGTTCACGCACCCGAACCTGCGCGCGCTCTCGCACCTGATCGCGAAGGGCCAGACGCCCGCCCCGGCGGCCAGGCAGGACGGCGCCCGCCGCCGTCCGCTGGGCGGCAGCCGCCGCGACGTGCGCGCCAGGATCCGCGAGGAAGGTCGGTGACCTCGCACGAACAGCCCGTCGCGGTGATCGCGATGGGGCGTCTCCCGCTGGAGCCCGGGGCGGCCGAGGAGGCCGGACACGATCCGGGAGCGCAGGTCGTCCGGCTGTACGGCGGGGTGGGCAAGGCCTGCGCGGCGCTGCTGGCCGGGGAGTGCGAGCTCGCCGTGACCGACGCCGGCGAGCTGCCGCCCGGAACGCTGCGCGGCACCCTGGTCCTGCGGCTGCTCGACCGGGCGTTGCTCGACGGCGACCTGGTGCACCGGGTGATCTGGCCCGACGACCTGGCGGTCGAGGAAGGCTGTCCGCCGGTGCACGCGCCGGGCGACGGCCGCCCGCGGGTCGTGGTGTGGTCCGGCCGCACCCGGGAGGAGGCGGAGTCGGTACGGCGAAGCCTGGCCGGCTTCCTCGCCGGGCTGCCGGAGGACCGCTACGCCGACGTGGCGGGCACCCTGCAGCAGGGACGCGTCCACCACCCCGTGCGCGGCGCGGTGGTCTGCCGGAGCGCCGCGGAGGCCGCTCTCGCGCTGGGCCGGGAGCACACCTACGAGCAGGAGCCGGTGCGCCTGACACTCTCCGCCGGGACCGCCGGTCTGTACGGCGTCGAGCGGGTGTTCACCGAGGCCGTGGACGTGTGCGAGGAGGTCTTCGAAGCCCGCGGCGTCGCGGCGCCACCCGCCCTCACCACCGCCTACGGGCTGGCCGCCACCCTCGCCGCCTGGGGCGTCCTGCCGGACGTCCCGGACCCGGCGGCCCTCGCGGACGACCCTTCGCCGCACGAGACGCTCGCCGCCCTCACGCGGGCGAACGCCGGGGCCGAGATCGAGGCAGGTCACGACCGGGCGGGGTTGCTGGCCGCCGTGGCCAGGTTCTGGACGGGCGGCGGCCGGGTGGACTGGGCCGCGCTCGACCCCGACCATCCGCTGCAACGCGTCCCCATCCCGCGGCCGCAGCCGGAGCTGCCCGCCTCCGTGGAGGAGCCGCGCCCGCTGTCGGCGGTGCCGTACTCCTTCTGGGTGCTGGAGCAGCTCGCGCCGGACAGCGGCGTGTCGAACCTGGCGGTGGCGCTCAGGTTCGGGACGCCGCTGCGCAGGCTGCCGCTGCAGATCGCGGTGAACCGGCTGGTCAAGCGGCATCCGGCGCTGCGCCTGCGGTTCCCCGTGGTGGACGGGACGCCCGTCCGGCACCTGGTGGCGCCCCAGGACGCCCAGCTGAAGGTCGAGACCCGGGCCACGACGGAGGAGACGCTGGTCGCGGACCTGCGGGCCTTCCTGGACGAGCCCTTCGACCTGGGCCGCGACCTGCTCATCAGGGTGGGACACTTCACCCTGCCCGACGGCGCGGGAACCGTGGTGTGCCTGGCCGGCCACCACATCATCATCGACGGCACCTCCATGCAGCTCCTGGTGGAGGAGCTGGGCCGCTTCTACGACAGCCAGACCGGGCACGGCTCGCTGCCCCCCGAGCTGGCCGGGCCCGCGCCGATGCTGGAGCCGGGGGAGCCGTCGGAGGAGTCGATCGGCTACTGGCTCGACAGGCTCGACGGCGTCGACCCCAACGCCATGGTGCTGCCGGGGAGCCGGCATTCGCCGGGCCGTCCGACGTTCGCCGGGCACACCTGCTCCTGGCAGGTGGACGCCGAGACGGTGGCGGCCCTGGACGAGCTGCGCGCCAGGCTGCGCACCACCGGCAACATCGTGCTGGCCACCGCCTTCCTGCTGACGCTGCGCGGGCACGGTGCCGGCCCGGACCTGGTGATCGGCATGCCGGTCAGCACCAAGACGGGCGAGGAGCACCGGCGCGTCGGCTATGCCGTGAGCACCCTGCCGCTGCGCGTCCACGTCGAGCTGGACGACGACTTCGAGCAGGTCGCCAGGCGCGTGGAGGAGGCGTTCGCGGAGGGCGTCGAGCACGCCGGGGCCTCGGTGGAGGCGGTGCTGACCCGTCGTGGCCACGGCACGGACGACTGGCGGGTCCCGCTGTTCCGGCACATGTTCAACTACCGGCCCTGGAGCGACGAGAAGGTGCACATCCAGGGCGAGGTGCCCGGATACGTCGACGACCTGATCGACCGCAGCCGCCTGGACATGCAGTGCAACGTCATCCAGGAGCCGGACCGGCTCACCGTCCGGATGGTGCACAGCACCGAGGTGCACGACGAGGACGAGATCGCGGCGTTCACGGCCAGGCTGTGCGCGGTGGTGCGGCAGGCGGCCCGCGGCGGCGTGCCGGACGTGTTCTCCCCGGCCGACCGGGCGCTGCTCGACCGGGTCAACGACACGGGCCGCGCCTGGCCCGGCACGCTGGTCGGGCGCATCGTGCCGGGCCCGGCCGTGGCGGTGCGCGAGGGCGGCCACGAGGTCACCTACGACGAGCTGCTGGGGCGCGCGGCCGCGGTCCGCGACCTGCTGCGCGAGCGAGAAGTGGGCCACGGCGACGTCGTCGCCCTGGCCCTGGGGCGCTCGGCGGACCTGGTGGCGGCGGTCCTCGGCGTGTGGCAGGCCGGAGCGGCGTTCCTGCCGCTGGACGTGCGGCAGCCGGAGTCGCGCCTGGCCTTCCAGGTGGCCGACTCGGGGGCGCGGCTGGTCGTCGCGGCGGGCACTCCGCAGTGGGCGGGCGGGACGCCGGTCGTGCCGATGCCCGGCACGGCGGGGGACCACGAACCCGCCGAGACGGGGAACATCGCTTATGTCATCTACACCTCCGGCTCCACCGGGCAGCCCAAGGGCGTGCAGGTCACGCACGGGAACCTGACGAACCTCGTGCTCGACTTCGCCGACCGGCTGGGCGCGCCCACCAGCGTCCTGTGGTCCACCACCACCTCCTTCGACATCTCCTGGCTGGAACTGCTGTTGCCGCTGGCCTGCGGCGGCACCGTGGTCGTGGCCTCCGACGACGACCAGCTGCAGCCGGGCAGGTTCCTGGAGCTGATCGCCGCGAGCGACGTCCAGGTCGTGCAGGCCACGCCCACCGCGTGGCGGCTGATCGCGCCGGAGGCCGGGCGGGAGCTGGCCGGACGCACGGTGTTGTGCGGCGGCGAGCCGATGCCCGCCGCCCTGGCCAGGGACCTGCTGGAGCTGGGGTGCCGGGTGTTCAACGTCTACGGGCCGACCGAGACGACCATCTGGTCCACCGCCGCCGAGCTGCGCGAGCCGCCGCTCGACCCGGTCCCCGCCGGGGAGCCGCTGGCCAACACCCAGATCTTCGTCACCGACGCCGCGGGCCGCGAGCTGCCGCCGGGCGTGCCGGGCGAGCTGTGCGTCGCCGGCGCGGGGGTGAGCGCGGGCTACCTCGACCGTCCCGAGCTGACGGCGCAGCGCTTCGGGCACCACGACCGGTACGGCCGGTTCTACCGGACCGGCGACCGCGCGCGCGTCCGCCACGACGGCGGGCTGGAGCTGCTCGGCCGCGACGACCGGCAGATCAAGCTGCGCGGCCACCGCATCGAGCTCGGCGAGGTCGAGGCCGCGCTGCACGAGCACGAGGCGGTGCGCACGGCCGCGGTGATCCTCGACGGCGACCCGCAGACCGACGGACGGCTCGCCGCCTTCCTGGAGGTCACCGGCGAGACCACTGAGGAACAGCTGTGGCGCTTCGCCAGGACGCGGCTGCCCGACTACGCCGTCCCCACCCGGTACGTCGTCACCGACAGGCTGCCCACCACGGCCAACGGCAAGATCGCCTACCGCGAGCTCAAGGTGCCCGACGAGGGCCGCGCCCCGGCCCGCGAGGCGGGTGACGGGCTGGTCCGGCGGGTGGTGGCGCTGTGGAGCGAGGCGCTGAAACGACCCGGGCTCGGGCCGCACGACAACTTCTTCCTCAACGGCGGCCACTCCGTGCTGGCCGTCCGGCTGATCGGCCCGCTGGGGGAGCTGGCGGGCCGCGCCGTCTCGGTACGGGCCGTGTTCGACCATCCGACGCCGGCCGAACTGGCCCTGCACCTGGGGGAAGCCCGATGACGCCGTGGTACGTCCAGGTCAAGGAGGGGGAGCGGGCGCTGGTCGCCTTCCCGCACGCGGGCGGCGGTCCGGCCTCGCTCGGCGAGCTCGCCGGGCACTTCCCGCCCGAGGTGGGCCTGTGGTCGGTCAACCTGCCGGGACGTCAGGCCAGGCTCGCCGAAGAGCCGCGGACCGACCTCGACGGGCTGGTCGACGACCTGGCGCGCGACCTGGCCGGGTGGCGGGAGCCGTACACGCTGTTCGGCTACTGCAGCGGGGCGTTGCTGGCCTTCCTCGTCTGCCGGCGCGTGGTCGAGCTGGGCGGGCGGCCGGAACGGCTGGTCGTGGGCTCGTTCGCCGCGCCGGACGTGACCCTGCTGATGCGCCGCCTGCCGTCGTTGCCGTCGTGGCTGTTCTGGGAGCAGCTGATCGAGCTCGGCGGCGTCCCGCCGGAGCTGGCCGACCGGGAGGCGCTCTGGCCGGTGCTGGAGCCGGCGCTGCGCGCCGACTTCGGGTTGCTGGCCGGCTATCACCACCGGCCGGGACCACCGCTGCCGGTGCCGCTCTCCGTCCTGTACGGAGCCAGGGACGCCTCGCTGACCAGGGGCGGCCTCCTGGGCTGGCGGCGGCAGAGCGTGCACAGGCCCACGTTGAAGGAGCTCGACTCCACCCACTGGCTGGCCGAGGAGACCCCGGACGCCCTGGCAGCCGCGATCGTTGAGGAGATGGGATGCGCCTCGGTTACAGCATGAGCTACTGGGGCGGCGCGGGCCTCGGCCCGGCCGACCACCTGGCGCTGGTCCGCGAGGCGGAGGCCCTCGGCTATTCCTCCGTGTGGGCGGCCGAGACCTACGGGACCGACCCGGCGAGCCTGCTGGCCTGGATCGCCGGCCAGACCGAACGCATCGCGCTCGGCACCGGCGTGCTGCAGATGTCGGGACGCAAACCCGTGGTCGCCGCGATGACGGCGGCCACCCTCGACCAGCTCTCCGGCGGCCGCGCCCGGCTGGGCGTGGGCCTGTCCGGCCCGCAGGTGGTCGAGGGCTGGCACGGCGAGCGCTTCGAGCGGCCGGTGGCCCGCGCCCGTGACTACCTCCAGGTGGTGCGCAAGGCGCTGGGCGGCGAGCCGGTGCGGCACGAGGGACCCACGATGTCGCTGCCCCTGCCCGGCAGCGAGGGCAAGGAGCTGACGCTGGCCGTCGCGCCGGTGCAGGAGCGGCTGCCGGTCTACCTGGCCGCGATGGGCCCGAAGACCGTCGCGCTGGCCGGCGAGCTCGCCGACGGCTGGCTGGCCATCCACTTCCCGCCCGACCACCTGGCCCGGATGGCCAAGCACCTGAACGGCGCCGGCCTGGACGTCGCACCCATGGTGCTCACGCTCGTCGAGGAGGACCAGGAGCTGGCCTACGACATGATGCGGCCCATGCTCGCCCTCTACCTCGGCGGCATGGGCTCACGCCGGACCAACTTCTACAACCGTCTGGCCGCCACGCTCGGCTTCGAGCAGGAGGCCGCCCGCATGCAGGAGGCCTTCCTGGACGGGCGGCAGGGCGAGGCCATGGCGATGCTGCCCGACGCGCTCGTCGACGCGATGACCATGTGCGGCCCCGCGGGCAAGGTGCGCGAGCGGATGGCGGCCTACCAGGAGGCGGGCGCGACCACGCTGATCGTCGGCCTGGTCACGCCCACCCGGCGGCTGCGCAGCCGTCAGCTGCGGCTCATTGCGAGTCTGGCGCCGGCATCCCGATGAGCTTGGCCAGCGGCGACCAGGCCATCGCCGCGATCGGCACCAGCGCGCCGATGGCGATGACCACCCACAGCGTCGTACGCGTGCCCACGGCGCCGGCCAGCAGGCCGGCGCCGAGCGCGCCCAGCGGGGCGGGGATCAGGCCCAGCGAGTAGATCGACGCCACCACCCGGCCCTGGAGGTGCGGCGGGGTGACCGTCTGCACCAGGCTGGTGTTGGTGACGAAGAAGATCTGCGAGCTGACGCCGCTGACCAGCTGCGCGACGACGAGCATCGCCACCGACACCCAGACCGGTCCGACGGCCAGCGGGATGAGGAAGAGCGCGAGGTTGCCGTACACCATCGACCACACCAGCACCTTGCCGATCGCGTAGCGCCGCATCACCTTGACGGCGACCAGCGCCCCGATGATCGCGCCCACGCCGCCGCCGGCCAGGATGCTGCCGAACCAGCCCGCGGGCACGCCCAGGTCGCGGATCACGTACAGGGCGTAGATCGAGTTCATCGAGCCCAGGATGAACAGCGAGTACACGGCCGAGGAGACGGCCAGCGGCCGGATCAGCTCGTGCCGCATCACCCAGCCCATGCCCTGCCAGATCGCCTTGTGCACCTGCCCGGGGGTGGTATCGTCCGGCTCCGGCCGGGCCTCCGGCCGCCTGATCAGGGACACCGCGATCGCGGAGGCCAGGTACGACACCGCGTCGATGATCAGCAGCGCGGGCGCGGCGAGCACCTTCAGCAGCGCCGCGGCCAGGCCTGGCCCGAATGTCTGGGCGGCCGACTCGGTCAGCTGCAGCTTGGAGTTGCCCTCCATGAAGTTCTCCCGCGGCACCAGGAACGGGAAGTAACTTCGGTAGGCCGTCTGGAAGAGCGTGCTGAGCAGCCCGAGCGCGAAGATGACGCCGTAGAGCCAGGTCAGCGTGAGCAGGTCGGCGAACCACGCGACGGGGATCAGCATCAGCAGCACGAAACGCGCCACGTCCGTCCAGATCAGGATGGGCCGCTTGCGCACCCGGTCGGCCAGCACGCCGAACAGGAGGAAGAACACCATCGGCAGCCGCAGCAGGAAGCCGACGACGCCCATCTCCGCCTCGGAGGCGTTCAGGACGGTGACCGCTATGACGGGGAACGCGAAGAGACTGATCGCCGAGCCGAACTGCGACAGGCTCTGGCCCGCCCACAGCCGCAGGAAGTCGGGGTGCTTCCAGAGGCTCGTCTGCTCACTGGTCGGGGATGCCATGATCCATCCACCTTCTGATCTCGGTGGCCGCTCCGGCGACCAGGGGTTCGTACAGGATCGGGACGCGTTCCTCGGGGATCGCGAAGTGGGCGAGCCGCCCCTTGGCCACGGAGGGCCAGTTGCCGTCCTCGCGCGTGGGCGCGAAGAGCGCGACGTCGCCGTCGTAGGGCTCGTGCCGGTAGCCGCCGACCGCGTGCGCGTTGGCCCGGAACACGGCCAGGTAGCGGCGCGCCTGCTCGACCTCGGCGGTGTCGGGCGCCAGCCGGTCGGCGGCGGAGGCGGCGCCCATGACCGTGAGGAGTTGCTCCTCCGGCGGCCGGGCGGCGAGTTCGGCCGGGTCCAGCCCGAGTGTCTCCTCGGGGCCGCCGGCCAGCGCGTGGAACAGCAGGACCGTGTCGTCCTCCAGCGACGCCTCGGCCACGGGCTCCTCGGCGTTGGCGTAGAGGAGCACGACGAGCGGCACCTGCTCGCCGCGCTCGCGCAGGCGCCTGGCCACCTCCAGGGCGATGTTCCCGCCGATGCAGAACCCGCCCAGCACGTACGGCCCCGCCGGCCGCACCTCCAGCAGGTCGGCCACGTAGGCGTCGGCCATCTCGGCGAGCGTGGCGTGCGGCTCCTCGCCGGGCACGAGCCCGCGCGCGGCGATGGCGTACACCGGCTGGTCGGGGCCGAGGCGGCGGGCCAGCGGGTGGTAGCGGAAGACCTGGCCGCCGAGCGCGTGGATGAAGAAGATCGGCATGCGGTCGCCGTCCGGGTTGAGCGGCACGATGTGGCTCGGCGGCGCCAGGTCCTCCGGCTGGCGGAGCACCCTGGCCAGCTTGCTGATCGTCGGCGCGGTCAGCACGGTGCCCACGGGCAGGCTCCGCCCCAGCTCCTGGCGGATGCGGGCGGCCAGCCGCAGGGCGCTCAGCGAGTGGCCGCCGAGCTCGAAGAAGTCGTCCAGGATCCCGGCCGCGGGCACCTGCAGCACCTCTTCGTAGAGCGTGGCGAGGCGCGCCTCCACCTCGTCGCGAGGCGGCACGTACGGCCGGCCGCCCGCCGTCTCCGGCGGGGGCAGCGCGGCCCGGTCGAGCTTGCCGCTGCGGGTGAGGGGGAGCGCGTCCAGGCGCACCCACCGGCGCGGGATCAGGTGGTCGGGCAGGACGTCCTGAAGGTCGGGCACGTCGCCCACCACGTAGCCGACCAGGCTGTGCCCGTGCGCCGTGACGGCCGCGTCGCGGACCCCCGGCTGGGCGCGCAGCACGGCCTCGATCTCGCCGGGTTCGACGCGCATGCCGCGGATCTTGACCTGGTGGTCGGTGCGGCCGAGGTATTCGAGTTCGCCGGTGGGTAGCCAGCGGGCGAGGTCGCCGGTCTTGTAGAGGCGCCTGCCGCCGGGTGCGGGGAGGAATCGTTCGGCGGTGAGTGCCGGTTTGCCGAGGTAGCCGCGGGCGAGTTGGATGCCGCCGATGTAGAGCTCGCCGGGGGTGCCGATGGGGACTTCGTGCAGGTTCTGGTCGAGAACATGCAGGGTGGTGTTGTCGACGGGTTTGCCGATGGGGACCAGGGGTTCTCCGGGTTGGCAGGGGTGCCAGGAGACGTCGACGGCCGCCTCGGTGGGGCCGTAGAGGTTGTGCAGTCCGGGCAGGTCGTGGCCGGGTGGGAGGGCTTCGCCGGAGCAGATGATCCGGGGCGGAAGTTGAGTCCCTTCCTCTTCCAGGAACGCCTGCAACATCGAGGGGACGAAGTGCGTCGTGGTGATGTTCTCGGTCTTGATGAGGTCGCGCAGGTAGGCGGTGTCGCGGTGGCCGCCGGGCCGGGCGATGACCATGGTGGCGCCGGTGATGAGCGGCCAGAACAGTTCCCAGACCGAGACGTCGAAGGTGGTCGGCGTCTTGTGCAGGACGCGGTCTTGCGGGGTGAGCCGGAAGGTGTCCTGCATCCAGCGCAGCCGGTTGACGATCGCGCGGTGCGAGACGCCCACGCCTTTGGGCCGTCCGGTCGAGCCGGAGGTGAAGATGACGTAGGCCAGGTTGTCCTCGCGGACCGTTGGCGGGGTGAACCGGTCTCCGGAGACCGCGGCGGTGAGCACGGTCTCGGCCCCCGCGTCGGCGAGCATGCCGCGCCGCCGTTCCTCGGGATCGGCCGGGTCGAGGGGCAGGTAGGCGCCGCCGGCGGCCAGCACGCCGAGGAGCACGACGGGCAGGTCGAGGCCGCGTTCCATGGAGACGCCGACCGGCTGGTCCACCCGCACGTCGAGCCCGGCGGCCACCGCGCGGGCCCGGTCGGCCAGCTCGCGGTAGGTCAGCCGGTCGCCCTCGAAGACCAGCGCGGTCGCGTCCGGGGTGCGCTCGGCCTGCTCGAAGACCAGGTCGTGCAGGGTCCCGCCCGGATGCTCCCGGTCGGTGGCGTTCCAGCGCGCGAGCTGAGCCGTGTCCTGCGGCGAGATGCCGACATCTCCGGACAGGGCGCGGAGGTAGTGGTCCCGGATCGCCGCGATCTGGTCGGCGGGGAACTGCGTGGTGTCGTAGGAGATGGTCAGCGTCAGCCCCTGGCCCGGCATCCGGACGAAGGCCGTGCTGAAGGCGAAGTCGGTCTGCTCGAAGAAGTCCTGGCCCTCGATGGGCGTGGCGGCGGCGCCGTTCACGTGGAAGTCGCGGAAGTCCACGTGCGTGTCCAGCAGGCGCGCGCGACCGCTGGCCCGCTGGATCTCGAAGAGCGGGAAGTGCCGGTACGGCAGCGCCGCCACCTCCGCCTGGAAGACCCGCTGGACCAGGTCGGGCGCGTCGGCCCGCACCCGCAGCGGGACGGTGTTGAGGAACAGGCCGAGCACCTCGTCGCCGGCCTCGCTTTCCGGACGGCTGTGCGTGAGCATCCCCGTCAGGACGTCGGCGTCGCCGGTGAGCAGGGCCATGACGCGCACGTGCGCCGCGAGCACCACCGACCGCAGCGGCACCCGGGCGGCGGCCGCCTCCTCGGCCAGCGCCTTGGCCAGCTCGCCGGGCAGCGCCGTGGCGAGCACCGCGACCTCGCGCGGCCCGCCGGTGGGGTAGCCGGGCATCCGGGGCAACCGGCCCTCCGGCGCCTCGGCGATCGCCTCCCGCCAGAACTCCGCCGCCTCCGGCCGGGCGAGCATGGCCTTCTCGGCCGCCACCAGGTCACGGAAGCGCGCCGCCGGCGGCTCCACCGGCAGCCCGGGGGTCGCATAGCGTTCCAGCAGCTCGCTGACCAGCCTCGCGACGCTCCACCCGTCGAGGATCGCGTGGTGGAAGTAGACGGTCAGCGCGAACCGGTCGGCTTCGGGCCGCACATGGACGCGGAGCAGGGGGGCCCGCGTCCAGTCGAACGGCCCGTACTCCGGCTCGCCGCCGGAGACGGTCAGCGGGATCTCCGCGCGGTCGTGCACGAGCTGGACGGGCTCGCTGAACCCGGTCAGGTCGAAGGACGTCCGCAGCACCTCGTGCCGGGCCGACAGCTCGTCCAGCGCCCTGACCAGGGCCGCCTCGTCGAACGTGCCGCGCAGCGTGAGCGTGGTGTGGTCATGGAAGGTCACGCCGTCCAGCTCGCTGTGGTACAGCATCCCCGCCTGGAGGGCGCTGAGCGGGTAGGCGTCGATGATCATCGCGTGAGCCTCTCTCTGTCCGCCACGCTGAGCAGGTCGAAGGCTCCCGCCGTGGTCTCCGGTACGGCCTGCCGCGGCCGCAGCACGGCGGCCAGTTCGGCGACCGCCTGATGGGTGAACAGCTGCTGCAGTTCCACGTCGTAGCCGGTGGCGCGCAGCCGGGCCACGACCTTGAGACTGCTGATCGAGTCGCCGCCCACGGCGAAGAAGGTGTCGTGCCGTCCGGCCCGGTCGAGGCCGAGAACCTCCTGCCAGACCTGCGCGACGGCGATTTCCGCCGCGCCGCGCGGCGGCTCCCACGGCAGGTCGGCCGGGCGGTCGGGCGCGGGGAGGGCGGCGCGGTCGAGCTTGCCGTTGGGGGTGACGGGCAGGCGGTCCAGCCGCACCCACGCCGTCGGGATCATGAAATCCGGCAGTGCGTCGGACAGGTCGGGGACGTCGCCGACGACGTAGCCGACCAGGCGGCCGTTCACCAGCTTGGCCGCCGCCGCCGTGACGCCGGGTCGCTCGCGCAGCACGGCCTCGATCTCGCCCAGCTCCACGCGCATGCCGCGGATCTTGACCTGGTGGTCGGTGCGGCCGAGGTATTCGAGTTCGCCGGTGGGGAGCCAGCGGGCGAGGTCGCCGGTCTTGTAGAGGCGCCTGCCGCCGGGTGCGGGGAGGAATCGTTCGGCGGTGAGTGCCGGTTTGCCGAGGTAGCCGCGGGCGAGTTGGATGCCGCCGATGTAGAGCTCGCCGGGGGTGCCGATGGGGAC